>JAZQZA010000134.1:0-10238 GCA_045633765.1 Tidjanibacter sp. | reverse complement strand
ATTGCCAAGGAGGCAATCTCGACGAAGGGACCTCGACTCACCTCCGATATATCTCTCGCAGGTCGCAACGTAGTACTCATTCCGTTCTCAAACAAAATATCCATATCCCAGAAAATCCGTTCCAACGAGGAGAAAAAGAGGCTTAAAAAAATATGCGATAAGATTCTTCCGAAAAATTATGGAGTGATTATTCGCACCGCCGCACAGGGCAAGAGCGACCTCGACATCGAGCAGGATATCCTCTCACTCATCAAAAAGTGGGAGTCTGCCCTCGAAGGAATCAAGACCAAAGTACCTCCCGTACAGCTCCTGAGCGAGATGAGCAGGGCAAACACCATCATCCGCGACTCGCTCAACTCGTCCTTCAACGCTATCCACGTGAACGATGAGGCTATCTACAACGAAATCAGGGAGTACATCAAGGTCATTGCGCCCGAAAAACTCAAGATTGTCAAACTCTATAAGGGCTCGCAGCCCATCTTCGACAACTTCGACATTTCGCGCCAGATTAAATCGCTCTTTGCCAAGTATGTGTCGCTCAAGAGGGGTGCCTACCTCATCATTGAGCACACCGAGGCACTCCACGTCATCGATGTCAATAGCGGCAATAGGGCCAAGGTGGCCGATGATCAGGAGAGTACGGCTATGGATGTGAACCTCTCGGCAGCAGCCGAAATCGCCCGTCAGTTGCGTCTGCGCGATATGGGCGGTATTGTGATAATCGACTTCATTGATCTCCATAAGGCCGAGAACCGCCAGCGTCTGTATGAGGAGATGCAGAAGCTTATGGCAACCGACAAGGCCAAACATACCATCCTGCCTCTGACCAAGTTTGGTCTGATGCAGATTACTCGCCAGAGGGTGCGTCCCGAGGCCATCAGCAAGGCCGAGGAGACCTGCCCCACTTGTGGCGGTACGGGTAAAATTTCGCCCTCGATTCTCTTCGACAAACAGATTGAGAATCAGATAGCCTACTACGCTATCGAGAAGAGAATGAGGAGCCTGAGGATTGTGGTGAACCCCGTTATGAGGGCCTACCTCACCAAGGGTGGTCTGTGGAGCATCCGTCGCAAATGGCGCAGGCGCTATTTGTGTGACATCCGTTTGCTGGAGGACCAGTCGATGGGTGTTGTGGAGTACAAATTTGTTGATAAGAAACGACGCACGCTCGCATAGAAAGGCCCTTTGCCCGTAGTTTCGAGGTGTGTGGAGGGTATGTAGATGAGAAAAAAGATTGAAAACTCTCCCATAAAAGAGATTGTTCAGCGAGCCGCACGAACTGCTCCTTTGAAGCAGTTGGTGGAGCATATTGAGAGCCGAACCGTGACAGAGATTTCCTCTCTGGCAGGTTCGGCTTTTGCTCTTTATGCCTCGGTGGCGGCTACGAAGGTCGGGGGTGTGCATATCTTTGTGGCCGACGATAGGGATGCGGCGGCCTACCTTGCAAGCGACCTCTATCAACTCACAGATGCCGAGCGAGTTATGTTCCTCGCCTCGAGCTATAAACGCTCCATCCGCTACGGTGGCGGCGACGCCTCGAGCGAGGTGCAACGAACGGCAGCTCTGGAGGCTATTCGCAACCATCGCGAGGGGGAACTCATCGTCTGCACCTACCCCGAGGCGCTGTCGGAAAATGTAGTCTCTGCCGAGAGTGTGGATGCCTCTTCGGTGGCGGTTGTTGTGGGTGACAGAATACCTATGGAACAACTGCAGGAGAGGGTCGAGGCGCTGGGTTTTGAGAGGGTGGATTTTGTCCACGAGCCCGGTCAATACTCTATGCGAGGCGGCATTTTTGACATTTTTTCCTACTCGGAGAATAAGCCTTTCAGGATTGATTTCTTTGGCGATGAGGTGGATAGCATCCGTCGTTTTGACCTCTCTTCGCAGCTCTCTACCGAAAGGGTGCAGAGCGTGACGGTTCTCCCCGACCTGAAGAGGTTTGCCGCTGAGAAGAAGATTTCGGTGGCGGAGTATGTGGGTGAGGCTGTGTGGTGGGTTAATAACCTCGACCACACGCTCTCGAAGGTGGATGATTTGAGGCGTAAGTTGTTGGCCGATAGTGACAACCCCGCCGAGGACGTCTTGAGGGTGACCTCTGCCAAGGCCTTTTTGTCGCTCACCCAGGGGCTCTCGATGGTGCTTTCGCGCCCCAGCTCCAAGCGTGCGGCCAGCGCCGAGGTGAAGTTTGCCACCCAGCCACAGGCGGCCTTCAATAAGCAGTACGACCTGCTGGCCGACGATATTGAGGGCAGGGCCTCGCAGGGCTATACAACATACCTCCTCTCGGAGAACCACGCACAGTTTGAACGCCTCGAAAATGTGCTTGCGGCCACACATCGCAGGGCCCACTTCGAGCCGCTGAAAATGACTCTCCACGAGGGTTTTACGGATAGGAACCTGAGGGTGAGCCTCTATACCGACCATCAGATTTTCGACCGCTACCACCGCTATTCGCTCCGAGGAGAGATTGACCGCAGGGAGAGCCTCACGATTGCCGAGCTGAATCAGCTCAAAATTGGCGACTATGTGGTTCATATCGACCACGGTGTTGGTCGTTTTGGCGGTCTTGTGCGCTCGGTGGAGAACGGCAAGGAGCAGGAGTCAGTAAAACTTGTCTATAAGGATGGTGACACTCTGTTCGTAAAAGTCCATTCGCTCCACCGCATCTCGCGCTACAAGAGCAAGGATAGCGACACCCCGCCCAAAATCTATAAGCTCGGCTCGGGAGCTTGGCAGAGGGTTAAGGAGGCCACCAAAAAGGCCGTTAAGGACATTGCTCGTGACCTTATTAAACTCTATGCCGAGCGCAAGGCAAGTGGCGGATTTGCCTTCTCGCCAGATAGTTACCTCCAATTTGAGATGGAGAGCTCCTTCCCGTGGGAGGAGACCCCCGATCAGCAGAAGGCTGTGGAACTCATCAAGGCCGATATGGAGTCGAAGGAGCCGATGGATAGGCTCGTGTGCGGCGATGTGGGCTTTGGTAAGACGGAGGTTGCTGTGAGGGCCGCTTTCAAGGCCGCTTGTGATAGTAAGCAGGTGGCGGTGCTGGTCCCCACAACCATCCTTGCACTGCAACACTACCGCACCTTTGCCGAGCGCACCAAGGGACTCCCCGTGAGGGTGGAGTACATCTCGCGTACGCGCTCCACAAAGGAGGTGAAACAGATACTTGCCGACCTCGAAGAGGGACGAATAGATATTATTGTCGGCACCCACAAACTACTGGGTAAGGAGGTTAAGTTCAAGGACTTGGGGCTGCTGATTATTGATGAGGAGCAGAAGTTCGGTGTGGCTGCCAAGGAGAAACTCCGAAGCTTGAGCGTGAGTGTCGATACGCTCACTCTGACGGCTACCCCCATCCCCCGTACTTTGCAGTTCTCGCTGATGGGTGCGAGGGACCTTTCGGTCATCTCCACGCCCCCGCCCAACCGCCAGCCGATTGTCACCGAGTCGCATACCTTCGATGAGGCTATCATTGCCGAGGCTCTTGACTATGAACTGGATAGGGGTGGTCAGGTCTATTTCTTGCATAATAAGGTTGAGGATATTGAGCGCATAGCCACTCTGGTCAAAAAGCTGCGACCAACGGCAAGGGTGGTTGTGGGCCACGGCCAGATGCCTGCCCCGCAACTCGAGAAGCTCATTATGGACTTCATCTATGGTGAGTATGATGTGCTGGTGGCGACGACCATCATCGAAAACGGCATCGACATTCCCAACGCCAATACGATAATCATCAATAATGCCCATCGCTTCGGCCTGAGCGAGTTACACCAGCTGCGAGGCAGGGTGGGAAGGAGCGATAGGAAGAGTTTCTGCTATCTGCTCTCGCCTCCGGATGAGATGCTCACGAGTGATGCAAGGCGCAGGTTGAGGGCCATTGAGGAGTTTTCCGATTTGGGCTCGGGCTTTAATATCGCAATGCAGGATTTGGATATTCGCGGTGCGGGTAACCTCTTGGGTGCCGAGCAGAGCGGATTTATTGCCGATATGGGTTTTGAGACCTACCAAAAGATTCTCTCGGAGGCCATTACGGAGCTCCGCACGGAGGGCACAGAGGGTGTTGATGAGCTAATCGGAGGTGGCTCGGAGGTGGCTCTGCCGGAAGGTGTGAACTATGTGACCGACTCGCAGGTGGAGACCGATCAGGTGGCCTTGCTGCCAGACAGGTATGTGGGACAGGTGAGCGAGAAACTCCAGCTCTACCGCCGCTTGGATGGCATCACCTCCGAGGAGGAGATGGGGCGTTTTGTGGCCGAGTTGGAGGATAGGTTTGGTAAGTTGCCGCCACAGGCAGAGGCACTTGTGAATGTGGTGCGTCTGCGCTGGAGGGCCATCTCGCTGGGAATTGAGAGGGTGAAGGTGAAAAATGGCCTTATGCTGCTGTGGTTCCCCTCGGATGGTCGCAACCTCTACTATAAGAGCCCGATTTTTAGCGGTATTCTGCGTTACATCACCTCCCGAGGCGATAGGTTTGTTCTCAAACAGAACAATAATAAAGTCTATCTGACCGTTAGAGGTGTGGAGGGACTCTCGGAGGGTTGTGAGGTGCTCGATCAGATATCGCAAGCACTCACCCAGGAGGGTGGGAAATAGCCCCATTGAGGCGGAAATATGGATCCATAAACAGGGAAATTTTGCCTCACGGGGCAAAATTTCTTTTATATGGCCAAAAAAACTTTGAAAAGAGAGATAAATATACGATATTTGCAAGTTGTATAGACATAGTCTATATGGCTTGAAGCAAAAGAGTGAAAATTAGGAAATGAAATTGAGAGATAAAATATTGTCAATAGTGGTGCTTGCGACACTCTGCCTTGGTGGTCAGAGGGCCCTCGCACAGGATGGTAGCCTTAATACCTATTCGCCCTACACCTTCTACGGAATCGGTGATATTCACAACGAGGGTATCGCAGTGACGCGCGCAATGGGTGGTGCTTCTGTGGGCTTCCGCAACTACCTCTATGTCAATCCTCTGAACCCTGCATCGTATAGCTCCGTGAGGAACAACTCGTTTTTGACCAACTTCGATATGGAGGGCCAGAACTTCTACCTCCGTAGCGCTGGCGCAAAGACCTCGTTCAACACCTTCAATGTGAGGGATATTTCGATGTCGTTCCCCCTGGTTAAGGGCCTCGGTGTGGGTTTGAGCGTCACTCCCTATAGCTCGGTGGGCTACAATGTGAACCGCTACGACGACAATGTGGATGTGCAGGCTGGCATTGGTCAGATGTTCTACTCCTACTCGGGCTCGGGCGATATTACACAGTTCAAGCTCGGTGCGGGCTATGAGCTTTTCAAAAATTTCTCGCTGGGTGCAGACCTGATTTACTACCACGGCAGCATTGAGCGCACCTTTAGCGTTCAGCCCACAACCATTACGGGTAGCGGCCTCTACTATGCAATGAGCGGCACCTCGACCGAGTATGTAAATAGCTTCTTCGGCAGCCTCGGTCTGCAGTGGACTCCGCTGGCAAGCGAGAGAAATGTGCTGACTGTGGGTGCGACCTATAAGTTTGGCGGCAAGATGGGCAACGAGGTGGTTGAGAAGATACCTCTGAATGAGAATATTCTGCCCGGTGAGACGGTTGTGGATCGCACCTACGAATCGAGCCTTCAGATGCCAAGTGTGTGTGCTGTGGGCTTCTACTACCACCAGACAAAGTTTAGCTTCGGCGCCGATTATGAGTGGGCCGATTGGGGCACAAGGAATAGCGGTGATGTGACCGATGTGCTCTCCTTCCGCAATACAAGCACCGTGAGGGTGGGTGGTCAGTACACCCCCAATCCCGGCGATGTTCGCAACGCACTCAACAGGTTTACCTATCGTGCGGGTGTGCGCTGGGGCCAGAACTACTTGGTGCTCAACAATCAACCCATCTCGGATGTGGCACTCACCTTTGGTGTGGGAATGCCGTTGAGGATGACGGGCCTGTCGAATGTGAACCTCGGTCTGGAGCTGGGCCAGAGGGGAACAACCAAGGCGGGACTCTCTCGTGAGAACTACCTCAAATTCACAATCGGTTTCAGCTTCCTCGGTGAGGACTACTGGTTTGTGAAGATGAAGTACGACTAATGGGGTGGGCTCCGAAGGCAGAACAAGAAGGAATACTTAACAAACAACAAACATAAAGAATACCTAAACACAATGAAAAAAGTCATTATCAAATCGATGCTTGTGCTCTCGCTTGTATTGGCAGGCACAATGAACACTACTACCGTGTTGGCACAGACCCAGCAGACCGAGAAGGTTGAGACTCCCGCAGAGCGCAAAGCTCGCGAGAAAGCCGAGAAGAAGGCCCAGAAGGAGGCCGAGAAGGCTCGCAAGGCTCGTGAGAAAGCCATCAAGGATAGTATCAAACAGGCAGAGAAACTTGCTCGCTTGGTTGCTGCACAGAAGAAGGACGGTACTCTTGTTGAGCAGCAGCAGACCTCTTCCACCAACAAGTTCGGTGAGGAGTGGGGTGCACCCGAGGAGAGGGAGCAGAATGTTGCAACCTTCAACTTCTTTGAGACCGCATTCAAGAACAGGGAGTATGATAAGGCTCTGGAGTATATGTACACTCTGATTGAGAAGTGTCCCGCAGCTCGTGTTGGTATCTATGCTACCGGTGCCGATATCTATCGTCACAGGATTATCTTCTCGAGGACTCTTGAGGAGAAGAGCGCTCACGTAAACAAACTGATGGAGCTCTACGACTACCGTCTGGCTGCCTTCAAAGACCACGAGGAGTATGGCGAGGTTTACATCCTCAAGCAGAAAGCAAAAGACTACTTCCAGTATCGTTCGGACGACAAGCAGGGTATGTTGAACCTCTTCCGTATGGCTATTGAGAAGGATCCCGAGATTGACGCAACCTTCATCAACCAGTACTTCAGCGTTCTCGTTGAGGAGTACTTGGAGCTCAATGTTGAGACCGACCACTTTATGGGTGAGTATGAGTTCTTGGCTGCCAAGATGGATCAGGTTACCGACGAGCAGGCAAAGAACACCTTCGATAACCTTCTTATCTCGTCGGGTGCTGCAGATTGCAACAACCTCGAGCTCATCTATCGCAACAGGATTACCAAGAACCCCAACGATGCTGCTCTGTTGGCAAAGGTTTACAATCTGATGTCGCGTAACAAATGCCAGAGCGAGTTCTATCTGAATGTTTGCGAGAAGTACTACGCTGTGGCTCCCTCGACCGAGGTTGCTCGCCGTGTGGCTGACGCATTTGAGAAGTCGGGCAACGCTGCCAAGGCTATCGAGTATCTCCGTGCTGCACTCTCGACCGAGAGCGATCCCGCCCTCAAGGCAACTCTCTGTGTTCAGCTCGCAGGTGCACAGCTTAACGCTGGTGCTGCTCGTGAGGCTGCAACCTATGCAAAACAGGCTATCGAGCTCGACGCCAACAACGCTATGGCATATGTTCTCTTGGCACAGTCCTACACCCAGGTTGGTGGCGACGCCTTCAGCAAACAGACCGTTTATTGGTTGGCATACGACCTCGTAGCCAAGGCTCGTGGTCTTGCCGAGGGTAACCAGGAGTTGCAGGATATGTGTGGTAGGCTGATGGGTACCTTCCGCGGCTACTTCCCCAAACAGAGCGACTGCTTCTTCCGTGGCTTGCAGGATGGTCAGTCCTACTATGTAAACTGTGGTTGGGCTGCAGGTAACACCACCGTTAGATCGAACAAATAGTGTTCAGAACAATCCTATATAAAATAGCAATGGTAGCATCTCTTTTGGGAGGTGCTATCTTGCTGTTTTCGTGCTCTGGCCGTCAGGCCACAGGGGAGCTCAATATGGAGGCGATGATTACCCAGCAGAGTGACTCTCTCACGATGGTTTTCAGCACCAACGGCGAGAAGGAGTATCGCTTCTGGACCCCTCTGATGGAGCGCTATGAGTTTGCCAAGGACCCCTATATGGAGTTCCGCTATGGCATAAATATCATCACCTATGACTCGCTCGGCGGCGAGGCCTCGAGGCTCCGTGCCGACTATGCTATCTTCTACGAGAAGAGGGAGTTGTGGGAGACGCGAGGTAATGTTGTGGGCGAGAGTGCCGATGGGCGCGAGCTCCACACCCAGCAGCTCTTCTGGAACCAGAAAATCGACAAAGTCTATTCCAATGTAGATAGCAGGATTGTCGATGGCTACGACGAATTTGTGGGCGAGGGCTTCGAGTCCGACTCCGAGTTCAAGGAGTGGATTTTCAAGGAGAGCGAGGGTAGAATGTGGGTTGAGTCGGACGACGAGGGAGGCTCCTCTTCGGGCACCAATGGCGAGCCCGAGAGTGTGGAGCGTCCACAATCCTATAGCCCCTCGGAGAACGAGAGTTACCTCGAACAACAAGAACAACGCCGTCAGGAGAAGTTGCGCCGTGGCGGTGTGGGTAGGCCCTAATGATGCGACGAAGGGGCCGAATGTAAGGCGACATTTTTTTCGAAGGATGGATAGTTTGTCAAGCGTTGTGGTTATTGTGGTGGTGTCGGTGCTCCTCTCCGGCTTCTTTTCGGGTATGGAGATAGCCTTCACCAGCGCCAACCGTCTTCGTATGGAGATAGACCGCAAACGAGGAGGCTTTGTGGGTCGCATCATTGACCTTTTTGCGACCAAGCCCGGCGAATATATTACCACAATGCTTGTGGGAAACAACATTGTGCTTGTTGTCTATTCGCTCTATATGACCAAACTCATCCACTTTGTGATACCCTCTCTGCCGCAGGATGCGGTGGCCGTTGAGACCCTCATCTCAACCATTGTGATTATCTTTTTGGGCGAGTTTACCCCGAAGAGTGTCTTTAAGATGCGCCCCAATGCCTTCCTGAAAGCGCTCATACTCCCCGTCTATCTTTTCTACCTTATTCTCTTCCCGATAGCCAAACTCTCCACGGCAATCTCTTTTGGTATTCTGCGATTGGTGGGACTCAAGGTTAAGGAGGAGCATAACATCAAGAGCTTCGGAAAGATAGACCTCGAAAATCTGATTGATGAGAGCGCCGAAAACGAGAAGGTGCAGACCAATGAGATTAAGATTTTCCAGAATGCTCTCGACTTTTCCGACCTGCGTGTGAGGGACTGTATGGTGCCGAGGGTGGATGTGGAGGCCGTTGAGTCCACAATCACCATCGAGGAGCTGACTCAACGCTTCATCGATACCTCCTTTTCGCGACTGTTTGTGTGCGAGGACGGAATCGACAATATTGTGGGCTATGTGACAACCAAGAGTCTGTTCCGTAACCCACAGAGCATTAGCGAAATACTTATCCCCGTGAGGTATGTGCCCGAAACGATGGTGACCGAGAGGCTGATGGGTGAAATGATTCGCACCAAGCAGAGTGTTGCGGTGGTGATTGATGAGTTTGGAGGTACGGCCGGAATCATCTCTCTGGAGGATGTGCTGGAGGAGATTGTGGGCGAGATTGAGGACGAGCACGACGAGCCCGAGATGGTCGAGAAGGTGCTCAAGGATAACCAATGGGTATTCTCGTGCCGCTTGGAGGTGGCCTATCTCAATGAGCGCTACCAGCTGGGCCTTTCGGAGGAGGGCGAGTATGACACTCTGGCGGGCTATATTATCGACCGCTACGGTAGTATTCCCACCGAGGGAACCATCATTGAGAGCGAGGGTAAGGAGATAAAAATCCTAAAATCGACCTCTTCGAGGGTAGAATTGGCAAAAGTTAGGGTTTTGTGATAGGATTTTCGAAGAAAATACCTATATTTGAGGCCAATTTTGTAAAAGAGAGAACGAACAAAAAATATAAACAATAAAAAACAAAACTTTCAGTATGGCAACTTTGAATGATTTGAGGACCAAAGGTGGCGTTATCGTAACTGTCGTTATCGCCGTTGGTCTTGTCGCTTTCTTGCTTGGCGACCTTTTCAGCAGCGGCAGCACTTTCTCTTCGCGCGCTAGCCGTGTAGGTAAAATCAACGGTAAGAACATTGAGTACCAGGAGTTCCTTGTTCACGCCGAGAATGTGAAGAATATCTATGCAATGGTTCAGGGCTCGAGCGCTTTCGACTCGGCAGCCTACGATGCAATCTACCAGGAGGCTTGGAACGATATGCTTATGACCTACTCGTTCAAACCCTCGTTCGAGAAGTTGGGTTTGACCATCTCGGAGGCCGAGATGAAAGATATGGTCAACGGTAACTTCATCTCGCCCGTGTTCAACGCCGCTCCCGAGGTGCTCTACAGCTTCCTTGCTGCTGCACAGAGCGACCCCGCTGCTTACCAGAGGTGG
>JAZQZA010000133.1:0-14258 GCA_045633765.1 Tidjanibacter sp. | reverse complement strand
TCCCTGCCAAACATCACGGCAGCCACCACAATGGCGGTCTTGCGCCCCACGCCCGGGGGCCTTTCGAGCTGCTCGACGGTGTCGGGCACCACGCCCCCATATTCACCCACAAGCATCTTGGCCATACGGGCCAGATTTCGTGCCTTATTGTTGGGGTAGGAGATGCTCTTGATGTAGGGGTATATCTCCTCGGCCTCCACGGCGGCCATCGCCTCGGGGGTGGGGAAGCGGTCAAAGAGGGCGGGGGTGGTGAGGTTTACACGCTTGTCGGTACACTGTGCCGAGAGCATAACGGCCACCACCAGCTCGTAGGGTGACGAGAACTCCAACTCGCTCTCCGCCACGGGCATAGCCTCGCTAAAATAGTCGATTATACCTCTGTATCGTTCCTCTCTTCTCATTTTTTCTTTGTCTAAGGTCTATAGTCTAAGGTCTAACTGACCTAAGGCTTGAGAAAATTCAAAATTCAAAATTGTTGAGATGGCCATACCCTAGATACTTTATTGCCTTTCGGCCCTTTCTCAACTTTCAACTTTCAACTTGGCATACTTTGCCAAGAGGGCCTTTTTGCCCACAAGCGGGTTGTCGAAAAGGACAGTTATCTTGGTGTCGGTCGAGAGCCTTTCGAGGGCCTCGATGCGGCCACCGCCAAAGCGTGCGTGGCTCACCCTCTGCCCTACGGCGTACTCGCCCGCAGAGACCACCTGCTCCGACTCACCGCTACGCACGCCCACACTCTTCATATTGTTGATGTTGGGCCTTGTGGGCTGTGGTGTGGCGGGCGTTGTGCGGCTCTGGAACTCGCGGCGCTCAACGATGGTGCGTCCCTCGCGCTGGTCGAATCGGCGCTTGAGCTCGTCAATCTGACTGCGGCCCCTCTGGCGCTCCTCACTCTCCTCCTCGTCATCGAATTGGGCGTCGAGATAGCGACTGTCGATCTCCTTGAGGAAACGGCTGGGACGGCTGAACTCCATACTTCCCCACTTGAATCGTGAGCCCGCGTAGGTTATTGTAACACACTTCTTTGCGCGTGTTACTGCCACATAGAAAAGCCTTCGCTCCTCCTCAATCTGGTCGGGTGAGGTGAGCGAGATGACGCTCGGAAAGAGGTTCTCCTCCATACCCGTAATATAGACGTGGTCGAACTCCAAACCCTTGGATGAGTGGGCCGTCAGGAGCGTCACCCAATTGCGCTCGCCATCCTCCTTGGAGTCCATATCCGTGAGCAGCGAGATGTTCTGCAACCACACCTCCAGCGTGGGCTCGGTGACCTCCTCCTGACCCTCCACCTCAATCATCTCGTGGCGGAAGTTCTGCATAGAGTTCAAAAGCTCCTCAATATTTTGGAGCGCATTTTCGTTCTCGGGCGAGGGGTTGAGCTTGTATGAGGAGAGGATTCCGCTACGGGTAACAACCTCGAGTCCAAACTCATAGAGTGTCTTCTCTGCCCTTGCGAGCGATAGGTTATGGATGAGTGCGTGGAAGTCCAACACTTTTTTGCCAAAGAGGGCTTGCTCCTCGGGAGAGGCGTTTTGGATGGCCTCCCACAGGCTCACACCCTTGCTTTGGGCCACAGCACGAATCTTGCCGATGGTCACATCGCCAATTCCTCGTGCGGGGTAGTTGATGATGCGCAACAGCGACTCGTCGTCCCGGGGATTGACGATGGTCTTGAAATATGCCATTACATCCTTCACCTCCTTGCGGTCGTAGAAGGAGTGGCCGCCATAGATGCGGTAGGGGATATCTCTCTTGCGCAGAGCCTCCTCGAGGGGGCGCGATTGGGCATTTGTGCGGTAGAGGATGGCTATGTCGCTCCACTCGCAACCCTCCTTAATCTTGGTGCCCCTGATGCCGTTGGCAACCATCTGGGCCTCCTCACCTTCGGTGTAGGCCTTCACAATCCTTATCTTCTCGCCCTGATTGTTCTCCGAGAAGACGCGTTTTTTGATGCGGTGCTGGTTGTGTTCTATGATGCTGTTGGCCGCATCCACAATGGTCTGTGTCGAGCGATAGTTCTGCTCGAGTTTGTAGATTCGTGCCTTGGGAAAATCTTTCTGGAAGCGGAAGATGTTTTCGATTTTTGCGCCTCGGAAGGAGTAGATACTCTGCGCATCGTCGCCCACAACACACACATTGGCGCTCTCGCTGTCGCCTGCCAACTTCCTGACAATCAGGTACTGCGCATAGTTTGTGTCCTGGTACTCATCGACCAGAATATAGGGAAAACGCTTCTGGTACTTCTCCAGCACCTCGGGGTGGTCGCGGAAGAGAATGTTGGTCTGCAGCAAGAGGTCGTCGAAGTCCATAGCGTTGTTCTGCTTGCAGCGTGCGCAGTAGTTCTTATAGACCTGCCAGAATTGGGGCTGACGGCGCTTTTTGTCCTCCTCCATAAGTTGTGCGCTCGACTCATAGGAGGCGGGTGTCACAAGGTTGTTCTTGGCGAGGGATATGCGTGAGCGCACATCGCGAGGTTTATAGACCTCGTCGCTGAGTTGCATCTCCTTGAGGATGCTCTTAACGAGGCTCTCGCTCTGCCCCGTGTCGTAGATGGTGAAGTTGGGCTGATAGCCAATGTGTTGCACCTCCTGTGCGAGGATTTTGAGGAATACGGAGTGGAAGGTTCCCATCCAGATATAACGGCTCTTCTGCTCGCCAACGAGTGAGGTTATACGCTCCCTCATCTCGCGTGCGGCTTTGTTGGTAAAGGTGAGTGCCATTATGGAGTAGGGGGCCACGCCCTGGGCAATCATCCACGCTATGCGGCAGGTGAGCACCCTGGTTTTGCCCGAGCCGGCTCCGGCCACAATGAGCGAGGGGTGTGTGTAGTCCCTCACGGCAGCCTCCTGTGCGGGGTTTAGTCCTTGTAAAATCTGTATCTCTTCGTTCGTCATCGCTATTATTCAGGTTTGAATTTTGAATTTTGAATTCAAAAGCTTTGCTTTTGTGGACCCTCATTTGGCCTCCGTCGTCGTAGATGAACAGGGCGGCGATGTTCTCCTTTTCGGCCAACTCGAGTGAGCGCTCAAGGCCGAGGGCTATGAACATTGTGCCGTAGGCGTCGGCCAACATACAGCTGGGGGCAATGACGGTGGCCGAGAGGAGCGACGAGGAGGTGTTTTCGCCCGTGCGGGGGTCGATGATGTGGGTGTACTTGTTGCCATTGGAGTCGGTGTGGAAGTTGCGGTAGTTGCCGCTTGTGGCCATACCCACCTCCGAGATGTGCACAATGGTTGTTATGTGTTCGCCCGTGGTTGAGTAGTTGCCCTCGAAGGGGGTTTCTACGCCGATGCCCCACTTTTCGCCACGAGGATTGGTGCCCCGACATACAATCTCTCCGCCGATGTCCACGAGGTAGTTTTTCAGACCATACTCCTCGATGAGCGAGGCGGCCAAATCGACAGTGTAGCCTTTGGCTATGGAGTTGAGGTCGATGCGCACACGGGGGTCGGCCTTGAGGATTCGCCCACCCTCAAGGTGGAGTTTTTCGTAGCCCACAAACTCGAGGAGCGAGTCGGTGTTGATGGTGTAGTTGGGGTCCTTGCCCGCAAAGCCGAATGCCTCCACAAGGGGGCCGATGGTTATGTCGTAGGCACCGCCGGAGAGTCGGCTCACCTCAAGGGCGACCTCCACACAACGGGCTATGTGGCAGTCGGCCACCTGCTCCTCACCTCTGTTTATACGGCTCAGCAGGGAGTTCTTGTCGAAGATGCTCATCGAACGGTTGGCGGCGTCAAAGAGCGAGTCCAGACGAACGGAGAACTCTTCGGGCAACTCGCCCACGACGGTAATGTTGTAGATGGTGCCGAGGGCTTGTCCGCTCAACTTGGTGGCGGGCAGCACCTTGGATGTGGTGTTGTGGTTGCAGTCCCTCACAATCAGAGCGATGACTGCCCCCACAAGGAGTATTAGTAGTAGTGTTTTTGACTTTTTCATTCGGCAAAGATAGTAATTCCCTGGTGAGATTACAATCTCCCGAAAGGGTGTCCGCCTCTTTTTTTGTTAACAAATTATTGAAGCCTGCCACAAATGAGGTTTTTCCATTGTTTGGCTTTGTTGAGGAAGGTGAAGGGGTAATTTTGGGGCTCAAATCGCTAAAAATCAAAAAATTTTGAATTCGGAATTTTGCATTTTGAATTTTTTGCGTACTTTTGCGCCACGCTTTGGCGATATTCGGGATAAGGCGAATTCGTCGTAAAGTGGAACATAACTAAATTTTTACAAAACAATGAGTTATTTGAACGCAGAGAAAAAGCAGGAGCTTTTCGGTCAGTACGGTGCTTCGAAAGTAGACACTGGTTCGCCTGAGAGCCAGGTAGCACTTTTTACCTACCGTATCAGCCACCTTACCGAGCACATGAAACAGAACCGCCACGACTACGGCACCCAGCGTGCACTTCTTCGTCTGGTAGGTAAGCGTCGTCAGTTGCTCGATTACCTCAAACGAGTAGACATTGAGCGCTACAGGGCTATCATCAAAGCTCTCGGTATCCGTAAGTAATCTGCTACTCGCAAGGAGAATGCAACAGCAAAGGCAATGTTACCAATTTTTGGTTCTTGCCTTTGCTTTGTGTTTGTAAGGTGCGATTGCCCCTGAGGGCCACTTGTGACCCTCGCGGAGTTCCCTCATAGAGGGAAATTTTCCTTTCGCGCGCGGGCGCATATATGTGCGAGAGGGCTTTTCAGGGGGGCGCAATGAACGAGAAAACAACAAACAAATTTTTGGATGCAATAATAAACAAGACGAAAAAAGATGCTTTACAATGAGATCAAGAAGGTAATCAAGCTCGACGCAGAGCGCGAGATTACCATTTCGACTGGCAAGTATGCCAAACAGGCTGACGGTTCGGTTATCGTTCAGCAGGGTGACACTATGCTGCTCGCTACCGTGGTGGCTGCAAAGGACGCAAAGGACGATTGCGACTTTATGCCCCTGTCGGTTGAGTACCGCGAGAAGTATGCAGCTGCGGGTCGTTTCCCCGGCGGCTTCCTCAAACGCGAGGCTCGTCCTTCGGACAGCGAGATTCTGGTAGCAAGGCTTATCGACCGTGCTTTGCGCCCCCTGTTCCCCTCGAACTACCACGCAGAGGTGTTCGTAACCGTGAACCTCATTTCGGCTGCAAAGGATATCCAGCCCGACGCATTGGCAGGTTTGGCTGCTTCGGCTGCTCTGGCAGTGTCGGACATTCCTTTTGAGTGCCCCATCTCGGAGGTGAGGGTAGCCAGGGTGAATGGTGAGCTTATTATCAACCCCACTTTTGAGCAGAACAAAGAGGCGGACATCGACCTTATGGTGGGTGCTACCTACGACAATATCCTGATGGTTGAGGGTGAGATGAAAGAGGTTAGCGAGGCAGATATGCTGGAGGCTATCAAGTTCGCTCACGAGGCCATCAAACCCCAGTGCTTGGCACAGATTGAGCTCGCAAAAGAGCTTGGTAAGGATGTCAAGAGGGAGTACTGCCACGAGGTAAACGACGAGGAGCTCAAGGCTAAAGTTATTGCCGAGACCTACGATAAAGCATACGCAATCGCAACCGCAGGTAGCGCTAAACACGAGCGCAGCGAGGCTTTCGAGGCTCTCGAGGCAGAGTTCTGCGAGCAGTTCACCGAGGAGGAGTTGGAGGAGAAGAAGGGTATGATCCACCGCTACTTCCACGACGAGGTTATGAAGAAGGCTATGAGGAATATGATTCTCGACGAGGGTAAGCGTCTGGATGGCCGTAAGACCGACGAGATTCGCCCCATCTGGTGCGAGGTTGGCGTTCTTCCCTGCGCCCACGGCTCGGCAGTCTTCACCCGTGGTGAGACCCAGTCGCCCTCGACCGTAACTCTCGGTACCAAACTCGATGAGAAGATGATTGACGAGGTACTCGCACAGGGTAGCGAGCAGTTCGTTCTTCACTATAACTTCCCCCCCTTCTCGACCGGCGAGGCTAAACCCGCACGCAGCCTCTCGCGTCGTGAGATTGGCCACGGCAACTTGGCTTGGAGGGCACTCAAACCTATGGTTCCCGTAGGTGAGGAGAACCCCTATGCAGTTCGCGTAGTGAGCGACATTCTCGAGTCGAACGGTTCGTCGTCGATGGCAACCGTATGTGCCGGTACGCTGGCTCTTATGGACTCGGGTCTGAAGATGAAGAAACCCGTGTCGGGTATCGCTATGGGTCTGATTTCGGAGGGCGACAGGTATGCTATCCTTTCGGATATCCTCGGCGATGAGGACCACTTGGGCGATATGGACTTCAAGGTTACCGGTACTGCCGACGGTATCACCGCAACCCAGATGGATATCAAGGTTGATGGTCTGTCGTATGAGGTTCTGGGCAAGGCTTTGGAGCAGGCTCGTCAGGGCCGTATGCACATCCTCGGTAAGCTCACCGAGTGCATCGCAGAGCCCCGTGAGGACTTCCGTCCCTTCGTTCCCCGCATCGTACAGATTACCATTCCTCAGGACTTCATCGGTGCAGTTATCGGCCCCGGCGGTAAGGTTATCCAGGATATCCAGAAGACCACCGGTACCACCATCACCATCACCGAGGTTGACAACAAGGGTATCGTTGATATCTTTGGTCAGGACAAGGAGGGTATGGATGCAGCTTTGGCCCGCATTAAAGGCATCGTAGCTGTTCCCGAGATTGGCGAGGTTTACAACGGTAAGATTCGCTCGATTGTTGCTTTTGGTGCATTTATTGAGATTCTCCCCGGCAAGGACGCTCTGTTGCACATCTCGGAGATCGACTACAAACGCTTCGAGACTATGGAGGAGACCGGCCTTAAGGAGGGCGATATGCTTGAGGTTAAGCTCATTGGCTCGGATCCCAAAACCGGTAAGCTGAAACTCTCGCGCAAGGTGCTGCTCGAGAAACCCGAGGGTTATGTGGAGCCCGCAGAGAGGCCCGCACGCCCCAAAGGTGAGCACAAAGGCGGTCACCGTCCCGAGCGCAAGGATAAAAAGTAGCGTCAAAAAAGTATTTTTTGAGGTGTGAACCTGCAAATAATCAAAAAAACTTTTTACCTTTGTTAGTCGTAGTGGTGTAGAACGGCATTGTCGGTCTAAACCACTACCGGCACAAAGGAGCGTTGGATGACGACGAATTTGAACAATAACAATAATAACACAAAGAAAATCAAAACATTATGAAAAGATTCGCAACTGTAGGCTTGGTTCTTTCTATGGTAGCAACTATGTTGGTTGGCTGTAGCGAGTGCTATGAGAAGATGCAGAAGAAGCAGGACCAGATTCAGTTTACCTGCACCCCCGATGTTCTTACCCTTAAGGGTTCGACCGTGGAGGCTGACCTCACCGTCACCTTCCCCGAGATGTATTTCAACACCGAGGCTATCTTGAAGATTACCCCTGTGTTTGTTTATGAGAATGGCGAGGAGATCGCTTGCGCACCCAAATTCCTTCAGGGTGAGCGCGTGACCGGCAACTACACTCAGATTAGCCGTTTCGACGGTGGCTCCTACACCCAGCACATCGCCTTCCCCTTCAAGAAGGGCGTTGTTGGTGCACTTGAGCTCCGCATCGAGTCGAAATGCTTCGACGATTGCAAAGAGACTCCCGATTTCGTTCCCTTCGCAACCTACGCTGTAGCTTCGGGTATCGCTGCATACCAGACCTTGGCTCACGGTATTGGCGACGAGCTTGAGGAGGATGGTCTTTCGGACGCAGAGGCTCTGGCCGAGGGCGTTAACAGGACCAAAGAGAGCACCGAGGAGCTTGTACTCGACGAGAACAACATTCTCGAGAACGAGGAGGGTACCTATGAGTTGATCAACACCGCTTTCGAGCGTTCGTCGACCACTATGGCAGAGGCTGAGATCAAATACCAGATCAGCTCGGCAGAGGTTCGCAAAGCACAGCTTTCGCAGGATCAGATCGCTCTCTTCAAAGACTTCATCGCTGCAAACCAGGAGGCAGAGAGGATTACCGTTGGTAATGTATATGCTTCGGGTTACGCTTCGCCCGATGGTTCCGAGAAATTCAACGCTACTCTCTCCGAGAAGCGTAGTGAGTCGGGTGCCAAGGCTATGAAGAAAGAGCTCAAAGGCGTTGATGGTGTAAACTTCGAGATTGCTTCCTACGGCGAGGACTGGGACGGTTTCAAGAAACTCGTTGAGCAGTCCAACATTCAGGACAAAGACCTCATCGTTAATGTTCTGAACCTCTACACTTCGGCTATCGACCGCGAGCAGGAGATTAAGAATATGGCAGAGGTATTCCAGGTATTGGCAGAGGAGATTCTTCCCGAGCTCCGTCGTACCCGCTTTGCTGTTCAGGCTACCTACGCTGGTTTGACCGACGAGGAGATTCTGGAGGCTGCAAAGGCTGGCGATACCAACCTCGATATCGAGCATATGCTCTACGCTGCAACCCTCACCAACAAGCTCGGCGAGAAGACCGCTATCTACTCGTTGGCTGCGAACACCTACGGTGACGCTGTTGCATACAACAACTTGGGCGTTTGCCTCATCGCCAACGGCGAGGTAAGGGCAGCAAAGGTTGCTTTCGAGAAGGCAAGCGAGCTTCCCGAGGCTGCTGCTAACGTGGCTGCCATCTCGTTGAACACCGGTGATCCCGAGCGCGCAAAGAGGTATGTTGAGGCCTCGACTTCGATCGCAGCTGAGGCTACCCGTGGTGCTATCTACATCTCGGAGGGTGAGTACCAGCAGGCTAAAGAGCACTTGGCTGGCTACAACCTCGCAGTTGCTGAGCTTTGCGACAACAACCTCGAGGGTGCTAAAGAGGCTCTCAAGGGTGTTAAGTTCGCAGACGCTGACTACCTCCGTGCAGTTATCGCAATCAAAGAGGGCGATGCAAACGACGCTATCTCCTACTTGCAGAAGGCCATCAAGGCTAAACCCGAGTTGAAGGAGACTGCAAAGAACGATATCACCTTCACCGAGATTATCGCAAACCTCTAATTCCTCAGGGGATTATAGATAGAAAATGCAAGGCTCTGCCGATTGGCGGGGCCTTGCATTTTTTTTGTGTCGGGGGTGAGCGGGACCTCTGCGTATGACTATATATAATAGGTATAGGAAAAGTGGATGATTTTTTTTATCTTTGATGCAACATTTTCCCCACTTGGGGTGTCTATAATAGAGAACCAAACCGTTTTTGAGTATGAAACTACTCCCACGACTTCTTCTGCTATGTATGCTACTGCTTCCGCTACAGAGGGTGGCGGCGCAACAGCGCTATACAATAAGTGGTCAGATTATGGACTCGGCGAGCCACGAGCCACTGCTGGGTGCAACCCTCTATGACGAGGTCCACTCGGTGGGAACCTCCACAAATGAGTATGGATTCTTCTCGCTCACACTGCCTGCGGGGCGCGTGAGGCTGGAGGTGTCGTATGTGGGCTACGAGCCGTTGGTGAGGGAGTTGGAGCTGTCGGGCGATATGACAGAAAACTTCTATTTGGATGCCAGCGTGAGCATTGAGCAGGTGGTGGTCTATGGCGACAGGCGCTTTAGTGGCGCGTTGAGCTCCCAGATGGGCGCTATAGAGATACCCATTGCGCAGATACAGTCGACGCCCACACTCTTTGGCGAACAGGATGTGCTCAAGTCACTGCAACTGCTGCCGGGTGTGCAGGCGGGCTCGGAGGGTTCGGCGGGTATCTATGTGAGGGGTGGCGGTCAGGATGAGAACCTTATGCTGCTCGATGGTGTGCCCATCTACAATGTAAACCATATGATGGGCTTCTTCTCGGCCTTCAATCCCGATGCGATAAAGAGTGTCACCCTCTTCAAGGGCAGTTTCCCGGCTCGCTTTTCGAGTCGCCTGTCGTCGGTGATTGATGTGAGAACGAAGGATGGCGATATGTATGCCTACCACGGCAATGTGAGTGTGGGACTCATAAGCTCGAAGGTTAATGTCGAGGGCCCCCTCTGGAAGGGCCACACCTCCTTCAATGTGTCGCTTCGCAGGACCTATAGCGATGTGTTGATGGTGCCTGCGATGATGGGCCTCACCTCCTCGATTCTGGATTCGGGCAGGGCCTTTGGCGGCTACTACTTCTACGACCTGAATGCCAAGGTTACGCATAAGTTTTCCGATACGGACCGTCTCTATTTGAGCTTCTATTCTGGCGACGATGCAGTCTATTTCAATGTGAGGGATAGTTACACCTCGGGAACAGATGGCTCCACGGATGAGACGAGGCTCAAGATGAATTGGAAGTGGGGTAATATGGTCGCCTCGGCACGCTGGAACCACCTCCTCTCGCCACGACTCTTTATGGACGCCTCGCTTACCTATACCCGCTACCGCAACGACCTTGCAATGGGTACGGAGGCCCACTCGACCTCCGAGGGCACCAGCTCGGTTGTGGATATGACTATGGGTGCCAATTCGGGCATTGAGGACCTCTCGGCCAAGGTGGATATGACCTGGACACCCTCGACGGAACATAGTGTGAGGTTTGGTGCGGCGTATGTGAATCATAGGTTCTCGCCCGATGTGACGGTGGCCAAGATGTCGCTCTCGTTGGAGAACCTCGAGCCGGAGAACTCCACGGTGCCCGACACGCTCATCACCATCGACGAGATGTTTGGCGAGAAGCTCATTCGCGCCCACGAGATGGTGCTCTATGTGGAGGACGAGCTCTCGGTGGGTGAGCGTCTGCAGGCCAATGTGGGACTTAATTACTCGGGATTTATGGTGGGTGGCGAGTTCTACCACTCGTTGCAGCCCCGCCTGAGCGCACGAATGATGATTGCCGAGAGGCTCTCGGCCAAGGCAGGATATGCTTATATGACACAGTATGTCCACCTGCTCTCCAATAATAGCATCTCGCTTCCCTCGGACTTGTGGGTGCCCGTAACGGAGCGCATCAAGCCTATGAGCTCCTCGCAGCTCTCCGCAGGGTTGTTCTACGACATCCCCGGCCTCTTCGATATATCGGTGGAGGGATACTACAAGAGGATGAACAACCTGCTGGAGTATAAGGATGGCGCCTCGCTGATGGCCACCACCTCGGGTTGGGAGGATAAGGTCTGTATGGGCCGCGGCTGGGCCTATGGTGTGGAGTTCTTGTTGCAGAGGAGTGTGGGGCGCACCACAGGCTGGATTGGCTACACCTGGGCCAAGAGTATGCGCCTCTTCGACAGGGAGGGACAGGTGCTCAATGGCGGTAGGCCTTTCCCCGCCAAGTATGACCGCCGCCACGATGTGAGCATCACCATCTCCCACAAACTCACCGACAATATTGACCTCTCGGCCACTTGGGTTTATAATACGGGCAACTGCGCGACTCTGGCTACCCAATACTACCAGGCGCTGCCATACGACCTCTTCTCGCAGCAGTATATGGACCACGGATATAGGGACTACATCTCCTCGCGCAATAACTACCGCTACGACCCCTACCACCGACTGGACTTGAGCCTGAGTTTCCATAAGCAGAAGAGGTATGGCGTGCGCACCTGGAACATCAGCGTCTATAACGCCTACAACAATATGAATCCCTTCCTGATGTACCCCTCCTACGAGAACTACTACGAAGAGATGCCCGACGGAGGTGTTATGGTAAGCTCGAAGAATGTCTTCAAGAAGCTCACCATCTTCCCCATACTCCCAAGTGTGACTTACTCCTATAAATTCTAAAGCGCTATGACAAAGTTTTTATATAAAGCAACCGTTGTATTCTTTCTTCTGCTCTCTCTGGTTGGATGTGAGACAGTTGTGGATTTCAAGGGCGATTATGTGGGGAGCCTTCCTGTGCTCAATGCTGTGCTTGCACCCGATGAGCCCGTCAGGGCGAGCTACTCGAGGAGTGTCTTCATCCTTGCGGAGAACACCGACACGGTGATTGATGACGGCACCGTGGAACTCTACATCAACGATGTGTTTGTGGAGAGGCTCACCCCTGCTGTGGATACCACCGCGTGGGGTGCCATAAACCACTATTACATCGGCACCACCACCCCCAAGGTTGCCGACAGAGTAACCCTTCGTGCCAGCTCGGCCGAGTTTCCCGAGTGGGTGAGTGGCTCGGCTACCATCCCCGAATCTCCCGTGTTGGGCGACCTTACCATTGAGCACTCCGAGTCGGTGGAGGAGGGCTATACGAACCTCTCTGCGAGGGTGGAGTTTAGCGACCCCGCGGGGGAGCAGAACTACTACCTTCTCAGTGGCTCGCTTGTGAAGCAGTACGACAACCCCTACGCCTATGCCCAAAGGCTCTATTTTGAGTACTCCGACATAGCCTTCCGTGAGGGCAAGGCCGAAGGTGTGCTCGATGAGCTGCTGGGAGGGTGGGGTGATAACGCACTCTTTGCCGACACGATGATAGATGGCCTTCAGGGCTATCCCCTCACAATGGAGTGTGAGTACGCCAGCGACTATTGGAACGAGCCCATAACAAGCTTTGAGGTTGCCTGCTTCCAGATAGACCAGCACCTCTACAAATACCTGCGCTCCGAGGAGCTTGCCGACAATGCGGCAATGTTCGGTGAGCCTGTGCAGATTTACACCAATGTGGAGGGCGGTATAGGTGTTGTGTGTGCCCGTTCGAGCAGTGTGGTGAGGGCGAAAAGCTATTCGGAGGTCTTTGAGTAGAGGTGCGCGGAGGTGTCGGCTTTTCGGCCAAAAGGAATGCCGAGCAACTTTCGGGCACCGTAATTGTGTGGTGATTCAAAAAAAATCACTATCTTTGAAAACTTTCCGAAAAGAAGAATTGAAACTATAAAAAATATAACTCTATGGAGTACACTAAATTACTTGCCGAGTACGGCCCCGCAATGAGCGCCGAGGAGGTGGCAAAGGTTGTTGCCGACTGCCGTGAAAAGTCCATCCGCAACCAAAATGCAGAGGTCTATAAACTCTGCTACAGCACAATCGACCTTACAACCCTCACCGAGAAGGACTCGGTGCAGTCGGTGGGTGCCTTTGTGAAGAAGGCTGTCGATTTCCAGACCCACTACCCCCACATCCCCAATGTGGCCTCCATCTGCGTCTATCCCCTCTTTGTGGATGTTGTAGGCCTGGGCGTTGAGGGCACCGATATTGGCGTGACAAGCGTAGCCGGTGGTTTCCCCGCATCGCAGACCTTCGTGGAGGTTAAGATGTTGGAGGTGTCGATGGCGGTTGAGAATGGCGCCGACGAGATTGATGTGGTTATCAATGTGGGCCAGATGTTGGAGGGCGACTATGAGCCTATGACCAACGAGATTGCAATGCTCCGCGAGGAGGCTGGCGAGGATACCATCTTCAAGGTAATCATTGAGAGTGGCGCACTCCAGACTCCCGAGCTCATCCGCAAGGCGTCGCTCCTGGCGATGTTTGCAGGTGCCGACTTTGTGAAGACCTCGACCGGTAAGATTCCTGTGGCTGCAACCCCCGAGGCTGCCGTTGTTATGTGTACCGCCATTCGCGACTACTACCAGAAGACCGGCCGCAAGGTGGGCTTCAAGGCCGCAGGTGGCATCCGTTCGGCAGAGGAGGCGGCTCTGTTCTACACCATCGTAGAGGAGATTCTGGGTAAGGAGTGGTGCTCGCCCACCCTGTGGCGCATTGGCGCAAGCTCGCTGGCCAACGGTCTGATTTCGGCCATTGAGGGCTCGGAGGTTAAGTACTTCTAAATAGTGCCCCTTTTCCCCCGACATAATCGTAAAGGGTGGGGGGAGCCCAATAAAAATGGAGGAGTCCGCAACTGCGGACTCCTCTGTTGTTTTGCAATGCTCACTCTTTCGGCAACTATGCCTCGTTGTTTGCCAGGGGCGAGGGAGTGGTGTAGACGCGAGCTGCGAGCTCTTTGTCGTACTCATAGAGGCCATACTTGTTGTCGCCAATCTTCTCCAGGATGTCGATGATGTCGCGGGCGTTCTCCTCCTCCTCGACCTGCTCATCCACAAACCACTTGAGGGTGCTCTCCGAAGCGTAGTCCTTCTCCTCTTTGGCGATGGCCATAAGGTTGTTGATGCGTGCGGTAACCACCTGCTCGTGCTCGAGGGTCTTCTCCCAAGCTGCCAGAGGGGTTGCCCACTCGGTATCTACTGCTGCGATGGGCTGCAACTTAACCTCGGCGCCGCGCGAATTGAGCATATTCATAAAGATGCGGGCGTGGTCCTGCTCCTCCTGGAACTGGATGAAGAACCAGTTTGCAAAGCCTTTGTTACCTTTTGCCTCCTGGTCGAGTGACATCGAGAGGTAGAGATATGCCGACCACAACTCGGCGTTAATCTGGTCGTTGATGGCCGCTACGAGGCGGTCGCTGATGTTCTTTTTCATAGTATTCGTGTTT
>JAZQZA010000132.1:0-11765 GCA_045633765.1 Tidjanibacter sp. | reverse complement strand
ATGTGGCGTGAGGATTACTCCTCGCCGGTTACGTTCTTCCAGTAGGCCACCGAAGCGTCGATCTTCTTCTCGGTAGCCTCGGCACCGTAGTTGTCCACGTCGGCCAAGTTCTTCTTGCCGTGGTTGATACACAAGGGGCCATTCAAGCAGCCACCCTCGCAAATCATACCCTCGAAGAAGTTGTACTCGCTCTTGCCAACCTTCAACTTAGCCAACTCCATACGGCATTGGTCGATACCGCTCATCGAGATAGGCCTTAGATCCTCGAACTGGTGCTCCATAGCCAAATCCAGCAAGCCCTGGATGATGCCACCAGCCTTGGCAAAGATACGGCCATAGAACGATGCGTTGTTCAGAGGGGTATCCTCCTGCTCGGTGGTCTCGATGTCGCGTGCGTCGAGGAAGGCCTGAAGCTCCTCAAACGACATCACCGAATCGACAGCACCACCTGTCTTCTCCAGGGTGTACTCCATCTTCTTGGCGGCGCAGGGGCCGATGAAGACAACCTTCGCATTGGGCTCGCTCTTCTTGATGAGCCTTGCAATCTCAATCATAGGCGAGGGTGTGTGGGAGATGTGCTGCTTGAGGGTGGGGAAGTTAATCTCGATGAACCTCACGAACGAGGGGCAGCACGAGGTGGTCAGGAGTTTCTTCTCGTTCCACTCGCGGGCCTCCTTGTAGAGGGTTACATCGGCACCCATAGCCACCTCCACAACATCGTGGAAGCCGAGCTTCTTGATGGCGGTAACCACCTGCTCGATGCGGCCGTAGCGGCACTGACTGATGATGGCGGGAGCCAACACTGCATATACTTTGTAGTTCTCCTTCTCGGCGTTTTGCAACATCTTGATAATGTCCAGCAGGAGCGACTTGTCGGTCATGGCACCGAAGGGGCAGGCGATAACGCACTGACCACACATAATGCACTTGTCGTTGTCGATTTTAGCTTTCTGCTCTTCGTCGATGCTGATGGCCTTCACTTTGCACGACTGCATACAGGGGCGCGAGAGTTTGATAATTGCGCCGTAGGGGCAAGCCTGGGTGCATTTGCCACACTCGATACACTTGTCGTGGTCGATAACCGAGCGCTTGCCAACGATGCTGATTGCATCCTTGGGGCAGACATCCTTACAAGCGTGGCTGATACAGCCTCGGCAAGCGGGGGTTACGAGAATACCTTTTGCGGGGCACTCGTCGCAGGCGATGTCGATAACCTCAACAACATTGGGGTTGCTCTTGTCGCCACCGCAAGCCATACGCACCCTCTCCTGAAGGATTGCTCGCTCTTTGTAGATGCAGCAGCGGAGCTCGGCTTTGGGGCCGGGGGAGATTTTCTTGGGGATGTCGATGTAGGCACGGTCGAGAGTTCCGTCATAGGCGCTGCGCACAACCTCTTTGAGCACATTGTACTTGAGCAGCTGCACGCTGGTATCGAATACTTTGTCTTGCTTCATAGTTGAATGGAGTTTTGCAAAGATGTAAGGTTTCTGTTTAAATATGCCACAAAGGTAATCTTTTTTCCCGTTACGCAAAAAAAGAATCCCCGAAAAGTGTTTTATTTATGGTGAGTGTTGTGATTTCGGTGAAGAATTACTAATTTTGTATTGAAAACATAATCACCAGCCGGATAGAATGAGCTTTTGGACCCCAATATCCTCTCTTGCTACTGTCACCCCAAGTGGCCGTATGGCGGTGATTATGGATATGCGAATGTGCCGTTAGGCACACCTTCTGACCTATGTGGGATTACGCACCCCACCTCTTCCACGCTCTGTGGAACCTACCTAAATCAAGTACCTAAACGAATTTTTAAGAATTTTTAATAATTCGCCACGCCTCTGCCGTTGTGCGCTCTTGCTTGTGAGCCGCAGAAAGGGGTGTGTGGGTTGAGTAATAATTTGAATAACAATAATATAAAAGATACAGTTATGGAGAAAAAATTGCAGTTCGAAACCCTGCAGATTCACGCCGGTCGCCATCGCGACGCAACCTGTGCGCGTGGCGCGGCCATATATCCAACCGCAGCCTATGAGTTCCCTTCGTGTGACTATGCGGCAGACCTTTTCAACCTTAAGGAGATGGGCAACATCTACACCCGCCTTCAAAACCCAACTTCCAGCGCCTACGAAGAGCGTGTGGCTGCTCTTGAGGGGGGTGTTGGTGCGCTGGCCGTTTCGTCGGGTATGTCGGCGCAGTTGGTTGTTGTGACCTCGCTCTGCAAGGCTGGTGACAACATCGTTGCAGCCCCTCTGCTCTATGGTGGCACCTTCAATCAGTTCAAGATTACCTTCCGCAAGATGGGAATCGACTGCCGTCGTGCCGAGAACGACTCGGTGGCGGCTTTCGAGAGGCTCATTGATGAGAACACCAAGGCTATCTATGTGGAGTCGATGAGCAACCCTGCCTGCTCGGTGCCCGACCTGGAGGCTCTGGCTGCCCTGGCCCACAAGTGGGATATTCCCTTTATTGTGGATAATACTTTTGGTGCGTGTGGCTACCTGTGTCGCCCCATTGACCACGGTGCGGACATCGTTGTTGAGAGCGCTACAAAGTGGATTAACGGCCACGGTACGGCTATGGGCGGTGTGATTGTCGACGCCGGCACCTACAATTGGAAGAACGGTAAGTTCCCCGAACTCTCGGCCTCCTCGGAGGGCTACCACGGATTGGTGCTGGCCGAGGCCTTTGGCCCTATGGCATTTATTGTTAAGTGCCGAGTGGATGCATTGAGGGACTTGGGCTGCTCGCCTTCGTCGTTTGATAGCTATCTTATGCAGCTCGGACTCCAGACCCTCTCGCTGCGCACTCGCCACGAGGTGGAGAGCACTGCTCGCCTTGCGGAGTATTTCCGCTCACACCCCAGGGTTAAGGAGGTGCAGTGGGTAGGCTTCGAGGAGCACCCTTCGTATGCTAACG
This sequence comes from Tidjanibacter sp., assembly GCA_045633765.1. Classification (GTDB taxonomy): domain Bacteria; phylum Bacteroidota; class Bacteroidia; order Bacteroidales; family Rikenellaceae; genus Tidjanibacter. The sequence continues at coordinate 8,849 of JAZQZA010000132.1, read as the reverse complement.
CGCAGAAGTATTTCCGCTTTGGCTCGTCGGCAGTGTTGTCGGTGGTGCTTGAGGGCGACCTCCAGACGACAGTGAGGTTTGTTGAGTCGCTCAAACTCGTTACTCATATGACTATGATTGGTGACTCGATAAGCGTGGTTACACACCCCGCCTCCACTACCCACAAACAGCTCTCCGAGGAGGAGCAGCGCTCGGCAGGCGTTTCGCCCACCTTGCTGCGCATCTCGGCGGGCCTTGAGGCTGTGGAGGATATTATTGATGACTTTGAGCAGGCATTTGAAGTTGCCTTTGCAGAGTAGGTGAGTTGCCTTGGCGAGCGTGCCTTGAAATCCCCTCACAAACCCCACTCGCGGGGGGATAAAATTAAACCCACTCGCAGAGGAATTTTAGATAAAAAAAGTCGTTAGACTTTAGACTTTAGTCGTTAGACAAAATATATGAAAGAGTATTTCAAAGAACCCTTTAAGTTGGAGTGTGGCGCGGTGCTGCCCGAGCTGGAGATTGAGTATTCGACCTACGGAACTCTCTCGCCGACAAGGGATAATGTCATCTGGGTATGCCACGCACTGACGGCCGATAGCAGGGTTGCCGAGTGGTGGCCCCATACGGTTGAGAAGGGGCGATTCCTGGACCCCGAAAGGTGGTTTGTGGTATGCGCCAACTTCCTCGCCTCGCCCTATGGTACCACATCGCCCGTGAGCCTTAACCCCGCAACGGGTGAGCGTTATGGTGCAGATTTTCCGATGATTACCGTTAGAGATATGGTCGCCGCCCATCGTCTTTTGGCAGGGCGCTTGGGCATCGAGAGGGTGGAGCTTCTCATCGGTAGTTCCATTGGCGGTTTTCAGGCTATGGAGTGGGCGGTGGCCGACCCCGAGTTTGCTCGCCGTGTGGCGCTGATTGCCACCTGCACACGCTCGTCGGCGTGGGCTATTGCCTTCAATGAGTCACAAAGGATGGCTATTGAGGCCGACCCCACATTTTTCTCCTCGGAGGCGGATGGTGGTGCTGCGGGTATGACGGTGGCAAGGAGCATTGCTCTGTTGAGCTACCGTGGCCCCGAGGCCTACAATGCAACCCAGACCGACTCCGATGGCGAGAAACTCCGTGGCTACCGAGCAACCACCTACCAACAACATCAGGGCGAAAAACTGCGCCGTAGGTTCGATGCCCATTGCTACTATCGACTTTCCGAGGCGGTTGATTCGCATAATATTGCACGCGGTAGGGCAGATGTGGCGGAGGTCTTGCGTGGCATAAAGGCCAAGGCGTTGGTGGTGGCCATCACGAGCGATATTCTCTTTCCGCCCTCGGACCACGCGGTGATGGTGGAGAATATCCCCTCGGTGGAGTATAGGCTCATCAACTCGCCCTTTGGGCACGATGGCTTTTTGGTTGAGTATGAGCAGCTCGACGGCATTATCAAGGATTTTATGAGTAATTAGCAAGTATAGCGATATGAAGAGAGATATAAACATAGGTTTGTTTGGTTTCGGTAGCGTGGGTAGAGGACTCTACGATGTGCTGGGGGCCATTGAGGATAAGGATATCAGGATTAGGCGTATATGTGTGCGCGACAGGTCAAAAGATAGGGGAGTGGTGGCCGATTTCACCGACTCGGCCGATGACATATTCGACGACCCCGAGATAAATATGATTGTGGAGCTTATCGACGACGCCGAGGCTGCCTATAGCATTGTTCGTCGCTCGTTGGAGCAGCGCCTGCCGGTGGTGAGTGGCAACAAGAAGATGCTTGCCTACCACCTGCCGGAGCTTATTGAACTTGGGCGCAAGATGGCCACGCCATTTCTCTACGACGCCTCGGCGTGTGGCAGTATTCCCGTCATCCGCAACCTTGAGGAGTACTACGACAACGACCTGCTGGTGTCGGTGAAGGGTATCCTCAACGGCTCGTCCAACTTTGTGCTCTCAAAGATTTTCAACGAGAATATGGACTACGGCTCGGCCCTGAGGCTTGCGCAGGAGTTGGGCTTTGCCGAGAGCGACCCCTCGCTCGACTTCGACGGCTGGGATTCGCTTTTCAAACTTGTGATTCTCACAATTCACGCCTTTGGTATCTATGTGGCGCCCGAGAGCATTTTCCGCTATGGTATCTCCACGATGAACGATGCCGACATTCGCTTTGCGGCCGAGAAACAGAGGCGCATAAAGCTTGTGGGCCACGTGGAGAAGGTGGATGGTGGAGGTGTCTATCTTTGGGTTGTGCCCCAGCTCATCTCGCGCAATAAGTACATCTATGGTGTTGAGGATGAGTTCAATGGCGTTGTTATCAAGGGTAGCTACTACTATAAGCAGTTTATGTTTGGTCGTGGCGCGGGAGGCCACCCCACGGGTGCTGCTGTGTTGAGCGATATCACCGCTTGCCGCTACGACTACCGCTATGAGTATAAGCGTATGCATAGCGCCTCGCCTGTGCACTATACCGACGATGTTGCCCACCGCATCTACTATCGCTATCGCACCGAGGAGGACTCCACGCTCATCCACTTCTCGAAGGTGAGGGAGCGCTACACCTCGCCCGAGTGGAGCTATATTGTGGGCGATGTGAAACTCTCCGACCTGGTGAGGGTTAAGGATAAACTCGAGGGTCGAGAGATATTCCTCGCAGCCTATCCCTGGGACTAATTTTTCTGACAGCAAAGGCAAAAAAATGCTGGCCAAAACTTGGTCAGCATTTTTTGTTATTTGGTTACTCTCACCCAATCAATATCGAGCCATCCGCCGTCGTTGGTCTTGCCTGTGGTGACGGCAAAGAGTCCGAACTTCGCCCCTATCCATTTGCCCTCTTTGGCTTTGAAGGGTTTGCCGATGGGGGTAAAGTCGCGACCATACTCGGCCCACGAGAACTGACACATAGCCCCCTCGGAGATGGTGACTCGCAGGAGAATGGGCTCATCTTTACTCCATAGCAGTTCCTCGTTGATAACCTCCTCGGCGCCCTTTTCGGCCTTGTAGCACTCTGTCTGTCGGAGCACCACTTTGCCTCCCTCTAAAGCCTCAAATGAGAGGGTGGCAATATCCCTGCCGTGGATGATAATGCCTGCGCGGTCGCCCTTGACACCTGCGCGGAAGGTGACCTTGGCGGTGAATGTTTCGGCGGGTGCCGTTAGTTTTTGCGAGAGGATGTTTTTGGCCTCCCAGAGGTTTTCGTAGGGCTGGCAGTAGAGCCTCAGGTAGCCCTCGGGGGAGAGCATTGCCCAATCCCTCGCAGGGTTGCCAAACCACTGCCACCACTTGCCCAGAGAGCCCCTATTGAACTCGTCACCCTCGGTGGGGGTTGTTGGCTCCATTGGCTTGTTGCTGTGGGGCTTACGGTAGCTCTCCACGGGCTCACCGATGCCGTCGCCATTGCTGTCAATGCCCACCCAGCACCAGCCGTCTGCGGTCCACGCCATAGGCTGAAGGTGTACAACCCTGCCGTAGGCATAGCGGTCCTCGAAGTGGAGGAACCAACTATCGCCCGCCGTGTCGGTCACCCAGCCGCCCTGATGGGGGCCGTGGATGGAGGTGTCGCCCTGGTGGAGCACCTTGCGCCACTCATACTTGCCCAGAGGCTCGCGCGAGCGCATCACGAGTTGCCACCCCTCCTTCACGCCACCTGCGGGTGCGAAGATGTAGTACCAACCCTCACGCTTGTAGAACTTCGGGCCCTCAATTGTAGGATTCTCGGCGTGGCCGTCGTGGATGAGCACCTCGGGGCCTATAAGCCTCTTGCCGTCGGGCGACATCTCGCTCGCCGAGAGTATGCTCTTAAAGCCCGCTCTTGAGCCCGCCCACGAGTGCACCAAATATGCCCTTCCGTCGTCGTCCCACAGCGGGCAAGGGTCAATCATACCCACACCTGCCTCCACCAAATGGGGCTCGCTCCAAGGGCCTCGGGGGTCCTTGCTCTCGACCATAAAGATACCCACATCGGGGTCGCCCCAATAGATGTAGTAGGTGTCGTTGTGGTGGCGAATGGAGGGTGCCCACACGCCATTTCCGTGTTGCTCCTGTACGCCCTCGGGGCGGTAGGACTCCACAGCGCCTACTATCTCCCAATTCACCAGATCGGTGGAGTGGAGGATCTGCAACGCAGGCAGACAGTCAAACGACGAGGAGGTCATCCAATAGTCGTCGCCCACACGAATCACATCGGGGTCGGAGTAGTCGGCGTGGAGCACGGGGTTGCGGTAGGTACCGTCGCCTTGGTCGGCTACCCACACAAGGCTCCTGCCCTGCGCCATAGAAACCACGGCACAGAGCAGAGCATAGATGCAAAGGGTGATACTTTTGAATTTTGAATTTTGCATTTTGAACTTACAAAGTTACGCCTGTCTTGAAGATGGCAACCTCCTTGAAGCCCGTCTGCTCGTGTTTCAGCAGCTCGCCGTTGGCGGTGGCGAGAATCTTGTCCACGAAGCGAGCCAGGAGTGCTTCGGGCTCCTCATCCTCTACGAGGGTGCCGGCATTGAAGTCAATCCAGCCCTTCTTGAACTCATAGAGGCGGGTGTTGGTCGAAATCTTCATTGTGGGCACAAAGCTGCCAAAGGGGGTGCCTCGACCCGTTGTGAAGAGCACCATCTGGCAACCGCTAAGTGCCAAGGCCGACGAGGCAACAAGGTCATTGCCAGGAGCTTGCAGGAGGTTTAGACCGCGCTTAACTACGGGGTCGGTGTAGGATAGTACATCCACAACCGTGCCCGCGCCGCCCTTCTGCACACAGCCGAGCGACTTCTCCTCAAGGGTGGTAATACCGCCCTTCTTGTTACCCGGCGAGGGGTTCTCGTAGATGGGTTGGTTGTAGCTCTTGAAGTAGCCTTTGAAGTCGTTTATGAGGCATACGGTCTGGTCGAAAATATCCCTGCTTTCGGCCCTGTCCATAAGGATTGTCTCGGCGCCGAACATCTCGGGTACCTCGGTGAGGATGGTAGTGCCGCCCTGCGCGATGAGCCAGTCGGAGAAGAGGCCCACCAGAGGGTTGGCAGTAATGCCCGAGAAGCCGTCGCTACCGCCACACTTCAGACCTATTTTGAGCTTCGCCAAGGGTTGTGGGGTGCGCTTGTCGCCATGGGTGAGCTCCACCAGCTCGCCACACACCTTCACGCCCTCCTCAATCTCGTCATCAACCTCTTGTGCCACGATGAATCGCACACGCTCGGGGTCCCAAGTGCCAATCTCTTTCTGGAACTCACTCACCTGATTATTTTCGCAACCGAGGCCCAACACGAGGATAGCACCGGCGTTGGGATGGTGTACCATTGCGGCCAGGGCACGACGCGTATTGCGGTGGTCGTCACCGAGTTGCGAGCAACCGTAGGGGTGGCTGTAAACCCTCACATCGTCCAGATGTGAGCAGTCCATCTCCTCCCTCACACGCTTGGCAATAGCCTCGGCCTGACCATTCACACAACCTACGGTGGGGATAATCCACAACTCGTTGCGGATGCCCATATCCCCATTCTTCCTCTCATAGCCCATCACCATTCTATCATCTGATGGGTACTCCTTGGGGGCAATCTTGGGGGTATAGGTATAGGTAATCTCGTCCGAAAGGTTGGTTTTGATGTTGTGGGAGTGAATCCACTCGCCCTCGGCAATGGGGCGTGTGGCGTGACCGATGGGGTAGCCATACTTGATGACATTCTCCCCCTCGGCGATGTTGCGGAGGGCAACTTTGTGCCCTTTGGCAATTGGCTCTACGAGTGTGACGCTCTGGCCACCCACCTTGATAACCTCACCCTCGGCAAGGTCGTCCAAGGCGATGGCAACATCGTCGGCCTCGTTTATCTTAAGGTATCGTTTCATACGGATTGGCGACAAATTACAACATTTTCTTCAGCGCTGCGGCCATACCCTCCGCGAGGATGGTCTTAACATAGCCGGCAGCCTTCTCCACAAAGGGGGTAACCTCAGTGAAATCCACGGTCCAGATGTTGCGGTTCTCAACAATGGCCTTGACGGTGGCGTCAATATCGTTGTTGTTCCACACCTTGCGGATGAACTCTACGTGCTCGGGTGTATCGTCGGGCTCGAAGGCTACGGTGCCGCTGTAGAGGGTTAGAAGGGCTGCAAAGGTGAACATCTCCTTCTCGGCAACTTTGCCCGCCTTGTTCCAATTATCGAGCACGGTGGGGAAGTTGCGGGTTTCCCATTTGGAGAGCGAGTTGAGGGAGATGGTCTTGAGCATATGACGGATGTAGGGGTTGTAGAAACGCTCCAGAATACCTGCCGCAAACTCTTTGAGCTCTGCCTGATCCTCCTCAATCATAGGGATAACCTCCTCGTCAACCATCGTGTTGATGAACTTCTCCAAATCGGGGGTGTTGAATGCGTCCATAACGGTCTCGCAACCCATCTGCAGACCGATGGGCACCATACCTGTATGCGAGCCATTGAGGATGCGTACCTTCTTATCGCGGAACTGCTTGATGGTGGGCATAAAGATTACGTGGAGGCCCGCCTTGTCGAGGGGCAGACGACGCTGTACCTCCTCGTAGCCGGGGCCACCGATGGCCCAGAGGTGGTAGAACTCGGCCTTAACCACAAGGTTGTCGTCAAAGCCAATCTCCTCCTTGATCTCGTCAATGTTCTCGCGGGGGAAGCCGGGAACGATGCGGTCAACGAGGGTGTCGCAGAAGTGGCAATGGTTCTCCACCCAAGCGATGAAATCCTCGCCCAGCTTGTTGTACTCGGCGTGGCGCAGAACATACTCCCTGAGGGTCGAACCGTTGTTCTCGATGAGCTCACAGCAGATGATGCAGAGGCCCTTGGCGGGGTCGCCGTTGAAGTGTTTGAAACGCTTGTAGAGAAGGGCGGTCATCTTTGCGGGGTAGCTCTTTGGGGGGAGTGCCCAGAGGTCGTCGCCCTCCTCGTAGCGGATACCCGCCTCGGTGGTATTCGAAACGGTAGCCTCCAACTCGGGCGAGAGGAAGATACGCTCGTAGGCCTGGTAGTCGGTATAGGGGTTGATGGCACACTGCACGCTCTTAACAAGGCGGATGTCCTTGACGGGCTTCTTGTCCTTCACACCCTCCAGATAGACGTGGTAGAGGCAGTCCTGCCCCTCCAACATCTCGGCCATACCCTTGTCAATGGGCTGCACGATGGCCACACCGTGGTTCATAACACCCGCCTCGTTGGCCTTGTCGATTTGCCAATCTACAAAGGCGCGCAGGAAGTTGCCCTCGCCAAATTGAAGAATCTTGATAGGGAGAGTGGGTTTCTCCACATTCTGCTTATTTAATTGCTTGATTGCCATAGTTTTCGTGTGTTATGTAGGTTAGAATTTGAAGAAATTTTTTGCGTTGTTGTAGCTGATGTCCTCCACCATTTTGCCGATGAAGTCGAGCTCGCTGGCGGGCAGCAGACCCTGCTCTACATCGTTGCCGAGCAGGTTACACAGCGTGCGGCGGAAGTACTCGTGACGGGGGTAGGAGAGGAAGCTACGGCTGTCGGTGAGCATACCCACAAAGCGGCTCAAAAGGCCCAAGAGCGAGAGGGCATTCATCTGTTTCTCCATACCGTCCTTCTGATCGAGGAACCACCAGCCGCTACCGAACTGAATCTTACCGGGGCCATATCTTCCGTCTTGGAAGTTGCCGAGCATTGTGGCAATCATCTCGTTGTCGCGGGGGTTGAGGTTGTAGATGATGGTCTTGGTGAGTTTGTCCTCGCGGTCCAGAAGGTCGAAGAATTTGGACATATTTTTTGCCACCGTAAAGTCGCCGATGGAGTCGAAACCCGTGTCGGGGCCGAGCTGGCGGAACATACGGCTGTTGTTGTCGCGGATGGCGCCATAGTGGAACTGCTGTGTCCAGCCGCTGCGGTGGTCCATAATGGCAAACTCAACCATCATTGCGGTCTTATACTTGCGAATCTCTTCGGGTGAAAGGGCAGTGCCGCCATAGACCTTCTGGAAGAGTTGCTCCACCTCGGCGTGGGTGTAGTCCTCGGCATAGAACTCCTCGATGCCGTGGTCCGACAGGCGGCAACCCACGCTCTCGAAGAAGTCGTGGCGCACCTGCAGAGCCTCGATTACATCGTCAAACGACTTGATTTCTACGCCGCTCACCTCCGAAAGACGGTCGATGTAGGCACGGAAGTTGGCGGGCACCTCCACAGCCATAGCCTTGTCGGGCCTCCAGGTGGGGAGCATCTTCACGCCGAAGTTGTCCTTGGCGGTCTTGATGTGGTGCTCGAGCGAATCAACGGGGTCATCGGTGGTGCAGACGGTCTCCACATTGTAGTTGAGCATCAGTCCGCGTGCGGTCCTCTCGGGGGTCTGCAACATTGCCGTGCAGTGGTCGTAAATCTCGCGTGCAGTGGTGGGATTGAGGAGTTTATCTACGCCAAAGGCAGTTTTGAGCTCCAGGTGGGTCCAGTGGTAGAGTGGGTTGCGCATAGTGTAGGGCACAGTCTCTGCCCACTTCTCGAACTTCTCCCAATCGGAGGTGTCCTTACCGGTGCAGAAGCGCTCATCGACACCATTGGAGCGCATAGCTCTCCACTTGTAGTGGTCGCCCTCGAGCCAAATTTTCGAGAGGTTCTCGAACTTGTGGTCGGAGGCTACATACTCGGGGATGAGGTGACAGTGGTAGTCGATGATGGGCATCTTGGCTGCGTGCTCGTGGTAGAGCCTCTGGGCCGTCTCGGTCTGCAGCAGGAAGTTTTCGTCGTTAAACTGTTTCATAGTTTTGGCTTTTATATTGTTAGTTTTTATATGTCTGGATTTTCGCACCATAAAATTACAAAAAAATCCTCGGCTTTCCATAGAAAAACTCACATATTGTCACTTTTTTCCCTCACAATCATCTTTATTCTAAAGATGCGCCCCCAAAAAACAACCA
>JAZQZA010000131.1:0-13619 GCA_045633765.1 Tidjanibacter sp. | reverse complement strand
ACGCCCATAGTGGGGACTCTTTTGGATATCCTCGCCGTGGAGCTCACGGAGGGCCTTGCGGTAGGCCTCCACGAACTCCTCCTGAAGGGAGGTGTGGATGAGCAGATAGTCGGGGGCGATGCAGGTTTGGCCCGCATTTATCGTCTTGCCCCAGGCAATGCGCTTGGCGGCTATCCTTACATTGGCACCTTGTGTTACAATGGTGGGGCTCTTGCCTCCGAGCTCCAGGATTACGGGGGTGAGTCTTTTGGCGGCGGCCTCCATCACAACCCTGCCGAGGGTGGGGGAGCCCGTGAAGAATATCAGGTCGAAAGACTGCTCCAAGAGTGCGGTGTTGAACTCTCGGTGGCCGTTGATGCAGGTGATGTAGCGCTCCTCGAAGGTGCAGCCAATCATCTGAACGAGCACCTGTGCCACATTGGGAACGGCGGGCGAGGTCTTCAGGACGGCTGTGCATCCCGCCGAGATGGCTCCCACCAGAGGGTTTAGAAGCAGTTGCACGGGGTAGTTCCACGGCGCCATAATGAGGGCGGTGCCGAGGGGCTGGGTGACCACGCTGCTGCGTGAGGGGAACATTTTCAAAGGGGTTGCCACGCGGCGACGACGCATCCATTGGCGTAGGTGGCCCTTATGGTTGCGAATCTCGGCCCGAAGGATGCTTATCTCGGTGAGAAAGGCCTCCTGGTAGGATTTGTGCAGGTCTTTGTAGAGGGCTTCGCAGAGGGGTTGCTCCCACTCTTTGAGGGCCTCTTCGAGGCGGCATAGCTGCTCAAAGCGGAACTTGTAGGGGAGGGTTGCTCCCGAGGCAAAATAGTCGCGTTGGGCCTCTACTTTGGCGCCCAGAAACTCCGAGAGTTGATTCATTGCGGCAGATTGGGGGGATTAGAAATTTAGTCTAATGATGAACGAATTTTTACCCTCCACCTTGCCTTCGACATAGTAGGTGTCTCTCTGCTCGGGGTTGGTGTAGAGGGTGAGCTCCACCTTGTCCTCGGGCCTTACTTCGGTGTTGAAGTTAATCTCCAGCTCGCGCAAGGGGGCGTTGTTGGTCTGCTCCAAATCTACGACATCCATCGCCCAAACAACATACTGGACATTGTTCACGTGGCGGTTCATATCGAGGTCGGAATAGGAGGCGGTGTGGGTTGTGCTCTTGGTGGGGGTGAAACCCTCGGGGATGACAACCTTGGCTGCGGGCTCCTCAATCACGTGCTCGGGGATGCACTTGGAGCTGTCGGCGGCGAACTCGGCAAAGGCACCTCGGCGTGCGAGTCGGCGGGTGGTCATATCAATCACGAGCCACGAGGTGGTGGCCTTCACAAGGGCGTTGCCTTTGCTGTCGGTGAGTAGGAAATCACGCAGGAACATAAAGCCTGCTGCACCCTTGTGCCAGCTCTGGAGGGTGACCTTCTCGCGCCAGAGGGGGAGTCGGTCGAAGACCACTCTCATTCGCGACATTACCCACGCTTGCTGTGTTTCGTTGAGGGTGTCGTAGCCCACACCGAGGTATTCGGCGTGGTGGTTGGCGGCCTCCTGTGCCATATTGAGGAACGAGGCGGGCTTGAGCCTCATATTGAGGTCGGCGTCGTAGCAGGGGATGATGTAGTCTGCTCGGAATTTCTCTACCATAGTGTGTTGTTTTTGTTTTTCTAATCGGACCAAAGGTAGTTATAATTTTTCAAAGTCCCCAAACGCTGTGCCATTTGCGATACGATATCCACCTTTTAGAACACCTATTTTTTGGCTAAAATATTGCTCACCTCAAGGAAATAATGTATCTTTGCTTACCTTTTCGACAGGGACACAACACCGCAATAGGTTATTAAAAAATTTTAATAATTAGGACTGTGACACGAAAGACTCTTTGGACTACACTGCTATGGACACTGCTGCTCGCCCTGAGCATCGGCACGGCGGCTATGTCCGAGAGTGGCACAGAGGCTCCTGCACTGACGATGGAGGGCTGCACCCTATCGGCCGATGTTCCCACCCGCGATTGGCTCCGAGAGCGCACAGTGCGAGTGGCCATTATGCCGGCTCAGCAGAGCGTGGCACTCTCTTTTGGTCGCTCCTTCAACCCTTTGCGCAACAATCGCAATGCGGGCGGCGAGGCACTCTCCCGTCCCGAGGCTAACCCCCTTCTCTCTTCGGTGGGCACACTCTACCGCAAGAGTTCTTTGGCTCCGAAAGTGAGCCACAATGGTCGCTCGGTGGATTACTACATCTACTCTCTGCGACGCATCATCATTTAGCCAACTCTATTTTTCCCCGAAAAAAATCTTATTTGCAAGTGCTGCACACTTGCACCACAACCCCTGCTGCGGCGCGAGATTTGGCCGTGGTGGCTCTGGTGCGAAGGCTCTCACAATGCGCACTTACGATCACCCCACAAAAACATCCTGAGAGCCAAAAATGTATAATTTAAAAAAGGAAAAATAGAGATGGAAAATATTATGTACAAAGAGGGTCTGTGTGACCACTGTCCACAGGTCGAGATAAGATATAAGAGTAGATTAATGCCAGTAGTGGCTACACTTTTGTCGGTGGCCGTTGTGGTGCTATCGTCTATACTGAAGGATATGGAGGACCTTAGCACGGTGCTCCTGACGATTGGCGTTGTTGCACTGGTGGTCTCGGCAGCAAAACTTGTAGCCCCAAACAAGGTGCTCATCTACACTCCCACGGGTGAGAAGATTCGCCGCAGCAGCCTGAACCACAAGGCCGAGTTGGCCGAAAGGGTCGAACACGCCCTGGGTAGCGGCAATGCCGAGTTGGTAAAGGCTCTGGCCGTCAAGGAGAGCGCACCACTTATGACGGTGCTCTATTCTACCCCCTCGGGGAGCCTTATTGCAGGCCAGACGCTGGAGTATATCCCCTATGAGTTTCAGCCCAAGAGCAAAGTATATATTTTCACGAAATAGAGCAATTAAACCGACAAATAGCGATGTTTGTAGTAGAAATTATCATTGGAATTGTGCTCCTTAGCATAGGAGCCTCGTGGCTAACGGATGGCGCCTCGGCCATTGCAAAGAGGCTGAAGGTGTCGGAGTTCTTGATTGGTGTGACGATTGTGGCCGTTGGCACCTCGATGCCCGAGTTTGTCGTGAGCCTCCAGAGCGCCATTGCCGGCCAGGCCGATGTGTCGATAGGCAATGTCGTGGGCTCCAACATCTTCAACATCTACGCCATTCTGGGTCTGACGACAATCATTGCGCCGCTGCCCCTGACACGCCAGAACGAACGACGCGACATCCCCATATGCCTTGCCACAACCGTTCTGCTGTGCATTCTTGCGCTCGACGGAACACTGTTGGGAGCCGAGGCCAACATCCTCTCGAGGGTGGATGGCGTCGCCCTGCTGCTCCTCTATGGACTCTTCCTCTGGTATATCATACGAGGTGGTCGCAAGGAGATGAGCGCCACAGAGCCCGCACCCAAACCACAAACCACCCCTGCCACCGACCAGAAGAGCCACCCTGTGTGGCTGGCAGTGGCGATGGTGGGTGTGGGCCTTGGCGGCCTTGTGTGGGGCTCCGACCTCTTTTTGGAGGGTTCCATAGAGCTTGCGCGCAGGCTGGGGTTAAGCGAGGCGGTTATCGGCATCGTTTTGGTTGCGGCGGGCACCTCACTGCCCGAGCTTTTTGCCTCCATTGTGCCGGCACTGAAGGGCAAGAGCGAGATTGCTCTGGGTAACATCCTGGGCTCCAACATCGCCAACATACTGCTCATCTTGGGTACGAGTGCCACCATTACCCCTCTGAGGCTCGGAGGTATCACTTGGTTGGATATGGCCGTTATGTTCTCGGCGGTGGTGGCGGTGCTGTTGTCGGCCTTTGTGCTTGGTCGCAGGAGAATAGTGAGGTTAGAGGGAGCCCTCTTCCTTATGATTTATATCTGCTACACTGTGTGGCTACTCTCGGGCTCATCCGCCCTTTAACAAAAAAAACTCGCGAGGTTGGCTCGCGAGTTTTTTTGTTATCCGATTTGTCGCTGGGAAGACTACTCTTGCTCCTGTTCGTGGCGCGCGAGGGAGGCTCCGAGGGTGGAGCCGAGTATGTTCTCGCGGGAGATGTGGCGGTCGTAGAGGTAGATGAGTGCGATGACCACGGCTATTGCCATAAAGCCTGCAAGGCCCGTCATACCTGTCAGCAGTCGGCTGCCTCCGGGAATCATAATCACGCCAAGTCCGGCGAGGGCATTGATGGTGCCGTGGAAGAATATTGCGGGCCAAAATGTGCCACTCTTCAGCACAAAGTACAACTCCACAATGCCTCCGAGGATGCAGAATGCGACCATCATAAAGACGCCCGCAACCCTTGCGTCGGGGTAGTTGTGGCCCATAAGAATCAGCGGAACGTGCCAGATGCCCCACACTGCACCAATCACGAGTGCGGCAACAATGAACTTCTTACCACGCAGAGCATCAACCATATAGAATCTCCAGCCATACTCCTCGCCAAAGGCGAAGAGGGCATTGATGGTGACACCCGCCAAGAGGCCCGAAACGACGGTGGAGAGCAACATCACCCAGCTTGGAACGGCGTTCAGCTCCGCCAAGACCTCCTCGGGAAGTGCGCCCACCCCCTGTGCCTGCATCAGCGCAATTGTGCCATCCCTCATCGATACGACCTCATTGAAGAGCCCCGAGAAGATAATCGACAGGGCTACCACTACGGGTACAGTGGCAATGGCCACGAGCCAGCTCCAGCGTGGGCGGAACTTAAGTAGCGAGTTCTTCTTGGGCACAATTTTGATGCGTGTGCTGTGGGGACGGCGGAGGGTCAGTTCGCCACCGAAGGCCTGTAAAATGAGGGCTACTATGGTGGGCAGAAACATAAAGACCGATGCGAATTTCTGATAGCCGAGCTGCGCCTCCAGGCCCATTTCGGGGCCTGTGTAGCCCGTGATGAGGTGGAAGGCAAGAGCGACAACCCAACTAATGCCAAGGGTGGCGGCGGTGTAGATTAGAGCTTTTTTCATACCTTTTGGTTTTTGTCTAACGTCTAATGTCTAACGTCGAGAGTCTATATTTTTTAGTGTGCAAATAGTCGCCTACGGCGTTAGAGGGTTATTTTAAGTCGGTGGGTTTGGGATTTTTGGGTTTGCGGCCGCTCTTGCGGAGTGCCTCGGCGATTATCCACTGCAACTGTCCGTTTATGCTACGGAACTCGTCGGCTGCCCACCTCTCGAGGGCATCCATCGTCGCAGCGTCAACTCGCAGTACGAAACTTTTTGTGGTGTTATCTTTCGCCATTGGTTTGTTTGTCTAATGTCTAATGTCTAAAGTCTAAAGTCTAATGTCTATAGTCCCAAGTCGATAAGGTCTTTAATATTCCTATATTAACTTTCAACTTTCAACTTTTAATTATAAAGTGAGCCTGTATTTACAACGGGCTGGGCGCTCTCGTCGGAGCAGAGAACTACCAGGAGGTTGCTCACCATTGCGGCCTTGCGCTCCTCGTCCAAATCCACAACGCCATCTGCTTTGAGTTTGTCGAGAGCCATCTCAACCATCGAAACGGCACCCTCCACAATCTTCTCCCTTGCGCTGATGATGGCGTCGGCCTGCTGGCGGCGCAACATTACGGCTGCAATCTCGGGAGCATAGGCGAGGTAGTTGATGCGGGCCTCCACAGCCTCAATGCCGGCGATGGTAAGCCTCTCGTTGATGGTTTTGCAGAGCAGATCGTTGATTTCGTCGGCACCACTGCGGAGTGTGGGCTCGTTGGAGTCGGTGTCGTTGTTGTCGTAGGCAAACATACCTGCCACCTGACGCAGCGCTGCGTCGGACTGTACGGACACGAAGTTCTCGAATGCCAACATACGGCCGGCCAGAGCGCCCACGCCCTCCACTTCGCCCTTCTTGTCGATCTTCACGCTCGAGGTCATCGTCTGCGAGTCAATCTCGAAGAGCGCCTTGTAGGTGTCCTTAACCTTCCATACAACCACAACGCCAATCATAATGGGGTTGCCGTTCTTGTCGTTCACCTTGATAGCGTCGGGGTTGAGGTTGCGTGCGCGGAAGGATACGGCCTTGGCGGTGTAGAAGGGGTTGGTCCACCAGAAACCCTCGTCGGTGAAGGTGCCTTTGTATTTGCCAAAGAAGACCATTGCGCGCGCCTGATTGGGCTCAAGGGTGCGGAAGCCAGGTGTGCATAGACAGGCAATCATTATGCCCACAATACCGATGACGGGCACCTCGTCGCCAACCAATGTTGCGAAGTCCCAAATAGAAAGGGCGATGAGGGCAAGAATCATCAGCAGACCCAGAAAGCCGCTCATTCGAAAACCGTTGAATTTAAACTCTTTGTTTTCCATAGTTGTTTTTGTGTTTAGTTAGGGTTATTTGTTTGTTTTGCTTTTGCGTAATTCAAAATGATATTAAAATGATATTACAAAGGTAGGGCAATTTTTTGAATATGCAAGGGTTATGGAAATTTTTTTTGTGGGAATGGTTGGCGGATGGGGTGGAAGGGGGAATAATATATAAGGTAGTGGTGGGGAGTTGAGGTGGGGTGGGGCTTTGGCGGTGGAAGCGGCTGGAGTGTGGGATGATGGGGCGCTTTTGCGAGGGGATAAAACGGGCGATAAGCAAAAAAAGATTAGGATTTCAAAAATAATGTTTATATTTGCACCATCTTTTCGGGGCGTAGCGCAGTCCGGTTAGCGCACCTGCTTTGGGAGCAGGGGGTCGAGTGTTCGAATCACTTCACCCCGACAGAGAATAAAAGGAAGACCACTCGCATTTTGCGAGTGGTCTTTTGTATATGAGCCCACCCCCGTTGAATTTATTCAAAAGGGGAGGGCTCATATACAAAAGAAAACCTGCCCTGCAGGTCTTCCTTTTATTCGCATCTGCGGTCACGAGTGATCACGGAGCGAAGAGCCGCAGAGTCTGCTCATAGCTCCGTAATCACCGTTGAATTTATTCAAAAGGGTGGGCTTATATATACAAAGGACAACCTACTGCGGCAGGTTGTCCTTTATTTAATTTAGTGCCTCTTTGTCGGGGCGGCTATTTCTGTTTGGTGCGATAGTCGCACGAGAATTTGCCCTTGGTCATACCCGTGAGCTTATTGCGCAGAAGGGTTTTGCGGAGGGTGGAGAGGCGGTCGGTGAAGACAATGCCGTCGAGGTGGTCGTATTCGTGCTGAACAATGCGCGCGGGCCAGCCGGTGAGCTCCTCGTCGTGCTCCACAAAGTTCTCGTCGAGGTAGTTGATGCGGATGGTTTCGGGGCGATAGACATCCTCGTGGATGCCGGGCACCGAGAGGCAACCCTCATTCATCAGCACCTCATCCTCGCTCTCCTCGTATATCTCGGGATTGATGAAGACCTTTTTGAAATCCTTTGCTGTGGCGTCGTCCTCCTCGAAGGGGGTGGCGTCAACCACAAACAGACGGATATCCTTGCCGATTTGGGGTGCGGCCAGACCTACGCCATTGGTGGCATACATCGTGGCAAACATATCCTCAATAAGTTTTGGCAACTCGGGGTAGCTCTGGTCGATGTCGCTGCACTCTTTGCGCAACACGCCCGAGCCGTAGATGTAGATGGGGTATATCATACTTTCAAAATTCAAAATTCAAAATTGTTGGCAAGTGGGCTGGGACTACATCTGCTTGTATTCCAGAGAGTCCATAAAGCTCTGGAGGATGATTGTGGCCGAGATTTTATCCACTACGGCTTTGTCCCTGCGAGCCATCTTCTTCATTCCGCCGTCGATCATCGCACGGTGGGCGATGACGGAGGTGAACCTCTCGTCGTGGAGGACAACCCGACAGGCGGGGTAGGTGGTGCGCAACCACTCCACGAAGGGCTCGATGGCCGCCCACGACTGGCTGGGGGCGCCGTTCATCTGTGTTGGCTTACCCACAACTATAATATCAACGCTCTCGCGCGAGAGATATTGTCCGAGCCACCCTTTGAGCCCAGCGGTGGGGACGGTGTCGAGTCCGCCCGCAATAATCCTCAGGGGGTCGCTCACTGCAACGCCCGTGCGCTTGAGTCCGTAATCTATGGCTAAAATCCTTCCCATAAAGCGCCACAAAGATACAAAACTGTAACGAAAACACCGCCCCTTTGTTCAAGATTTTTCACCTCCCACCGCCATTTAGTCACAACCTCTACAGCCGAAAAACTCTACAAAACCCCTACAACAACCCCCTTTAGGGGCGAATATGAGGCGAAGGATTGAAAATAATTTCGGCTTTTTGGAACACCCTATTGAATAATATTCTACCTTTGTGGCCGATTAGATTGTTGCCCTCCTTGGTGAGAGTCTATCATCCATTGCCCCCGCCACACCTCTTTTCTAAGGCGCGAATATTGCGAGAGCATAAGGTTAGGTTAAAACTTTCTTATAACACTAAAAAGAAAAGCAAAGGATGAAAAATTACACATTCCTGAGTCTGTTCAAGAAGTACTCCACAGCGAGTTTCTGGCTCATTGCAGCCACCGTTTTGGCACTTATCTGTGCGAATATCCCCTCCATTAAGGAGTGGTATTTTGCGCTTCTCGAAACCCCCGTTTCGATATCCTTTGGCGACTTCAATGTCTTCTCCCACCACGGCGAGCCCTTCACCTTTCAGGTGCTCATCAACGACTTCCTGATGGCCATCTTCTTCCTTTCGGTGGGCTTGGAGATTAAGCGTGAGATTTTGGTCGGCGAGCTCTCCTCGCTGAAGAAGGCCATCCTGCCCATCATCGGCGCGTGCGGCGGTATGATCATCCCCGTATTGGTGTTCCTGCTTGCTTGCCCCGCAGATGCTGCTATGACGCGCGGTGCGGCTATCCCAATGGCTACCGATATTGCCTTCTCGCTCGGCGTGCTGGCTATGTTCGGCAAGAGGGTGCCCATCGGCCTGAAGGTCTTCCTCACAACGCTGGCTGTGGCCGACGACTTGGGTGGTATTCTGGTTATTGCCATCTGCTACACCTCGGAGATTGTGTGGGGCTATATGTTCTTCGCACTGCTGTGTGTTGTGGCAATGATTGTTGCCAACCAATATAATGTAAAGAGCAAAACCTACTACCTCATCATTGGTGCTATTATGTGGTTCTCGATGCTCAATTCGGGCATCCACGCCACTATCTCGGGTGTGATTGCCGCCCTCTGCATCCCTGCCAGCATCGGTAAGGGCACACGCTACTACATTGAGCGTATTCGTAGCAACATCGGCGAGTTCCCCGTTGTGGAGGTTACCGACCGTCATCAGGTTGTTGTCTTCAGCAACGACGAGATTCAGACCCTCAAGAGTGTGGAGTCGGCTGCCGACCACCTCATTAGCCCTCTGCAGCATTTGGAGGACGACCTGAGGGAGTTCATCAACTACATCATCCTTCCTCTGTTTGCATTTGCCAATGCGGGTGTCGATTTGAGCGGCGTGCATTTTGCCGACCTCTTCTCGGGTGTGAGTCTGGCCGTCATTCTCGGCCTTGTGCTGGGTAAGTTCTTGGGCGTCTTCTCGTTCTCGTGGTTGGCAATCAAAACCAAGGTTGCCTCGATGCCTACGGGTACCACTTGGAGTTCGTTTGCGAGCGTATGTGTGCTCTGTGGCATTGGCTTCACGGTGTCGATGTTCATCGCCGATTTGGCCTACTCGCCTCTGGGTGAGGCCGGACGCCAGAGCCTCGACCACGCCAAGCTCGGTATCCTCTGCGGTACCATCATTGCGGCTCTGGTGGGCTCCTTGCTGCTGAATAGAACTCTTCCCAAGGAGGAGCATAAGTAGCCCCCCCAACGCCCCCGATAATCCCTCCACGATGGCCACCTCGCAGGACTATATTGAGTTTGTGATGGAGCAGATGGAGGCCTCACACACAGGCCTCGACCTTTGGTATAGACCGATGTTTGGCGAATACTGCGTCTATGCGGGCGAGAAACCACTTGTGTTTGTGTGCGACAATACGGTTATTGTCAAGCGCATAGAGTGCGTTGCCGAGGTGTTGAAGAGTGCCGAAGTGCGCCCGCCATTTCCGGGAGCCAGGGAGTTTGTGGTGCTCGATATGGAGGATACGGCGCTTGTCGGCCAGGTGCTTGAGTTGCTGAATCGCTATAAACCAATGCCCAAGCCCAAAAGAAGAAACCTCCGCCCCGTGAAGTAGCGGGAAGAGATGTGGAAATATGAATACAATAAAATAGTATGGCCCCACGAGTGAGGCCATACTATTTGTTTTTTCGGGGTGGGGGTAGGGAGTGTGTTAGTCAATCTTTACGATACCCGTCTTGGGGTTGAATGTGAGCTCGGTGCCGTCGGATAGCTCCACCTCGTGGCCCTCGCCCTCGCTCTCGATGCACATAATCACCTCCTCGGGGTAGTTGTCCCACACATAGGTGGTGATGTATTCGGGGATAATCTCAACGGGTATGGAGTCGTTGCGGAGCTTGATTTTGGTCCACTGCCCTGTGGCATCAAAATTGACCTTCGAGCCATCTGTGAAGAGCACATTGTAGGTGTTGCCGTGTCGGTGGTGGTGTGAGTGAATCTTGCGGATTTGGTCCTTGGCGAAGTACTCGTGGATGAAGTTTTGCGCTTTGGAGGGTAGCTGCTTGAGTGTGATTTCGGCGGCGAAGGCACCGATGGCCACAACCAATGAGGCGGCCAGCGCGAGAAGAGTTTTTCTCATCATAGTTGGTTTTTTGTTTAATTGTTTTTGAACGAAAGTTTGTCGCCATAGAGATCATCAAAAAGGGTGCAAAAGTGTTCCGAAAAGCCAAAAGATAAAATAAAAAGTCGCCCCGCTGCGTTTGGCACAT
Organism: Tidjanibacter sp.; assembly: GCA_045633765.1. Lineage (GTDB taxonomy): Bacteria > Bacteroidota > Bacteroidia > Bacteroidales > Rikenellaceae > Tidjanibacter. Next base: position 2,860 of record JAZQZA010000131.1, on the reverse strand, counting down.
ACTTTGCAACAAATCATTGCGTAGTGTCAACCACTACACAAGGTTTCTTCATTTATTTAAGTTTGGGTTAGTAGTTTTGAAATGGATTCCGCTGTGACAGCGCAATCCATTTTTTTTGTGTCGTGATACAAACTTAAATAAACGAAGAAACTTCGCCACTTTTACATTCCTCCCTAAATCCCTCCTTTGTCAAAGGAGGGACTTGGTCAAAGAGCCTCAACGTGGCTCTTTGAAAAGCAGTGTGGCGAGCAAATGCCCGCCACATCTATTGTTCTATCCGTTTGGGTTAGTAGTTTTGAAATGGTAGCCGCCCGGAAACGCCCTGCCATTTTTTGTCCGTGCGTCTATCGTCGAGCATTGACACTCCTTTTATATTGGGAGGTTATATTCCTGAATTTGCTTGCTAAATAGCAATACATTATTTATTTTTGTAGGACACTAACCAATGTAAACACATTTTAATATGAAAAGAACATTAACGATTGCTTTGGCACTTATCTGCTGTATGGCGGCAGAGGCACAGTTGCGCACCATCAAACCACACTACGTATTCAAGGTTCCTAACATCAGCGCAGATACATATTATGGCGAGTTTTATGATGATGAGAACCCATTATATTGGGATTTGTACTCCGGCGCACCCTCCTGGTATGACAGTGCCTCGATAGATAATATTGCGGCATCGAGTGCGCTTCGCTCCCAGGGCTCGGCCAGCTACGATGTGGAAAACATTGCCGATTTTAATCACGAGACCGCGTGGGTTGAGGGCGTCAAGGGCAACGGTGTTGGACAGTGGATTGAGTTCCAGGGTGTAAGAGGAAATCAGATTACGACAATCAAAATTCTTAACGGATATGTGAAGAGCGACAAGGCGTGGAGCGAGAATTCACGCGTAAGGCTCCTCAAGGTCTACTGTAATGGTGAGCCCCTATGCATCCTTGAGCTTAAAAATAGCCGTTCGTTGCAGGCATTCGATGTGGAGGCCTTGTTAGAAGAATCAGCGTCCTACGGTGTAAACACCTTTAGGTTTGAGATCCTCGATGTCTATCCCGGAACAAAGTATCAAGACACCGTCATCTCGGAAATATACTTCGACGGTTATTTTGGCTAACAAGTAGTAGGCAAACAAGTCCTACACACATTCCCATATACACAACAAAGGCGTCCTCGTTGGACGCCTTTGTTGTGTTATTATACCAGCGGTGGGTTATTTGCCGGGGAAGAGGTCTTTGATGCCACCCAGGGAGCCAAGCACAGAGCTGGCCTCGTAGGGCATATAGACTGTCTTGCTGTCCTGACCGCTTGCCATCTCCTTGAGGGTCTCGATGTACTTCACAGCGAGGAGGTAGGTTGCGGGGTCGGTCTTGGTGTTGGCAATGGCCTCGCTCACGCGGCGAATAGCCTCGGCCTCGGCGTTGGCCTGAAGCACTTTGGCCTCGGCCTCACCCTGTGCCTTGAGAATCTGTGCCTCCTTCTCGGCTGCAGCGTAGTTGATTTGCGACTGCTTCTCGCCCTCGGAAGAGAGGATGGCCGACTGTTTCTCACCCTCGGCACGCAGAATCTTCGCCCTACGCTCACGCTCGGCCTGCATCTGCTGCTCCATTGCATCGCGCACACTCTCGGGAGGGGTGATGTCCTGAAGTTCCACACGATTGACCTTCACGCCCCACTTGTTGGTGGCCTCGTCGAGCACATTGCGCAACTTGGCGTTGATGGTGTCGCGCGAGGTGAGGGTCTCATCCAGCTCCAGCTCGCCGATGACATTACGCAGGGTGGTCTGGGTGAGCTTCTCGATAGCGTTGGGCAGGTTGTTGATCTCATACACGGCCTTCACAGCGTCCACAATCTGGAAGTAGAGCAGCGCATTGATGCGGGTGGTCACATTATCCTTGGTGATCACATTCTGCTCCGGAAAGTCGTAGACCTGCTCACGAAGGTCGATGCGGGGGGTGTCGCGGAACCTCACGATGACATTGCCGTAGCCGTCCTGATAGGAGTAGCGGGTGTAGATGCGGCGAGGTTTCTCGAGGATGGGCCAGATGATGTTGATGCCCGAGGTGAGTGTCTTGTTGTACTTACCAAGACGCTCCACAATGCAGGTCTCGCTCTGCTGAACGATGGTGAGGCCCGCAAGCACATAGATAACCACAATGGCTACAAGTGCGATAACTACTGTCATTGTTCCCATAGTGTTATAAGTTTTAATAGGTTATTATTTGCGTTTGACGGTGAGGATGATGCTCTCGCGCGAGATAATCTCGACCTTCTCTCCCTCAAGGATGTCGGTGGGCTCGTTGCTCTCGGCCTGCCAGATGTCGCCATCGATAGCCACGCGGCCCTTGCCTCCCACCTCGATACACTCGGTCACCTTGGCTGTGCGGCCAATGAGTGCGTCGGCGTTGGTGGCGACCTCGTCTTTTGACGAGATTCTCTTGAGGATGGGCCTTACGGCCAGGAAGGCTACAAATGTGGCGATAGCAAAGATGCCGAGCTGCCACTCCATTGAGGCACCCGCAGCAGCACCAATGGCGCCACCAATGGATCCCACAGCGAAGCAGATGAGTGCAAAACCGGCAGTGAACATCTCACCGATAACAAATAGAATGGCCACAATAGACCAAATATGCCAAATCTCCATAGTTGTAAAGTGGTTTAAGTTCTGTTTCCACAAATATAAGAAATGTAATTGAAAAAAGAAAGTTGAAAATTGAAAAATTAATAAGTATCTTTGTGTTACACTTTCAAAAAATCGGATTAGCCACCAATGAAGATTAGAAGATTTCTTGTGACGCTGGCCGCTTTTGTAGCATTTGCGGTAGCGCCATTTGCTGTTGGCACTGTCTCCAATCGAAGTAACGCC
>JAZQZA010000130.1:0-7235 GCA_045633765.1 Tidjanibacter sp. | reverse complement strand
TGTTACAACGTAGGAGCCGAGAAGCTTGACGACCCCGTTGTGGAGATGGTAAACAACAAATTCGTCGCCGTTTTCAAGTCCGATAGAAGCTGCGCCAAGAGTGACGGTAACAGTTTCGCCGCTTTCGGGCTGCCACACAGTTCCGTCTGCATTAAAAACGGTGATATCAAGAGCTGCCACAACGGTCTCGCCCTCGGCAAGGCCTTTGACGGTCATCTTCACAACCGCAGCCAAGCGGGTGAAGCGCACAGGCTGCGCCTCGGTGGGCTGTGCTGTGGTGGTCACAACCTCCGAAACCATAAGGTCGGATGCACCATAGCTACCGGAGGTGAGCATCTCCTGCTCGGCAGGAAGAGTGAGGGTTGCATTATTAATATCCGTAGCATCCACATAGCCATCCTCGGGGTAGATGGTAACATATTTGTACTCGCTCTTGCCTGGGTTGGGGTTAAATTCGGCGGAAATGTGTGCCTTGCCATCAACCAACTCAAAGGTAGTGTCATTCACAGCTTCGAAAGTATCTGCGGTCTGCTCCAAAACAAAGAAGCTCTCACTCTCATCCCAAGTGAACACGGGGTTCTCGCCCGAGGTATCAACCGAGGTACGAGTGTCGGCCGAGTCGGCCACGAAGGTTACAACAACCGAATCTTTTGCCTCTATTTGCTCCTCAAAATCGTTCTGGCAAGCGGTGAGGCCCATTGCAGCTACTGCAATGAGGGCCCAAGTTTTCATCATCTTTTTCATAGTCCAAACAAGATTTTAGAGGTCAAAGTCGGGGTCCAAATAGTCCGAGTCCTGACCGGGGGTACCATAATCGCCATAGATATCACCGGGCGATGTTGCAATTCCTCTCTCTACCACCACATTCTCAATGTCGATGGCGGGTTGTGTGTAAAATTTTTTCATCTGAGTTGTTAGTTTGAGTTTATTTAAGTTTTTGATTTTCACTATTTCTGCTCCTTAACACAGCGAACCGAAGCCGCATAGCAGCGCGCACCATAGCTATACCACGAAGCACCCTCGGCAGGGTCCATCAAGGGATAGACGCCATAGAAAACATCGTTGTAGGCCACAAACAAGGTCGCCGCCTTGCCGAAGCCCTCAACGCCGCTGCCCATACTCTCCGCGGTCCAATAGAGCAACTTCTCGCCCGTCTCGCCAATGAGGCCCGACACATCCAGATTACCGCTGCTGGGGAAGTAGTCGCCATTGCCACCACTCCAAACCCATCCATTCTCGGAGGCCTCCCACTCGTCGCTCACATACGAACAAGCGTAGCCGTCGGGGAGCTCCGTGAAGGCACCCTTGGGGGGCACCACATAACCCGCAGGGCAGGGATCGAAGATGGTCTTATAGTTGGTGCCCTCGTTGGCCGTACCCCACAACTGCGAGTCGGCCTGCTGCATCGTCACACCCGAGCCCTCAAGGTCCATAACGAGGAACCAATCGAAGACATACTCACCAATGGCGATGTCGCTCCTGCAGGAGAGAACCGTCGTGGGGTGTTGCAGCGCATAGTCGATATTACCTGGGGCCTTGAGCGCCACAGGAGCGACATCTCCAACAAAACTCCACTCCATCAGGCCGTCGCCCGTCTGCTCATTATTGACATTCATAATCACCCTCGCAGCCTCAATCTCGCCCTGAACTGCGTAGTACTCCTCCTCGCTCTCCAAGAGGTTGTAGTTCTCGTCGTAGCGGTGTTTGGGCATAGCCACATACTCCACAGGCGAGGGCAGGAAAGGCTCCTTGCGGCCCCACTGATAGAGCATACCGCGGTTGGCGATGTCGCCCTCATTGTTGTTCAGCGCACCAAGGTTGCGGTCCATCCACTCCACGCCGTTGGCCCACGAAGTGGTAATCTTCTCGTTCACAACCCACAAGTGCCAGCTCCAGAGAATCTCACCGGCCGCATTGCGAAGGGTCACAAGAGCGTTGCCCTCGCTTTCGCCCGTAGAGAAGTAGATGCACCCATCCTCGGGCACATAGACAACCTCGCCGCTGATAATCTTTGTACTGCGGGTTTTGTCGCCATCGTAGGTGGCCTCCCAAGCAAGGTCGGCATAGGAAGCGCCCTGAATCTCAACACCATAGGTGTCGATATAGTTGCTGTTGCCATCGCCGGCACCGTTGCCCCTCACGCTCGCATCGAAACAGTAGGAGCCCTCGGTCTGGGCAATGTAGCAGTTGGCCCTGCCCGCCTCCGAGAGGTTGTGTGTGAGTTCGCCCTTCTGAACGACCTTCAGGCGTGTTTTGGCCACATCGGGCTGCTCGCCGGCAACCACATCCACCACCGCCAAACGGCTCTGGCCCGTAGTGTTGGGCTCAACAAAGAGCGTCAGGCCCGAGCCATCCAGGCCCACATCCAGCCAATCGGCATCCTTGAGGGTCTCCAACTCGGTGCGGTTGGTGCCAATAAAGAGGGTTTTCTGGCCGCCCTCGGCCGACATAACCACCGAACTTGTCGAGAGGTTGATGGTTGCAAAGTCGGGCTCGGCCTGCAAAACATCCGCAGGGCCGCTCTCACAACCCGCAAACATCAATGCTGCAAATATATAAATAATACTCTTTTTCATATCTTCGTTGTCACATCAATACAGATTCTTAACTCTTCACTATCTCCACGATTCGGGCATATCGTTGTAGTCATCCAGACCCTCGCATCCCGCGAAGCAGTCGGCGTGGGCCGATGTGGAGCTCGGCACGGTGAGGAACTCCGAACCTCGGATGCGCTCATAGAGGTGCACCTTCTGCTCGGAGCCATCCTCGGCCACAACTATCGTGTAGGGCGACTCGCCCGTGAGCGAAGAGCACCCCTCGAAGCAACTATCAATGTAGTTGATGCGTCGCACCGTATCGAAGAGGCCTGCGGGCAGACTCTCCAGAGAGCTACAACCCACAAAGCACTCCGCAAAGGTTATGCTCGAACTCTTGGTGCCGATGGCCGCAAAGAGGTCGGCGGGCAGCTCCGTAAGGCTTGTACACTCGGCAAAGGCGCGCTCGAAGCTTGTGATGGCGGGTGCTTGTGCAAACAGCCCTGCGGGAATCTCTGTGAGCGACGAGCAACCATCGAATACACCCTTCACGGTGGTAGTCTTCTCCTTGCTGCCAAACAGGTCGGCAGGGATGGTTGTCAGCGCCGTACAGCTGTGGAAGGTGTTGGAGAACTGTGTCGCAAGGGTGTTGAGCGCAAAGAGCCCTGCGGGGAGCTCCTCAAGAGCGCTACACCTTGCAAAGGTTGCCGTAAATTTGGTCTTCGACTCTGCCAGGGGGTCAAACAGTCCTGCGGGCACGCTCTTGAGCGAGGTGCAGTTGTGGAAGGTGTAGGCAAGCGAGCTGACATTGCTCGAGGTGGGGAAGATGGAGCCCTCGATGGTTGTCAGGTTGGGACAGTTCTCAAAGAGGTTCTCAAATCCTGTGGACACCTTCACATTCTTCTCAAAGAGGCCTGCGGGCACACTCTCGATACCCGACTCCGAGAAGAGGTTTCTGAAACCTGGCGAAGTGACCGTAGTGAACTTGTCGAAGAGGCCTGCGGGCACCGTTTTAAGGTTTTTGCACCCTGCAAGCATATAGGTAAAGTCGGCACCCGAGTAGTCCCTTGCGTCGGCAAAGAGCCCTACGGGAATACTCTCCAGAGCCGTATCCTCAAAGGTGGATTTGAACTCATAGGCGGTGGTTATGCCCTTGAAGAGTGACTCGGGAATCTCCCTGAGGGAGCTGCAACCCGAGAAGCAATACTTAAACGACTTGGCGGCCGTAAGACCATCAAACACACCCTCCTCAATCTCCGAAAGGCTCACGCAGTCCTGGAAAACTGCACCGATGGTCTTCACTCCCGCGAGGCCCTCAAAGATACCTTTGGAGAGGCGCTCCACGCCCGTCTTATAGAAAATATACTCAAGGTTTGTGACTGCCGCATTGTTCACAAACATACCTACGGGGATATCCTTCAGGTTGTGGCAGCCGGCAAACATATACTTGATGTCGGTGGCACCAACCGCACCCTTCATAAACTCGGGGGCGATGGTCTTCAGATTCACACACGCCGAGAAGGCTCCCGTAAAGATGGTGGCCTCGGCATTGTTGGCAAAGATTTCGGCAGGCACCTCCTCGATGGCCGTTGCGCCAAAGACATACTCAAAGCGCAGAGCCTTGGTACAGTTGCGGAACAGACCGGCAGGAATCTCCTTCAGGCGGCCCACCTCAACAATCGTCTTCACCTCTTCGAAGTTGGGGAGTGTGGAGGTTGTTACCACAATGCCCGAGCCTGTGCCGTAAAAGGTGTAGATGAAGCGCTCGGCAGCCACGCAGTTGGCAAACAAATCCTCGGGAATCTCGCTAATGGAGGCGGTGTGGCTGAAGCAGTCCTCGAAGTTCTTGGCCACAGTTGCATAGCGGAACAACCCCTCGGGGATTGCCTGCAACTTCTCGCAGCAGGAGAAGGCGCCGAGGAAGGATTTGACATTGCTGAAGGAGCCTGCAACATCGTTGGGGATGGTTTCCAAGTTGTTGCAACCCAAGCACATATCGGCTGCATTGACAAGGTCCATCTTACCCCACGAAATGATATTCTTGAGCTCGGGACACATAGAGCTTCCGTCGCTAAACTCCAACGATTTGGCCTCACCCGTAATGGAGATGGTGTACAGACCTGGGGTTTTGTAGGTGTGGGTACCGCGGCGAGCCTCGAAGACCTCAACCTCGGAGCCGTCGCCCCAATCAACGGTGATGCTACCGCCCGTCGAGAGGGTGAGCACAGGGGCTGCTGTGAGCACAAAGTCGGGCTCGAAAATCTCAACCTCATAGATAAGTTCGTCGGTGTCGGTACCAATCTGGTGGACATTCATTGTTGTCGAGAAGTTGTTGTCCTCCTCGCCCACAGTGACTGTCAGCGAGCCGAAGCGCTCCAGACCGTTGGCATTGGAATCCACCCTCACAACGATTGCGCCCTCGGCTTTCTCGGCCGAGAACCAACTACTGCCGTCGGTCTCAATGCCCCACTCCAGCTCGGGGTTGGTGTCGATTCTCACCTCCCTCAGGCCGCCTTGGTCATCCACAGCGACATTCTTTGTCGAGAGAACAATGAAGGCGCTGCCGTCCTGCTTTACGGTGAGGACATCGGTAGCCACGCCGCCGCCCTCCTGTGAGGTGAGAAGAATCTCTGTTGTGCGCTGTGCGCGGCCTTTGTTGTCGTCGGCGGTGATGCGCAAGCCCTCCTCGCACTTCTCCACGAGCAGCCACGAGCAGGTGAGCTCAAAGCCCCAATCCTCCTGGTTGCTCTCCACGCCGATAGTGTGCGAAAGCTCCGTGTGGGCCTTGATTCTCACATTGTTACTTCCGAGTGCAATCTCCGGAACGCCGGCGTGATTCTGCTTCACTCGGAGTTCCACACAAGCCTCCTCGGACCCCTTATTTGTACGGATGATGATTTCGGCCGTGCGAGTTGAGTCGGTTGTATTGGGCTCTGCCGAGAGGGTGAGGTAGAAGTTGTTGGACTTCACATTGAGCCACTCGCTGCCGGAGGCGACATCGTAGCTCCACTCCTGCTGGTTGGTCACCACATCCACCAAAACCTCTCCGCCACGCGAGCGGAAGAGCACATCGCCCTCGGCGCCACTCTCTGCCATAGTCACCAGAGGGCTCTCGGAGCTCACCTCAAGCGTCAAACGGCCCTCCGACACGGGAGGAACAATCTCCACTTGGGGCTCCTCGCCACAAGCCACCGCGCCCAACATAAGCGCAGCGCAGTATATCATTTTGCGTAGTTTCATACTCTTGCCAGATTATTAGATGTTTTGTTTCTTCAGGACAATGGGGCCCATAGGGAACATTGTGGGGCGATACTGTGAGCCGAAGGCCACCTTTCCGCCATTGTCGCTGTAGGTCCAGAGGCCGAAGCCCACATAATTGAAGCCGCTGACGGTGGGCATATCGAGCGTCAGGCTCTCGTCGGCCTCGGAGTACTCGGCCACAACCTCGCTGGCTGCGTAGGAGAACTGACGGTCGGAGACGAGCGTGATGTAGAGGAACACATCGTAGGAGAGCACGGTCCATCCGAAGGGGATGACGATGTTGCCCGTCTGGCTATCGTAGCGCACCTCGAGCTCGGTGCCCGGGTAGAGGAAGTTCTGCATAATGAGCGTTTTACCATACTCGCCCTCGACCATATCGAAGATGAGGTAGTAGTCGTTCTGATTGGGCGCATAGTCGAGCGAGTTGAGCGAGCCGTTGGGCGAATAGAACCACTTGGCTGCGGTAATCTCCCACTTGCCCAGCATATTCAGGTAGCGGTTTTCGGCCCTTGTTTGCTGCTCGACGGCAATCACCTGCGTCTGCTGCTGCTCGCCGCGTCCCACCTTGAGGGTGAGCTGTGCGCCGAGTCGCTCTTCGCCGCTGTGGGGCTCTGCCGAGAGGGTTACAAGGCTCTCGTCGCACTCCACCTGAAGCCACTCGCCATCGACCTCAATGCTCCACTCTGCCTCGGTGACCACCACAAACGAGAAGCTGCCGCCCTCGGAGTCGAACGAGTAGCTCTCTGCGGCGCTTGTTGTGTAGCTCACCTCGGGTGCGGCCTCTTGTGCGACGCTCACCTTGTGGGGCTCAAAATGGTTTTGGGGGCTCACGATGTAGAATTCGGCCTTTCGTGGGAGGGCGGTGGTGTTTTCGGAGGCTATGAGCCTCACACCGTCCTCAACGGCGATTACGGCCAACCACTCCGACTGACCTTCGCCAATCTGCCATTTTTCTTCTTCGGGGAAGGGGGTTACGACAACGGTTTTCTGTCCCCCTTGTGCGTCGAAGGCGACGCTTTTTTCGGAGAGAGTTACTCCCCTAACAACTATCGGCTCCGGGCCGTCACAGGCGACCAACATCAGGAGTGCCGACAATGCGATTGCAAAAGACAATCTCGTTATTCTCAATCTCATAACAATCTTTGGCCCGCGAGGGCCTCTACGGTTTTACTAGGGTTTTTAGGTTTCTCTTTAGCATTTCTGCGCAAACCATCTGCACAGAGTCACCAAAATTCGGAAAATTTATTTGTATTTCCAAAAAAATGCCCCGATTTACACCATTTTACATACTAAAAATTAAGAGGAAGGAAGGAAGGAAGGAAGGAAGGGGAAAATGGGACATTGGTGGGCGGTGGGTGGGCTTTTGTGGGCGCAAAAAAAGAGGAGAGAATCGCTTCTCTCCTCTTTCGTACCCAGAGCCGGGGTCGAACCGGCACAGGT
>JAZQZA010000129.1:0-18130 GCA_045633765.1 Tidjanibacter sp. | reverse complement strand
AGCCCCGGTATCAGCCTTATGTGCGAGGGTTTGACCTACTTGGCTGGTGCAGAGCTTCCTTGCGTTGTTGTGAACGTTACTCGTGGCGGCCCAGGTCTTGGTACCATCCAGCCCGCACAGAGCGACTACAACCAGGCCGTTAAGGGTGGCGGTCACGGTGACTACAAGATCATCGTTCTTGCCCCTGCTTCGGTTCAGGAGATGCACGACTTCGTATTCGACGCATTCGATTTGGCGTTCAAGTATCGCAACCCTGTAATGATTCTTTCGGATGGCGTTATTGGCCAGATGATGGAGAAAGTTGAGCTCGCCGAGCAGCGTCCCCGCTGGACCGACGAGGAGATCGTGAAGATGCACAGCAACTGGGCTTGCACCGGCAAGACCGCAGATCGCGAGGGCAACATCGTGACCTCTTTGGAGCTCGATCCCTATGCACAGGAGCAGTTCAACTATAAGATTTTCGAGAAGTACGCTCGCTGCGAGAGGGAGGATGTACGCTTCGAGGAGTATATGTGTGACGATGCCGACTACCTCATCGTAGCATTCGGTTCGTCGGCTCGTATCTGCAAAGCTACCATCGCTCAGGCTCGTGCCGAGGGCTACAAGGTGGGTCTTATCCGTCCCATCACCCTCTGGCCCTTCCCCAGCAAGAAGATTGCAGAGGTTGCAGCCAGGACTAAAGGCGTGCTCGTTGCCGAGTTGAATATGGGTCAGATGGTTGACGATGTTCGACTCGCAGTTAATGGTGCCGTACCCGTAGAGCACTACGGCCGTACCGGTGGTGCAGTTTACACTCCCGATCAGGTATACGAGGCACTGAAGAACAAAATCATTAAATAGCAAATCGTTATGGCAGAATATATCGTTGAGAAGACCAAAGAGAATTTGGTATATTCCAAGACTCCCGTCTTGAAAGACAATGTGATGCACTACTGCCCCGGTTGTAGCCACGGTACTATCCACAAACTCATCGCAGAGGTTATCGACGAGATGGGTGTTCAGGAGAAGACCATCGGTGTATCGCCCGTAGGTTGCTCGGTATTTGCATACAACTACCTCCACATCGACTGGATTCAGGCAGCCCACGGCCGTGCAGCAGCTGTTGCTACCGCCGCCCACAGACTCTATCCCGACAAACTCGTCTTCACCTATCAGGGTGACGGTGACTTGGCCGCTATCGGTACCGCCGAGAGCATCCACGTATGTAACCGTGGCGAGAGCATCGCAGTATTCTATATCAACAACGCAATCTATGGTATGACCGGTGGTCAGATGTCGCCCAATACCCTTATCGGTATGAAGACCGCAACCTGCCCCTACGGTCGTGATCCCCAGTTGCACGGCTATCCCTACAAGGTTGCCAACTTCGTATGCCAGCTTCCCGGCGTATGCTATGTAACTCGTCAGAGCGTACACACCCCCGCAGCTGTTCGCAAAGCAAAGAAGGCTATCCGCAAGGCTTTGGAGAACTCGTTGGCAGGCAAAGGTTTGTCGTTTGTTGAGTTCGTGGCAACTTGCAACAGCGGTTGGAAGATGAGCCCCGTAGCAGCAAACAAGTGGATGGAGGAGAATCTGGTTGCAGAGTATCCCCTTGGTGACATTAAAGACGAATAACCCTTAAAGCAATAGAAAGAGATATGAAACAGGAATTGATTATTGCAGGTTTTGGTGGACAGGGTGTCCTCTCGACCGGTAAAATTTTGGCCTACTCGGGTATGTTGCAGGGTTACGAGGTTAGCTGGCTGCCCAGCTATGGCCCCGAGATGCGTGGTGGTACCGCCAATGTGACTGTTGTTGTTAGCGACCAGCCCGTTAGCTCGCCCATCGTACAGATGTGTGACACCATCATCGTTCTGAACCAGCAGAGCTTGGATAAGTTCGAGCAGAATGTTCGCCCCGGTGGCAACCTCATCTACGATACCAATGGTATTACTCACCACCCCACCCGTAAGGACATCAACATCTACACCATCAACGCCACCGAGGAGTGCGCCAAGATGGGTAATGCTCGCTTGTTCAACACGATGATTCTTGGTGGCTACCTGAAGGTTTGCCCCATCGTGGATATGGAGTATGTGAAGATTGGTTTGAAGAAATCGCTTCCCGAGCGTGCTTGGAAGACCCTGCCCGCAAACGAGCAGGCTATCGTGCACGGTGGCGAGATCATCACCCTCATTCACAAGGCCGAGTAAGAGCTATACACAAAGAAAGCAAAGGGGCGATGCGGTTGCATCGCCCCTTGTTTTATCACCATTTGCCAACGAATGACTACTTCACAGGCTGATCGTCTTTCCAAGCACCACTGAAGACAATCTTACCGTCGGCACCGTAGAGCGTACCCTGACCGTGGCTCTTGCCGTCACGGAAGGCGCCCACATACTTGCGACCATCGGCCCAATGATAGGCTCCTCTGCCGTTGGGCTTGCCGTCATTCCAGGCGCCACAATAGACCACACGGGAGTTTGCATCGTAGAGTATGCCTGTGCCACACTCCACGCCATTTGCCCACTCGCCCACATAGCGCGAGCCCGATTTGTAGTAGAAAGTGCCCAGGCCGTGGGGCTGGCTATTTTTGAACTCACCCTCATAAATTACGCGGCCGTCGGGCATATAGAGCACACCGTAGCCCGCAAATGTATCCTTGTTGAACTCGCCCTCATAGCGCGAGCCGTCGGACCAATAGTAGGCTCCAAGACCGTGATTTTGGCCAGCAACCTGATAGCCTTTATAGCTATCACCACCGGGATACTCAATCTCCACCCAATGGGGCTTTGCCTCGGGGCGCTGCCTTGCGTTCACATCATCGTAGGAGTACTCATCATCGCCACCCTGCATCTGCGCGGGCGAGTCGTTGAAATTCTGGGCGTGGAGTGTCACCGTAGCCAACAAAGCCACAAGCGACAACATCGAAATCTTATATGCAAACTTCATATCTAAAGTATATTTGGTTAAATATATTAATGCAAACGAACATCAATAGGAAATACATAGCATACGCGCACGGGCCTATCCTGCTGGTAGCCGGGCGACCACTTGGGCGATTTCTCCAGCACTCGGACAACCTCCTCGTTGAACACGGGGTCGGGCGACTGAAGGAACTCGATGTTGGTCAGGCGACCATCCTTCTCGATCACAAATCTCACAACAACGCGGCCCTGAATGCCGTTCTCTGCTGCGATTGCGGGATACTTGAACTCGCCACCAAACCAAGTACGGAAGGTATTCAAATCACCACCTGCGAAGGAAGGCATACACTCTACTTTCACGAACACCTGCTCCTCAACAACCTCCTCTTCAACCTCAACCTCCTCAACGATGATCTCCTCCTCGGTGAAGTCGGCGAAGCCAAACTCGTCCTCGATAATAGCGGTATCTTTCACCACATTGATCATTTGGGTAATATAATTCACCGCTGGCTTTTCGGGAGCGTCTCCAACATATAAAATATTATACTCTGTAATGCTGATGGGCACCATCATACGACCGTCAAATCTAGGCTCATAAGCAACTATTGAAACCAGATTTTCTCCTCGTTCATCGTATGAAAATTCCTCTTTCAGATACAATGAATCATCAAGCGATTTACGACATTCCCTCACCACTAAATTACCATTGGCATCATAGTTGCAAACATAATAGTCGTTCACGGAACCACTACTAATTAAACACTCGGTAATATTGCTAGCCGAATCGTATGTAAAAGATTGTTCTATACTAACCAACAAGGACTCATTGGAGTCATACAATTTAAGAGAGGTCAAATCGTCGTGCTCATTATATTCACGACAACACAATGAGGATACATTTCCAGCACTGTTATACTCAACCGATTTAATATTATTTCCTGCCTCATCATACTCGTTGAAAGTCATAGACTGCAAAGCACCAGCTCGATCATATTCTGCAGACTCTAACACCCTACCATTTTCGTCACACTTATTTGCCGTACATATCTCAAGGGCGCCGTAGTTATTATACTTATGGATTTCCACATTGCCTGCATCATATTTATAGTGGAGACTATATTCACCCTCTTTTTCATACTCACTCACATCTCCAACCTCATTGAAATAATAGATTTGCCTATCTTCCATCTCTCCCTTTTCGTTCTTGCCGAACTTGCTCACATACTCGTAATGGGAGATAGTAACGCTTTTCACCTGACCGTAAAGCGGATACTCCTGATCCCAGCCATAGCGCTCGGGGGCGGGGGATTTCTTCACTTGGGCGAAAGATGCGGTGGCCAGCAACATTGCCACAACAAGGAGTAATATGCGTTTCATAAGAATCAAAAGGGTTAAGGTTTCCCACAAATATAATAAAAATAGGTATAAAAAGCAAATCGGGCCGACAATGCAGCCCGATTTGCTTTGGGGGAATCCCCGAATATTTTCTCTCAAGCGTGAAATTTAGAACTCCACGAGAGCCTTACCGGTCATCTCGGCGGGCTGCTCAAGGCCCATAAGTTTCAGCACGGTGGGAGCCACATCGGCCAACACACCATTCTCCACGCTCTTCACCCTATCCGAAACCACAATGATGGGCACGGGGTTCAGCGAGTGTGCGGTGTTGGGCGAGCCGTCCTCATTCACGGCATTATCGGCGTTGCCGTGGTCGGCAATAATCACCACCTCGTAGCCATTCTCAACGGCGGTCGAAACAACCTCCTTTACGCAACTATCAACGGTCTTTACGGCCTTGTGGATTGCATCCCAAACGCCGGTGTGACCAACCATATCGCCATTGGCGAAGTTCAGAGCGATGAAGTCGAACTCCTGCTTCTTGAGCTCGGCAACGAGTGCCTTTGCCACCTCGGGAGCGCTCATCTCGGGCTGGAGGTCATAGGTCGCAACCTTGGGAGAGGGAATCAGAATGCGGCTCTCGCCTGCAAACTCGGCCTCCCTGCCACCATTGAGGAAGAAGGTCACGTGGGCATACTTCTCGGTCTCGGCAATACGCAACTGCTTGAGGCCCAGCGACGACACATACTCACCGATGGTATTCTCCACATTATCCTTATCGAAAAGGATGTGCAGACCCTCAAATTTGGCATCGTAGGGGGTCATACAGCAGTAGTAGAGGGGCAGAGTGTGCATACCCTCCTCGGGCATATCCTGCTGGGTAAGAACGATGGTAAGCTCCTTTGCCCTATCGTTGCGGAAGTTGAAGAAGATGACCATATCGCCCGACTCCATAAGGCCGATGGGCTGGTCGTTCTCATCCACAGCCACAATGGGTTTAACGAACTCATCGGTCACGCCCTCATCGTAGCTCTCCTGCATAGCTGCCACCATATCGGTTGCGTGGCGGCCAACACCTGCAACAATCTGGTCGTAGGCAATCTTCACCCTCTGCCAGCGTTTATCCCTATCCATTGCATAGTAGCGACCGATAATCGAAGCAATCCTGCCGCCACTCACCTTGAGGTGGTTCTCAAGGGCCTCGATGTAGCCCTTACCGCTCTGGGGGTCGGTGTCGCGACCATCCATAAAGCAGTGTACGAAGGTCCTGTCGGAAAGGCCGTAAGCCTGTGCGATATCGAAGAGTTTCTCGAGGTGGGACTGCTGGCTATGCACGCCGCCGTCGCTCACAAGGCCCATAAAGTGCACCTTCACACCCTTCTCCTTTGCATACTCAAAGGCGGCCTTAACCTCCTTATTCTCCATAATGGAGTTATCCCTGCAAGCGCGGTTAATCTTCACCAAATCCTGATAGACAACCCTACCTGCGCCAATATTGAGGTGGCCCACCTCGGAGTTGCCCATCTGTCCCTCGGGCAGACCCACATTCTCACCATCGGTGCGCAGCTCTGCATTGGGATACTTTGCCTCAAGGGCATTCATAAACTCGGGCTGGGCGGTGTAGATAACATCGCTCTTGGAGTGGTTACCCTTACCCCAACCATCGAGAATCATAAGCAATACTTTCTGTTTCATATTTCCTAACCTAAAATTTCGTTTGCAATTATTTACCAACGGCAGCGAGAATCATCTCCTCGGCCACAGCGATAGCCTTCTCCAAGCCCTCGGGGTTCTTACCACCTGCGGTTGCATAGAAGGGCTGACCGCCACCGCCACCCTGCATCTCCTTTGCAGCGGTGCGTACAACATCACCTGCCTTCACACCCGCCTTCACGAGGTTGTCGCCCACAGCAACTGCCAACATAGGCTTACCGCCCTCGCGGCTACCCAGCACGATAGCCACATCGGGATTGGCGGTGCGCAGAGCGTAAACAGCGTCCTTAACCATATCTACGGACATATCGACAATCTTCGAGATAACCTTTTGGCCGTCAATCATCTTGCCAATCTCTGCAGCCACAGCCTTTGCCTTCTCGGCGCGGAACGACTCAATCTCTTTGCGGAGCTCAGCATTGTCCTCCATCATCTTCCTGATGGCCTGCAACAACACGGGCGAGCCAACGGTCTTCTGAATCTCCTTCAAGGTCTCCTCGGTCTTGTATCCTGCCTCCTCGGCAACGCCGCCGGCAACTGCCTCAATACGCCTTACACCTGCCGAAATGGCGCTCTCGGCAACAATCTTGAACTGACCGATCACACCCGTTGCGCTAACGTGAGTACCGCCACAAAGCTCCACCGACTCACCGAAGCGAATCATCCTCACCTTGTCGCCATATTTTTCGCCAAAGAGCATCATAGCACCAGCCTTCTGTGCCTCCTCAATGCTGCACTCGCGCCTCTCGTCGAGAGCATAGTTTGCACGAATCATACGATTCACGGCCTTCTCAACCTGACGCAACTCCTCGTCGCTCACCTTCTGGAAGTGGGAGAAGTCGAAGCGCAGATACTCGGGGCACACGAGCGAACCTTTCTGCTCAACGTGCGAGCCGAGGATATCGCGGAGTGCCTTGTGCATCAAGTGGGTAACCGAGTGGTGGCGAGCCGAAGCAAGGCGGCTCTCCTCGTCAACAACAGCCACAAAAGTAGCCTCCACATTCTCGGGCAGCTCGTTTACAATATGGATGGGTAGACCATTCTCCTTGATGGTGTCAACAACATCAAGA
Organism: Tidjanibacter sp.; assembly: GCA_045633765.1. GTDB lineage: Bacteria > Bacteroidota > Bacteroidia > Bacteroidales > Rikenellaceae > Tidjanibacter. The sequence continues at coordinate 11,106 of JAZQZA010000129.1, read as the reverse complement.
GTCTTGCCATCGACCGAAATGGTACCCTTATCACCCACCTGACCACCACTATTGGCATAGAAGGGGGTGCGGTCAAATACGAGCTGATAGAGGGTTTTGCCCTTGGTGGTCACGCGGCGGTAGCGAACAATCTTAACCTCGGCGGTGAGATTGTCGTAGCCCACAAACTCGGAGGTTGCACCAGCTACGAGCTCCACCCAGTCGTCGTTCTCGACAGCGGCAGCATTGCGCGAGCGAGCCTTCTGTGCCTGAAGCTCCACATCAAATGCCTCCAAATCAACGCTCATACCATTCTCCCTGGCGATAAGCTCGGTAAGGTCAATGGGGAATCCGTAGGTATCGTAGAGTGTGAATGCCGACTTGCCATCGATAACGCTCTTGCCAGCAGCACGACTCTTATTCATAACGCCCTCCAGGAGGTTGATACCCGTTGCGAGGGTCTTGAGGAATGCGGTCTCCTCCTCGCAGATAACACTCACGATGAGCGACTGCTGTGCCTTCAGCTCGGGGAACTGCTCACCCATCTGCTCCACCAATCCGGGAACGAGTTTGCAGATGAAGGGCTCATTGAAGCCGAGGTAGGTGTAACCATAGCGCACTGCACGACGCAGGATACGGCGGATAACATAGCCAGCCTTCACATTGCTGGGCAGCTGACCGTCGGCAATCGAGAACGAAATGGTCCTCAAGTGGTCGGCAATAACCCTCATTGCCACATCGGCCTTCTCATCCTCGCCGTAGCGCTTACCCGAGAGGGCTGCAATCTCTGCGATGCGGGTGGAGAACACATCGGTATCGTAGTTGCTCTGCTTGTTCTGAAGAACCATACACAGACGCTCAAAGCCCATACCGGTATCGATATGTTTGTGAGGCAGGGGCTCCAGCGAGCCGTTGGCCTTACGGTTGAACTGCATAAACACGAGGTTCCAAATCTCAATTACAAGGTGGTGGCCCATATTGACCATCTCACGACCGGGCTTGGCAGCGCGCTCCTCCTCGCTACGGAGGTCGAAGTGAATCTCACTACAGGGACCGCAGGGGCCGGTCTCGCCCATCTCCCAGAAGTTGTCGTGCTTGTTGCCGAGGATGATGTGGTCCTCGGGCAGATACTGTTTCCAAAGGTCGAAAGCCTCCTGATCCATAGGCACGCCGTCCTCGGGAGCGCCCTCAAATACGGTAGCATAGAGCCTATCCTTGGGCATCTTATAGACCTCGGTCAGAAGTTCCCAAGCCCACTCGATAGCCTCCTTCTTGAAGTAGTCACCAAACGACCAGTTGCCGAGCATCTCGAACATTGTGTGGTGGTAGGTATCGTGGCCCACCTCCTCAAGGTCGTTGTGCTTACCCGAAACGCGAAGACATTTCTGGGTGTCGGCCGCGCGATTGTACTTCTTCTCCGCATTACCGAGGAAGATATCCTTAAACTGGTTCATACCAGCATTTGTAAACATAAGCGTAGGGTCGTTCTTCACAACCATAGGTGCCGAAGGAACAATCGTGTGCTCCTTGCCCTGGAAAAACTCAAGGAATTTCTTCCTAATTTCGTTCGAAGTCATCATAATCTATAATCTCTAAAAAATAATACTCTCTTTTTCAAGGTTGCAAAATTACATATTTTACTCTAATTTTGTAACCCAAAGCAAACATTATTTACAATAATGAGTCAAAAAGAGTACATATTCAACCCCGAAACGCTCACCTACGAGCCCGTTGAGCGCCCTGCACGCCTGAAGAGGTACTTTGCAGCAAGGCGTTTTCTACTCTTTTTCCTCGCCGCCTCGGTGGTAAATCTTGTCTATTCACTCTCCTACTACACCCCAAAACTCCAAAAACTCGAGAAAGAGGGTGTGGCAATTGCCGGCCAAATAAACACTCTGGCCGAGCGCATCGAGTCCTCCGGAGAGAAGATTGGCGAGCTGCGCCACAGGGACACCCGCATCTACCGCGCCCTTTTCGGCTCCGACACCCTCTCCGTTGATGGCATTTTCACCCCCTACAACAATGCCTTCTATGCCGGGTGCTGCGAAGCCTATGGCGGTGTGGTGGGCAAAACTTGGCGTATGCTCGATGGCTACTCCCGCCTACTCTACCTTGAGAGCAAGTCGCTCGACGACCTGCAACTCCTCTCCAAAGACAAGGAGCTGATGGCGGCCTCCATTCCCGCCATTTGGCCCATCAACAAGCGCGATCTGAGGGGACACATTGGCGCCTTTGGCACCCGTCTGCACCCCATACACAACCGCTACATTGAGCACAAAGGTCTTGACTTTGGAGCCCGCACAGGCGACCCCGTATATGCCACAGGCAATGGCGAGGTGGTCATCTCCGAGCAGGGCGAAGCCAAGCGCAGTTATGGACAGCAAATAGTTATAGACCACGGCTTTGGCTACAAAACACGCTATGCCCACCTGAGCAAACGCTTTGTCACCGAGGGGCAGTATGTCAAGCGTGGCGAGCTGATTGGATATGTAGGCTCGACGGGTGGCTCAACAGGCCCCCACCTCCACTACGAAGTGCTCTATATGAACAACAATGTGGACCCCATAAATTACTTCCGCCGAGATATGAGCGTCGAGGAGCTCGACGAGATTATCGAGCAGGCCAAGGCAACAACATTTGAGACCATCGAATAGCAAAGACAATGAGCAGAAGATATAACATATACCCACCGAGCGAGCATCGCCACAGTCGCATCCGCAGCGCCATTTTGCGCTTGCTTAGCGACTTGGTCATATTCGCCTTTGCCCTTGGGGGAACATACCTCTTCTACTCCCTTTTCGACACTCCGTCGCAGAGCCGCCAGAGGAGCATCAACACCCTCCTGCAGGATGATTATGAGGCCATAAGCGGTCGCTACGACACCATATCGATGGTTCTCGACAATGTCATCCAGAGAGATAGGAATGTCTTCAGGATTCTCTTCGAGAGCGAGCCCTACGACTTTATGGACAACCCCAGCGATGAGCGTTGGAAGAGCCGACAGACGCTCTCCCAGATGAGCGAGAGGGAACTCCAGAGCGAATTTTTCGGCCGTATGGAGCGCTTTGAAAGTAGCGAGAAGGGGCTTCTTACGATGTGTGAGTATATCAACAAGTTGGTCGATAGCCTCGGCACCAAGACCAACCACATTCCCGCAATCCAGCCCATCATCAACAAGGAGCTCACCCTCCTCACAGCACCCTACGGACAACTCATCCATCCCTTCTACAAGACCCTTGCATCGCATCAGGGCGTAGATTTTGCAGTCCCTGTGGGCTCGCGCGTCTTTGCCACAGCCGATGGTAAGGTTACTGAGGTCCGTACCCGCCCCACCTCGGCAGGTAAATATATCATCATCGACCACGGCTCGGGCTACGAAACCCAATATCGCCACCTCTCACGCATCGATGTCAAGGAGGGGCAGAGTGTCAAGAGGGGCGACATCATCGGTCTAACGGGCAATACGGGACTCTCACTTTCGCCCCACCTCCACTACGAGATCAAGTACAAAGGTATGAGGGTGGACCCCATCCACTATTTCTTTATGGAGCTCACTCCCCACGACTACCAGCGCATCATCAAGATTGCCCAGAGTGGTATGCAATCCTTTGACTAAAAACCCATTGAATATATGAACACCGAACTATTTACAACACTTGTAATTGTCGCCGTAATTGTTGCGATGGCCATTTTGATTCTTATCGGCCACGGCGACTGGCTCATTTCGGGCTACAATACCGCGAGTCCCGAGGAGAGGGCACAGTACAATGTTCGCCGTTTGAGGTTGATAATGGGTGTCGGTAGTCTTGTCATTGCAGCACTTATGGCAGTTGATGCCATCCTTCACCTCCGTTGGCTCATCTTTGCAGGCGTTCTCCCCATCTGCATCCTAATCCTCATCCTCTCCAACACTTGGGCAAAGAGTTGATTTTTCGCTGCATAATGCAGAATAAGATGCGGGCTCGGCAACTGTTTGCCGAGCCCGCTATACTATTAAACTATTTATTGGTCCTAAATAAACAACCCAACGAACATATAGAGCCAATGGGCAACAATGGCCGCCACAAGGCCACCAATGGTGTGGGCCACAATAGCTTTCGAGGTGAGGCTACGATATCCGAGGGTGTCGAGCATTGCGGTATGAGTGCTCAGGTAGCCACTCCAACACATACCAATAGCGGTGAACACTGCGATAGCGTTACCATCAATCCAGCCCGAAGCCGCAAACTCGGGAATCAGACCCAAGGCTGCACCCACAGCGCCCAACGCTGTGATGGGGAAAGCAATCAGATGGGGGTCGCCAAAGCCGAACAACCACTCAAAAACAACGCTAACCTTACCTGCCAACCAAGGCAGCAACTCCGTACCCTCATAGGCCGCACCCGTATATTCACCCGTCTTCGAGGGACCGAAGGTGAGAATCATCACAAGTGTCGAGATAATAAGCACGCCTGGGATGATTGCCATACCCACATCCACGCCCGTCTTGCCGCCATCCAATAGCGAATCCAAGATGCGCTGGAACATCGGTTTTTTATACTCTATGGCCTCCTCTTTCTTCTCCTCCTGCACAACAACCGCAGGCTCATATTTATAATTAGGATAGGCCTTAATCACAGAGCGTTGCATAATCCTTGTCGACACAAGGCAACCAACGATTGCACCCACAAAGCCCACAAATGGCTCCCAGAAGTAGCCCTGACCAACCATAAAGACAACCACCAGCAAACCCATACCAAAAGCGGTACCGAAGTTGGTGAGCGAGATGTACTGATACTTCTTGAAGTAAGAGGCAAACTGTCTATCTTGTGCCAGAGAGATGATTGCAGGGTTATCCGAGAGGAAAGTCACAACAGCACCCAACGACGCCACACCCGGGAGATTGAAGAGGGGTTTCATCAGAGGGCGCAGCAGTTTCTCGAAGAGCCTCACAACGCCGAACTCCACAAAAATCCTACCCAATGCACCTGTAATCACACAGATAGCCATCAGATAGAATACCGTATTGAGCAACAAATCGTGTGCGGTATTCATAATCGTATTGAGCATATTTGCCGTGCCCATACGATTGCCGAGGTAGCCAAAAAGAAGGAAGATTACGAGCAGACAAACAATGCCACTTGGCATCCTAAATCCGCGTTTTGGTCGAGGTGTTGCCATATTTCAGTTCAAGGTAATTAGTTTCTACCCAAAAGATTAACTTTCCAAGTCAGACCCGCCTGGAACATCAAGTGTTTGTCCATCAAACCACCACCGAGCAGATTACCCTGCTCGCCAAAGGTGTAGGAAGTTGCTGCGTGGATGCGCACATTCTTTTTGCCGGTGGGGAAATACTCCACACCTCCGCCCACACGACAAATATTGGTGCCATAGAAAACCGTGGGGTCATACATAAGCATAGAATTGTTCGTATCGTAGGAGGCGTGTGCAAAGATATTTAGTTTCTCATCCACTGCCCAATTTGCATCGAACATCGTCGAAAAGCTGCTGCTATCTTTCAGGTTCTCAAGATCGTTACGATACATAACATCCCACTCCACAGCAACATCGCCAAAGACCTCGCGCATACCAATTGCAATGTAACCTGCAAACTTACCAGGCGCATATTCCAAGAGGTTTATCGACGAGAGTGACGAGAGAGTGCTGCTATTGATAACCATCAGGTTGTAGGCATAGAGATCCTCACCCGCAAAATCGTAGGGGCTCCTACACACCTGTCCGAGCAACTTGGAATTTCCATACTTATAGGCGGCGCTCACACCAAACTGATAGCAGGCAATCTGGTGCCAATACTCCGATGCAAAATAGATATCAATGGGTGCGCGGTCATACTCGTAACCACCGATGGCCACCACCTGTTTACCTGCCGAAAACTCCCAATTATCCGTATTGTAATTGAGTGTAGCCCAATCGGTTGCAGCAAAAGGTGAGCCCTGTACCTTATTGGCACGGTAGCGAATAGAATAGGTGAGATTCTCCGACAGCGAGCCATCAAGACGCAGATTGAGGAATTTGCCCGAGAAGCCCGAGTTTGCAGGGAGATTGACGCCATCAAGAATCTCCTTCTGCCAATCGCCACGCACCTCCACATCGAGGCGTGTGATTTGTGCCGAAAGAGTGGTAGCAAAGAGTGCAAAGGTGCACAATAGGACGAACCTTCTAAACATAGTGGTCTAAGAAGTTAAATTAGTAGTTACCGGTTTCTAAATTACAAAATTAGTAAAATAATTGATATTTCGCCTCTCTCACACCACAATTTACTCCACGCGGAGCAGGGTGATGTCGAAAATGAGAGTCGAAAAGGGTTTTATGATTCCAGCACCGCGCGAGCCGTAGCCGAGATTAAAGGGGATGACTATCTCCCAGCGCGAACCTGCGGGCATCTCCTTGAGCGCCGTTTTCCACCCCTCTATCAACCCTCTCAGGGGGAAAGTGGCGGGCCTTCCCTTTTCGGTTGCATCGAAGGGTTTGCCGTTAATAAGAGTGCCTTTATAGTGGACCGTAATCACACTTTTGGCAGTCGGTTTTTCGCCCTTACCTTTGGTGATTTCACGATAGAGCACACCGTTGAACAGGCGCTTCACACCGGGCCTTTCGGCATACTCCTCAAGGAACTCCAAATTGCGCTCCTTGTAGGCATTATTATTGTTCACAAGAGCCATCTCTACTTCGCCTTTTTAAGTCCTCTTTCTGCGGCAATTTTCTCCATTAAACCGTAGGCTGCATCATACTCATTCGGGATCTCTCCATCGAGAATCGCATCCTTAATAATTGCCTTTATCTCACCAACTTGAGCACAAGGAGCTAAACCATAGGTTTGCATTATGATTTCACCCGTAATAGGGGGCTGGAAATTCCTTATTCGGTCCTTCTCTTCAATCTCCCTCATCTTCACTCTGACGAGTGCAAAGTTGCGCAGATAGCGCTGCACTTTGGAGTCTATTCCGGAGGTAATATCGGCCTCACAGAGTGTCATCAAATCCTCCACATCGTCGCCCGCCTCAAAGAGCAATCGGCGCACAGCCGAATCGGTCACTTCGTCCTCCGAGAGGATAATTGGTCGAAGGTGCAGAAAGACAAGTTTGCGCACATACTTCATCTTCTCATTGAGCGGCAGACGCAGCCTGCGGAAGATGTCGGGAATCATCTTGCTGCCCACCACCTCGTGACCGTGGAAAGACCACCCCACCCTGGCGTCGAAGGCCTTGGTGCGGGGCTTGGCAATATCGTGCAACAACGCCGCCCAGCGGAGCCACAGATTATCACTCTTCTTGGCAACGTTATCAAGCACTTTGAGCGTATGCACAAAGTTGTCCTTGTGGGCCTTACCGCATCGCACCTCCACTCCCTTGAGAGCCTCCAACTCGGGGAAGATGTGGGGAAGTAGGCCCGTAAGCGAGAGAAGCTCAAAACCTATGGAGGGCATAGGCGAGGCCACGATTTTATGCAGTTCGGTGGCGATGCGCTCCTGTGACACAATCTTTATGCGGTCGGCATTGCGAACAATGGCATCAAAGGTTTCGGGAGCAAGGTCGAAGCCAAGCTGCGAGGCAAACCTCACACCGCGAATCATCCTCAGGGGGTCGTCGGAGAAGGTCACATCGGGGTCTGTCGGAGTGCGGATAATCTGACTCTCAAGGTCGGCCATTCCGCCAAAACTATCGAGCAACTCACCATAGGAATCCCTATTTAGCGACCACGCCAACGCATTGATAGTAAAATCCCTACGCAGCTGGTCATCCTCAATTGTTCCCTCCTCCACGGCGGGCTTGCGCGAATCTGGCGAGTAGGACTCCTTGCGGGCTCCAACAAACTCAATCTCACGGCCATCCTCGTCGTGCAACATAGCCGTACCAAAGGTTTTGAAGACCGAAACTTTTGTCTTCAGCCTGCGACCCAATGCCTTGGCCACCTCAATACCACTACCCACGACTACAACATCAATATCGGTCGAAGGACGAGCCAAGTAGTGGTCGCGAACATAGCCACCCACAACATAGGCCCTCAAACCGAGCGACTCAACAATCTCGGTAATCTCTTGAAATATAGGGAGCGAAAGAGGTGATTTATCAAGCATCGCAGCGAAAAATTATTTAAGTTGTGCCAAATAGCGGCTCACAGTCTCCTCAAGTCCCAAGTAGAGCGCATCGGAGATGAGCGCGTGGCCAATGGAGACCTCATCGGTCCAGGGTATTCTCTGGGCGAAATAGGCCAGATTATCAAGGTTCAGGTCGTGACCGGCATTGAGCCCCAAGCCACACTTGCGAGCCTCCTCGGCTGCTGCCACATAGGGTGCAATGGCCGCCTCTCTATCGAGGTGATAGTCACGAGCATAGGCCTCGGTATAGAGCTCCACCCTATCTGCGCCACACTCCTTGGCACCACGCACCATCTCGGGTACGGGATCCACAAACACCGACACACGAATACCTTTTGCCTTGAACTCTGCAATCTTCTGGGTCAGAAACTCACGATTGGCAACGGTATCCCAACCGGCATTGGAGGTAATGGCATTGGCGGCGTCGGGCACCAGGGTCACCTGCGCAGGCACAACCTCCAGCACCAAGTCAGCGAAGGAGTCGATGGGGTTACCCTCAATATTAAGTTCGGTGGTAACGAGCTCTTTGAGCGCCCTTACGTCATCATAACGAATGTGGCGGCCATCGGGACGAGGATGAACAGTGATTCCCTCGGCACCAAAGCCCTCAATTCGACGCGCTGCGAGGAGCACATCGGGCATATTTCCACCTCTGGAATTGCGTATTACCGCAATTTTGTTTATATTTACACTCAGTTTAGTCATACTTTTCACCCATTAAAGTTAGTTTATACGGAAGTTTTAGGTAATTTTGCGAGTGTAAAGTTATCACAAAGTTTTGTGAAATGAAAATAATTTTGTTTTCGCGCCCCTCAAAAAATAGTTCAAGCGAGCGTTTTGGCGCACTAATAGAGAGCATTAAGGCTCGAAATATTGATTTTTCGGTCAATGATACAGCGGCCGAATGGTACGCGTCGTGCGGTGGTTCGGCAATCGCTCCCGCCAATATCTACACCTCGATGGCCGAGGTTGTGACCGACGATTCCATCCTCATCTCCTACGGTGGAGATGGCACACTGCTGAGTGCAGTGCGCCACTTGGAGGGTCGCCCCACCCCAATTTTGAGCATCAATTCCGGACGCCTCGGATTCCTCGCCATCGCCTCACAAGAGGAGGCCGAGCAGACTCTCGACGAGCTTCTAGGGGGCAATTTCACGACCGAGCGACGCACACTTCTTAAGGTTGAAGGAGATGTTAAGGATGGCGTGGCTTTCCCATTGGCTTTCAATGAATTTTCAATCCAGCGCCAGCATATGGGAATGATTGGTATCAAAGTCGAAATTGACGGCCGCACAGTGGCGGGCTATTGGAGCGACGGCGCTCTGGTTGCAACACCCACAGGCTCCACCGCCTACTCCCTCAGCGCAGGTGGCCCGATAGTTGCCCCCGAGTGCAACTGTATGATTCTAACCCCCATCGCACCCCACAACCTGACGATGCGCCCTGTGGTTGTCCCCGACAGCTGCAAGATAAGACTTACCATAGAGACTCGCGACCCCTACGCGCTGGCGGCCATCGACAACGAGAATTTCGTAATAAAGAATGGCTCCTCGTTCACAATCACAAGGGCCAAGGAGGAGGTTTTTTTGGTTAAGCCACAAAATATTTCCTTCTACGAAGCGTTAAAAAAGAAAATGATGTGGGGCTTTGATGGCAGAGAGTCAAAGCTTTAGTCGCAAAAGTGCCAAATAGGGGGTTATACCTATTGTAATAAGACAAGTTTTTAGTATATTTGCGCGTTTAATTCACACGCAAGCAATGACCGAGAACAAAATACAGAACAACATCCCCACCCACGTTGCAATCATTATGGACGGCAACGGCAGGTGGGCACAACAACGAGGCAAAGAGCGCACCGAGGGGCATATTGCAGGCGTTGAGGCTGTGCGTCGCGCACTCAAGGCTGCTGCAGCCGAGGGCGTTAAGTATCTGACACTCTATACCTTCTCGACCGAGAATTGGGGCCGTCCCAAGGAGGAGGTCGATGGCATTATGGAACTCTTCTGCAGGAGCGTGGTAGCCGAGACTCCCGAACTCAAGAAGCAGGGAGTGAGGGCTCGTATTATGGGCGACAGGCGCGACCTTTCGGAGAAGGTCAATCGCTACATCGACCAGATTGAGAGCGAGACTGCCGACGGCGACCGCATCACCCTCATCTTCGCAATGAACTACAGCTCGCGCCACGAGATAACCCAAACCATCCAGCACCTTGCCCAGCAGGTTGCCGAGGGTGCTCTAAGGCCCGAAGATATAACCACCGAGTTCATCTCCGGCAACCTCTACTCGAGCGAGTACCCCGATCCGGACCTTATCATCCGCACAGGCGGCGAGTATAGGCTCAGCAACTTCCTTATGTGGCAGGCTGCCTATAGCGAACTCTACTTCACCCCCACTTTGTGGCCCGACTTTGACAAGGAGTCCTTCAGGGAGGCACTGCAGGCATACAGTGGCCGCAAACGCCGCTTCGGACTCGTCGAGCCCCAAAACAACTCCACCGAAAAATAGATTACAACGATGCATAGAAGACTCACATTTCTACTCTTGCTGCTGACATTCGCCACCACTGCGCTGTGGGCTCAACAAACCGAGCCCGCAATTGTCGCCGTCGAGGCCCTCGAGCAGTCCGAGAACTCCACCGACTCTCTCACCATTGACCTTAATGCGCCAATGGCAGACTATGGTGCACCCAAGAAATACATCATCCGCAACATCAAAGCCGACGGCATTAAGTACCTCGACGCCGACCTTCAGATTGGCTCGTCGGGCCTGGCTGTGGGCGATGAGATCACCATCCCCGGCAGGGAGATTTCCGACGCCATTACCCGCCTGTGGTCGCGTCAGTACTTCTCGGATGTGCAGATTTTGGCCACCCCCGTTGGCGATAGCGTCGATCTTCACATCGTTCTGGCCGAGCGTCCTCGAATCTTCCGCTGGTTGTTTGAGGGTATCAGCAACAGCGCCACCAACACCCTCACCGAGGAGCTGAAACTCAAGCGTGGTGCCGAGACCCTGAGCGACTACAACATCGA
>JAZQZA010000128.1:0-5862 GCA_045633765.1 Tidjanibacter sp. | reverse complement strand
GGCCGCAACGGCGGCAACGAGTGAGGGTGGCTCCGAAATAGGGTAGAGCAAATACAACGATACGCAGTATCGTCTAAAAGTTTTTGGTGAAGCTTTTTACAAAAAGCTTCGAATAAAGAAAAAAGAATGAAAGATACTTCCGAGATATTGAGGCAGGTCCGAAAGATTGAGATTAAAACTCGCGGTCTTTCGAGCGACCTATTTGCGGGCCACTACCACAGTGCATTCCGTGGTAGGGGTGTGGCCTTCAGTGAGGTTAGGGAGTATCGCTTGGGCGACGATGTGAGGGACATCGACTGGAATGTTACGGCTCGTATGCGCAAGCCCCACATCAAGATTTATGAGGAGGAGCGAGAGCTGACAATGATGCTTATGGTCGATGTCAGCGGCTCGGGTTTGTTTGGCTCTGGCGACAAGACCAAACGAGCCATTATGACCGAGATTGCGGCTCTGCTGGCATTCTCGGCGGCGCAGACGGGCGATAAGGTTGGTTGCTTGCTCTTTAGCGACAGGGTGGAGAAGTTCATCCCTCCCAAGAAGGGGCGTTCGCATATCTTGATGATTATCCGCACGCTGCTGGAGTTTGAGCCCGAGAGCCGTGGAAGTTCGTTGGTGGCCCCCTTGGAGTTCCTTACGAGTGCGCTCAAGAAACGCTGTATCACCTTCCTTGTGAGCGACTTTGAGATGCCTGCCGTTGAGGGCGAGGCTCTCCAGAGGGTGCTGGGCATCTTCTCGCGCAAGCACGATACGGTGGCCATCAGGGTCTATGACCGAAGGGATGCCGATCTGCCCGACATTGGCCTTGTTGAGATGTTGGATGCCGAGAGTGGCTCGCGTGTGTGGGTTGATACCTCGTCGAGAGCGGTAAGAGATCACTATGCCGAGAGCTATGCGGCGAGTGTGGAGCAGATGTCGAAGGTGCTTTCGCGTGCGAGGGTAGACTCGGTGGCGATTGCTACGGATGAGGACTATGTGAAAGAACTGCTTAAGCTCTTCAAGAAGAGATAGAGATATGAAAAATTGGTGGAGAAATAGAGGCTTATTGTTGGTGGCTTTGGTGGCTGCGGTGGGCTTGATGCGTGGCCAGGAGCCCGTGCGTATTACCGATGCCCACTTTGAGCCACAGGAGGTGGTGCTTGGCGACCACTTCGACCTAGTTATGGAGGTGGAGGCGTCCGAGGGGTGCGCTGTGGCGTTTCCCGACCTCTCGGCGGGCTTTGCCGAGGGCGAGATTGAACTTATAAAGGATGGCGAGGTCGATACCATCTCTCGCGGAGAAGGACTTCTGGGGTTGCGCAAACGCTACACCCTCATAGGCTTTGAGGCCAATCGTTATGCCATAGACTCTCTGGGGGTGCTCTATGCCACCTCGCCCGAGCGCATCGACACACTCCTCTCGCGTGTGGCGCTGGAGGTGAATATCGCGATGATACCCACCGATTCCACCCAGACGACCATCTATCCCATCAAACCTCCGATGAAGGTGTCATTTCGTGTGGGCGAGGTAGCGGGCTATGTGGGTGCCACTCTGCTGGCTATGGCGCTTCTTTTCCTGCTTATTAGATACATTGCCGCTCTTGTGGGCCGCAGGTCCAAGAGGGTGGTTGTGACCCCCGCAGAGCCACCCCACGTTGTAGCAATCCGCCGCTTGGAGCAGCTCCACAACCAGAAACTGTGGCAGAATGGCCGCCTGAAGGAGTACTATACGGCCCTTACGGATATTCTGCGCGAATACCTCGATGGCCGCTATGGTGTGGATGCCCCCGAGATGACCTCCGAGGAGATTCTTGCGGCCCTGAAGAGGGTGGGAGTGAGTGCCAAACACTATGCCGACCTTCAGAGGCTGCTTGGTGAGAGCGACCTCGTGAAGTTTGCGAAGTATCTCCCCGAGCAGGAGTACCACGAGGAGGCATACTATAAGGTTTATTACTTTGTTGAGGAGAGTAAGGTTGTGCCCACCGAGGGCGAGAGTGTAACAAATGGCGAGCAGAAGGATGAGAACCAATAGGATATACACCATATTGATAGTCACTCTTTTGGGACTTTTGTGCACCGAGGAGGCGTGGGGCCAGAGGTACCCCGAGCGTCGCCACATCCGCCGAGGTAACCGCGACTTTCGCAAGGAGAAGATGTACGATGCTAGTGCCCACTACCTTGAGGCTCTGCAGAGAGATTCGCTCTCGCTGGAGGCAGCCTTCAACTTGGGCGACGCCCAATATTCGCTTGGCGACTATGCGGCTGCCGAGGCTACCTTTGACGCTTTGCTCAAGAGAGAGGGTGTGGAGATGACCGACGAGCAGAGGGCCGATGTGCACTACAACCTGGGTACTGCTCAGTTACAGCAGCAGAAGCTCCAGGAGGCTCTGGAGTCCTATAAGTCGGCTATGATGCTCAACCCCTCGGATCAGCAGGCCAAGTTCAACTATGTTGTCACCAAGGAGTTGCTAAAGCATCAGCAAGAGCAGCAACAGAATCAGGAGGGTGGCCAGAATGGTGATAACCAGCCCCAACAGCAACCCCAGGAGAATGGGGAGCAGCCCAAGGAGAATGAGGGTGAGAATCAGCCCGACGAGAATGGGCCCAAGGATCAGCCTTCGCCCGAGGGTAACGGTGGCCATCAGCCCCAGCAGAGCCCCGCAGGGCAGACCCCCAAGGAGATGAGTCGCCAGATGCTCGATGCAGTGCAGCGTGCCGAGGACCAAACCCGCGAGAAGGTCGATAGCAGGCGTGTGATTGGCGTTGGTGCCTCGGGGAAGAATTGGTAAATAAGAGAGCAGAAACAAAGAGATAGAGATTTAGAACGGGATGAAGTTTGCGAATCCATATATGTTGTGGCTTGCGGCGCTGGTGGTGCCTATGGTGCTCTACTACCTGTGGTTGCAGAGAGCCGGAGGTGCCTCGTTGAAGCTCTCAACGGTGCGCCCTGTGAGCGACGCACCACGCACCCTGCGCTACTATTGTCGCCACCTGCCTTTGGTGTTGAGGTGTGCGGCTGTGGTGCTGGTGGCTGTGGCCTTGGCTCGCCCCCAGAGCAGCGAGAATATGAGCAAGACGACGGTTGAGGGTATCGATATAGTGCTGGCCATAGATGTTTCGACCACTATGGAGGCTACGGACTTTGTGCCCAACCGACTCCACGCAGCCAAGGATGTGGCCTCCAAGTTTATAGCCGACCGCCCCAATGACCGCATCGGAATTGTGATTTTTGCGGGCGAGAGCTACACGCAGAGCCCCATCACCACCGATAAGGCGGCGCTGCAAAACCTCCTCTCGAGGGTAGATTTCGGCATTGTGGAGGATGGTACGGCTATCGGTATGGGCCTTGCTACGGCCATCAACCGCCTGCGAGAGTCGGAGGCCAAGAGCAAGGTTGTGATTCTTCTGACCGATGGTATGAATAATGCGGGAGAGGTGTCGCCCCTGGCGGCGGCCGATATTGCTGCCGACTATGGTGTGAAGGTCTATACGATTGGCGTGGGGCGTCGGGGCTATGTCCAATATCCCATCAGGGATGCGTGGGGCAGGTTGCAGTATGTCCAGAGCAGGGTGGAGATCGACGAGCAGACGCTCACCGAGATTGCAACAAAAACGGGTGGCGACTACTTCCGAGCCACCGACAAGGACTCTCTCTATGAGATTTACGACCGCATCAACCAGCTCGAAAAGAGCAAGGTTGAGACGGATAGCTATGTGAAATATAACGAACATTTTGCCCTCTATCTTCTCTGGGCACTCGGACTTCTTGCTTTGGAGGAAGTGGTGCGCAGGTTGTGGCTGGGTAGATAATTTTTTTGGGGACAACAAATAGTTGCGCGTATGTTGAGGTTTGCAAATAGTGAGTATCTCTACCTTCTGTTGCTGCTACTGCTTATGGTGGCGGTCTTTGAGTGGAGCTTGGCTCGTCGCAAGAGGGTTTTGGCACGCTTTGGCAGTGCCTCGGCTCTGTCGCGCCTTGCCCCCGAGAGGTCCAATGGCAAATTGAGGCTCAAGTTTTGGCTGTTTGTGGCCGCCTTTGCGCTGATGATTGTGGCTGTTGCACGCCCCCAGAAGGGCGCCAAACTGCGCGAGGTGGAGCGCGAGGGTGTGGAGATAATGATTGCGATGGATGTGTCGAACTCGATGCTCGCAACCGACCTTTCGCCCAACCGACTCGACCGCACGAAGTATGCTGTGGGAAGAGTTATCGAGGGGCTCGATGAGGAGCGCATCGGTGTCATCATCTTTGCCGGCGATGCCTATGTGCAGCTGCCTCTCACCTCCGATATGCTCACCGCCAAAAACTTTGTTGAGCGCATATCCACCACACAGGTCACCAAGCAGGGCACAGCCCTCGGTGCGGCCATTTCGCTCGCCTCGAGTGCCTTCTCGTCGGCCTCGCAGGGCAGCAGGGTTGTGGTGTTGGTGAGCGATGGCGAGAACCACGAGGACGACGCTCTGGGTGCGGCCGAGATGGCTGCCCAGATGGGTGTGACCATCTACACAATAGGTGTAGGCTCGCCCGAGGGTGCGCCTATCCCCTTTGAGGGCGACTACATCCGCGACGAGGATGATAATGTTGTGGTCTCCAAGCTCGATGAGCAGACCCTCCAGCAGATTGCGGCTGTGACGGGTGGTGCCTATGTTAGGGCCACCAATGCCAACCTGGGCTTTGAGGAGATTATTGACCTTGTGAATAAGACGGAGAAGGCCAAACTCTCAATAGAGATTTTCGAGGAGTACGACGAGATGTACCACATACCCCTGATAGCCTCGCTTATCCTTTTGTTGCTGGAGTTTGTGGTGCTTCCTCGACGCAACAGGGTACTCTCTCGCCTCAAGATTTTCGAGTAGTGCCTTTGTGATTGTTTGGCTCTCTCGCAGAAAATGACTATCTTTACCAATCGGACTTAAATACATAGACACCTATGGCATATTTTGAAGTATATGGCGGTCGCAGCCTAAGTGGCGAAATCACCCCCCAAGGAGCCAAAAATGAGGCCCTCCAGATTATCTGTGCAACGCTTCTCACCCCCGAGAAGGTCACCCTTTATAATGTTCCAGAGATTGTTGATGTGCTGGCTCTCATTGAGCTTCTGCGCAATATGGGCGTTGAGGTGGAGCGCCAGGGCGAGGGTTGTTATAGCTTCTGCGCCAAGAGTGTCGATTTGGGCTACCTCCGCACCGAGGACTACCGCAAGCGTGGCTCCAAGCTGCGTGGCTCGGTGATGGTCATCGGCCCGCTGTTGGCTCGCTTTGGTGTGGCCTATATCCCCAAGCCGGGTGGCGATAAGATTGGCCGCCGCAGGCTCGACACCCACTTCATCGGTCTGCAGAAGCTGGGTGCCAATATCAACTTCGACTCCTCGGGTGACTTCTTTGAGGCCAACACCGAGCGCCTGAAGGGCACCTATATGCTCCTCGATGAGGCGTCGGTGACAGGCACCGCCAATATCGTTATGGCTGCCGTTCTGGCCGAGGGTACCACCACCATCTACAATGCCGCCTGTGAGCCCTACTTGCAGCAGCTCTGCAAGATGCTCAACCGTATGGGTGCCAAAATCGAGGGTATCGCCTCCAACCTGCTGACCATCCACGGCGTGGAGTCGCTCGGTGGTACGGAGCACACAATGCTTCCCGATATGATTGAGGTGGGCAGCTTTATCGGTATGGCTGCAATGACCCAGTCGGAGTTGACGATTAAGAATGTGTCGTTCGAGAACCTCGGAATCATCCCCGCGCAGTTCGCTCGTATGGGCATCCGCTCCGAGCAGCGTGGCGACGACATCTACATCCCTCGTCAGGACCACTACGAGATTGACAGCTTTATGGATGGCTCCATTATGACCATTGCCGACGCTCCTTGGCCGGGCCTCACTCCCGACC
>JAZQZA010000127.1:0-38532 GCA_045633765.1 Tidjanibacter sp. | reverse complement strand
CATTGAGGCGAACACTACGGCAGTGAGCATTGACCATCTGCGGAACGATTGCGTGGTGCCCGTATTCAGCAAGGACAACGAGGTTACAATCTCACATCAGGCGTTCATCGAAACAGTCCTTTCGGCTGCCTACCGTATGTTCCCCAATGAGGTTATCGACTCACCCGACATTGTCGTGTCGCACATCATCAAAGGGCGCATACCAGAGGCTATTCACAAGCCCGTGAGCCAACTCACCGAGAGCGACAAGACAATCTACTATGAGCGTATGGCGTTTTGCTTTGAGATACCAACCATCTATCGTGATGTTGCGGGCAATAGGCTCAACCTCTCCATTGGTGGCGTGAGAGCTTACAACAACGAGAACCTCTACTCGCGCAAAACGATGGAGAAATTCAAGGTCTTCATTGGCTTCAAGAATCTGGTTTGTTGCAACCTTTGCGTTTCAACCGATGGGCTCAAAGGGGATTTGCGTGCAATGAGCCTGCAAGACCTCTTTGAGAGTTCGCTCTCGCTCTTTGAGCAGTACGATTTGGAGGAGCACATCCGAGAGATGAACGCACTCGAAAGTCGCACCCTTACGGAGCATCAGTTTGCACAACTTGTGGGCAAGTTGCGACTCTATCAGTTTCTACCCTCGGCAGAGAAGAAACAACTGCCAACGGTGGAGTTTACCGACAGCCACCTGAACGCCATTGCAAGGGCATATTATTCGGATGAGAACTTCGCCCGAGGTGAGGGAGGCATTGACCTTTGGAGGGTTTATAACCTCTTTACGGGAGCCAATAAGTCGAGCTATATCGACACCTTCCTCGACCGCTCGCTGGGTGCCACAACCCTCATTCACGGCATCGCCCAAGCCCTCGACCACCCCAATGAATATAGTTGGTTTATCGAGTGATTTTCGGGGCTTATTGAAGAGTGTGTTTCTCTTTTACGAATCGGTGTGTCTGCCTATAATGGGCAGGCACACCTTTTCTTTTTTCTCTCACAAAACGACCAAAATTACCCCAATATACATCCAACATACTTTGCTTTCAATCTTGTTTTTTTGGTAAAGTTTGGCACAATTTTGTATCAGAATATCACGACAATACCCCAAATGAGTGTTGCTCTTTCGGAAAACATTTCATAAATTTGTAGCGAGTATTCCTCGGAGTGCTCATTACATAATGGTTTGATGAAAGTGTTTCGCTTTTATCCTGTACTGGAAATCTGGTAAATTTTTAAGTGGACAGGGAATAGCAATACAAACACTCATCACTTGCGTAGCTATATCCATCAGCGATATACTGCCCAAGTGTGGGGTATTGTTTATTTATGTCCACGGCTTACCAGAGCCTCCAGTACAAATAAACGAACAACTCCACACTTTCTTTTTTTTGTATGAGCAAATAACACTTAAAGGGGATGAAAGTTTATGAAACCGTATGCAGTGAGGCGGATTATTGATTTGATTCTTGAAGACTCTTGTCTTGCTTTGTCCGCAGAAGAAATCACAATAATTGCTAATCAAAGGTATGGCGTTCCGATAGATTTGGACAAAATTAAGAGAAGTATTTATTCCATTTCCCCAAACCTATTGCACGAAATATATGAGGTGACATATACAGATCCACCCAAATATAAGATTAAAGATAGACTTTGTTAGACTCTACATATTATTGTATGATGAAGAAAATAAAAATATGTGTTACCCAAACATACTCATGCACATCTTCTAGTTCAACTCATCGCACTAGTGATGGGTTTATGTATACACTCACCAATAGAAATATATTTAACTTCTATGTATCTTCGGAGCAGTTGACATACAAAGATATCTTTCTAGTGGATAAATATGTGTGTGAAAATCATAAAGACTATAGTGAAACCGAACGCAACCCCAATTCGTGTGACTATACATCTGATCCTGTAAAGTGTGATATATCTTCAGATATTCTTGCAATGAATATGCTTGGAGAAACACAGTTTGAGGATGGAACAAAAGAGGAGTGTGCATATCACCTTGCTATAGACGAGCAATATTTGGTAGAATTACAAGCAAACTCAAGTTTGGATTTATCATACTCCACAGAAGAGCAATATTATTATTGTGCTCTTTTGATGCGCAAGTATTTAACAGAATATGGAGTAATAAACAAACTCTATAAGCTTGTGTTTGCCTCTTTAACAAAACAGATGAATGCTATATCCTCATCACCAACACCATTCGTGGCCTTACTAAAAGCATCTCATAAGATCATTTTTAACACTATTGTGAATGCGGGTTGGAATACAAATTGCAAAAGCATTGTTGCTTTGTTAGCAATGGAGTGTGCCGAAATGTATAGGGATGTGGTTAAATACGAAGAGCAATCTTTAACACATCTCTTTTATGCCATTTTTAACCATTACTTTAAGGAGAATACGATTTGCTCTTCTGCATCACCACAGTCTGCCATATCATATAAAGCAACCAAACGAATAGCCGTTGCAAAAAACGCTTTTAATACCCCTATAACAGAGCATTTGTATGAAAACGGAGTTGGTAAACTTGTATTTGAAAACACACTAACACACCTCGGAGAATATGCCTTTAAAGAAGATTACAGCGGGCTGAAAAGCATAACCATACCCAAAAGTGTTAACTTTATTGGAGAACAGAGCTTTTTTGATCTCTATGACTTGACAGAAATAGACATAGATAACAACCTTACTATTGTCAAGAATAACGCATTCCAGTATTGCTCTAAACTATCGATTGTCAATATAACAAGCGTAGCAAGTTGGTGTGCTGTTGAATTTGAAAACTTTTATTCAAACCCTCTATTTATTGCACACACACTGCGCATAAATGGAGAAGATGTGTCCACTTTGGTTATTCCAGAAGGGGTAACAACCATCAAGGCATACACTTTTGTTCAGTGTGAAAATATTTCAAGCATTGTATTCCCGAACAGTCTTGAAACAATTGAGGATAGTGCATTCTATGGTTGTGAAAACATCACAAGTATCACTTTACCTCATAATCTTCATAAAATAGGCGCAAGCGCTTTTAGGGGTTGTAAGAATTTGCAAGGCGTAACCATTCCACAAGGAGTGACACATATTGGTGAGTCTGCTTTTGAAGGGTGTATAAATTTATCCGCCCCAATCCTTCCACCTAATTTAACTTTTTTGGGAGCTGGAGCATTTAGAGGGTGTGTAAAACTACAAAAAATGTCTATTCCAAGCGGTGTGGAGTACATCGGGGATGCCACTTTTAATGGTTGCATAAATCTCGAAGAGATAAATCTACCAGAAAAAATTATACGCATTGGTCACAATGCTTTTGCGGGTTGCTCAAAATTAACAAACATTCCTATTTCAAGTCATCTTAGTACAATAGGTAACCGTGCTTTTGCAGGGTGTGTAAAATGGGAGGGGATTTCTATTCCATATAATGTTCATAGTATCGGTGGTGGTGCATTTGAGGGTTGTAATGGTCGATTACAAATCAGTGCAAAGGCCATTGAACTTGATCACACAGAAGATACATCTTTGAACAACACACACTGGTTAAAAGGTTCTAACTTTCAAAGGGTAACCATAGGCTCTGATGTTCACCGCATAGGAGATTATCAGTTTTATGGCTGCGAAGATTTGGCAAATGTTGTTATTACCCAATGTAACCATATTGGCAAATATGCATTTGGCAAATGTAAAAAGATGAAAAATGTGTATATCCCATTAAGCGTTTCTTCAATTGGAGAGGGGGCTTTTGACCGGTGCTATTTGGAGGGCGTGTTTATTCCCAGTATAGCAAATTGGTGTAATATTCACTTTGACAATTATAAGTCAAATCCATTGAGTAGCACAAATGCTTTGTATGAACAAAAACTGCGTGTGCAGGATTTGGTCATTCCTGAGGGTATAACATCTATTGGGCAATATACCTTTGTTGGCACTTGGGGATGTAATAGTATAACCATTCCACAATCACTTTTATCTGTGGGGTTGCACGGACTGTCGTTATCTGTCCGTAAGGTTTGTATTCAAGATTTGAAGAGTTGGTGTGAAATTAACTTTGAAAACCCCCAAGCAAACCCCATAAGCGGTGCGGATTTATATATAAACGGGGTGAAAACATCGGATTTGGTGTTTCCACAAGAAATTACCTCCATCGGAAACTATGCGTTTTATTGGTCGCAATTGCAGACGATTTCTTTCCCATACAATGGTGTCACGATTGGCAAGATGGCATTTTGTATGACAAGATTAGAAAGAATAAATGGTGTGTATTCTTCTGATGATAATCATTGTTTGATAGTTGATGGTGTATTAAAGGCTGTTGCATTGGATGAAATATACGACTATTCACTACCCGTTGGAATCACATCAATTGAAGATAATTGTTTTAGGAGCCGATTTGTCAAAAGTTTAAAACTACCACAAGGGATTAGAACTATTGGAGATTATGCTTTTGCTGATTGTGGCGACCTAGAAACAATAAATATCCCCGAAGGTGTACAGTCCATCGGCAAATTTGCGTTTGCGGATTGCCATTCAATCAAAGAATTACACTTTCCACAAAGTTTAGTAGAACTTGGAGATGGTTTTTTGTCGTGTCGCCAAACAATCCATATGCGTATACCACAGATAATACGGTTTTCGGGTAAATATGCTTCCGAAGATGGTTGTTCTGTTATATGTAATAATGTATTGAAGGCATATATCTATAATGATGAAAAGTTTTTTATTAAACTTCCCGAAGGTATTACAACTGTTGGGACAGAGGCATTTATGAGCTCCCGTATTTATACAAGGGCTATCGAAATTCCTCAAAGTTTTACTACAATTAGGGAAGATGCTTTTATATCTTATCCTGCTTTTGAAACCGTATTTTGTAGCAATGACTTATTAAGACAGAAGATAGAGACACAAATAAATGAATATTGGGAAAGATTCCTTGCTTCTGATATTGAAGACTTTGATGAAGACTTTGATGAAGACTTATAATTTACACAATCTATGAGACACACCCTAAAAATCTGTTTACTTGCCTTTGCAATGGTGATAGGCGGTTATAGCGTGGTAATGGCGCAGCAAACTGCGGGTGTCAAAGTCGTTGCACCCAAGTTCAAAACCGTTGAGCTCGAGGTGGCAAACAGTGGCATTTGCCCAATCACGTACACCTATCAAGACATTGTCAATAGCACCGCGAGCAAGGCTCTTACAAAGGTGCGCAGGAGTATCTATGAACTGACCTTTGGCAACTACGCCTCGCCCAATGCCATCGACATTCGTGGGGCTGTGGAGCGTGAAGCAAAGGCTTTCAGGGCAGATTTCCCGAAGAACAGCAGCGAGATAATAGGCTCTCCTTACAACAGGGTTACGCAGCAGACCTCACTATTGCACAACGGAAAGATTCTTTGTGTGACGAACATCTCCCTCTGCAATCTGGGCGGTAGGGATATATACTCCGAGCGATACTACAATTTTGACCTGGCAACCGGCGAACTCATTAGTTTCGACTACTTGGAGGATGCGAGGTGGTTGCCACAGTTGCGCAAGTTGATATACTACAAACTATCCGAGTGGTCGCAAAACTATGTGGGCACTGCCGAAAAAATCTACATACCCACCGAGTCCATCAAGATAACCGAAAGGGGCTTGCGATTGTATTTCAACCCCGGAAATGTGGGCAGTAATGCAGATGGCGTTATCGAAGTAGAACTCACCGATAAAGAGCTCGCCTCGCTTGGTGTGCCACTTATTTGGATGAAATAGAAAACAATTTAAAAACTACCATCGATGAAAAAGTTACTGAAAGTATTATTGATTCTTTTTGCACTATTTATTATTGCGTGCGGAGGTTTATATGGTGTAGCATATTATTATGGTTATGCGCCGAGCCCCAAGGAGGCTTGTCGCATCATTGCCTCCTATCTGCCACAGAGGTCTCCAGAAGGCCCCGATGCTAAAACTCGCAAGAAGATTCGCGAATTCGTTCGTAAATATGAGGAGATTGCTGACAACATAGGTCCCAATGAAGAGAACTACAACCCCAATGTCTATGCCCTTGAGGCGTCGAGAGGAGAACTTCGAGAAGAGTATTTCGGCATTAAGTTGGCAGACCTATCAAAAGACGCAAAGGGCAACTATATGATGACTGACAAGCAACGCCAAACCTTTATCAAGAATCTACTCGGATCTTACAAATGTTCGCTACAATGGATTGGTTGGGAGAAATCTGGTGAGTGTACCTTTGCTCTTGAAGATGGTATGCTCACTTGCAAGGGTGGTCAAAGAGATGGCAGAAACTATCTTGAAATAGATGGTATGATAGAGGCTGTTAATCCAATTCATCTGCGTTTTACGGGTACCATCAAAACCCAGGTAGATTACATTGCCAATGGTCGAGAGGTTGTTCGCAAAGGTACATATAACTTCAAAGTTAGAGGCAAGCGAGGCTATTGGAGGATGCAGGAGATAACCAACCCCGTAGATGGGTGTGCCGATTATGTCGATATCTATTTTGATTCCAGGGTAAAATAACTCTGTTTGCGTGATTGTAGAAGATGAAAAAGACCTTGAAGATACTATTTTGGGTTTGCACAACAATTCTGATTGTTGGCTATTTAATCCCCGAGCCCAAGGCTATGCCTTGCGGCAAACCCTCTTCTTATGACAAAAATAGTTTTTGGACTTGGCCGTGGACCAGAGGCAAGGAGGGGTGCCCCCATACGGGAGTGGATATTTTTGGTAAAAGAGGCACTCCCGTAGTATCACAAACGGGTGGTTTGGTGATTTATGCCCAAATGATGAAGGGCAACGCTGGCAACAGTGTCTTTGTCATAGGTCCCAAGTGGAGAATGCATCAATATTTGCATCTTGATTCAATTACCACCAAGAGTTGGCGCTTTGTAAAGCCAGGTGAGCAGATTGGCCTATTGGGTGATACGGGTAATGCCAAGGGCACGCCACCACATGTGCATTACAACATCATAACCCCCATTCCTTATGTTTGGAAATTGTGGGCAGAAGAGGGTGTTTGCAACCCTCCCAAACATTTCAACTGGCGATTGATGTTCTGGCTTGATCCCGCCGACCATCTGCCACATTAAACAACACACCCCACCTGCCACTCGGTTGGTGGGGCTTTCTTTTGGATGGAAAAATAGGAATAAAATCAGAAAATCTATCCATAAGGTTTGCAGAAAGCCGACAGAATATGAAAACTTTGTGTGTTGTTTGATTGCAAATGCATAAAATATGCGAATCAAGATAGCGTATATTCACTATTTTTTGTAACTTGCGACTGATTTAGAAACAAGTGGTCTTTGATGGCGATTTTGTGGTTTATGGCGGCAAAAACGCACAAAGACTAAACAACGAAAGTAATTATTAACATAGGGGGGCAAAGTCAACCATAGAGTCAACCACAAGAAAAGGCAAATAGATAACTCGTAGATAATCAGCATTATTGGTGCGGTTAGAGTACACGTCTGGGGGGCGTGGTGTCGCTAGTTCGAATCTAGTCACCCCGACTAAACAAAGCAAAAGCCTTCAATCGAAAGATTGGAGGCTTTTGTGTTATAAGGCCCACCCGTGCTTGCACGAAGGTGGGCCTTGTGGCACAAAAGCACTTGCTCTGCAAGGGGTGGCTTTTGCTTTGTTTGGGAGCCCCCACCTACGATCACCGAGCGAAGAGCCTCCTTGCGTGGCTCATAGCGAGGTAATCTATTTATCCCCCAATCACAAAGTGGCACACGAGAAGGGTATAAGCGAGGCGTACTAAGGCTGACGAGTAGCCAAAGGCGGTAGGCGAACGCAATTATTTCTTTACAGCATAAGTTGAACTTTGGAGAAATGTAGAGAAAAATAGAAATAATTTGCCGATATCGGCAAGAAATGCCTATATTTGCGGAGAATTTGCAACGAAAACTTGCCGATAAGGATAGGGTATGGAGTATATTTCAGTAGTGGAGTTTGCCGAGAAGTTCGGCATTTCGGAGCGCACAGCACGAAACTATTGTGCGCAGGGTAAGATTGAGGGGGTGGCGCTCATTGGTAAGACTTGGAGTATTCCTGCCACAGCCGAGCTGCCACAGCGCAAAAAGCGAACAAGTAGGGTTATGCCTCTGCTCGTGGTGTTGCGTGAGCAGAAAGATGCCAGGCTCAAAGGTGGTATTTACCACCGTACACAAATCGACTTTACCTACAACTCCAACCATATTGAGGGTAGTCGTCTGACACACGACCAGACTCGCTATATCTTTGAAACCAACACAATTGGTATCGAGGGTGAGAGTGTGCGTGTGGATGACATTATCGAAACCACCAACCACTTTCGTTGTATCGACATCATCATTGACCGAGCCGATGAGCGACTGACCGAGAGCCTCATTAAAGAGCTGCACGCAGTACTCAAAGCGGGCACTTCGGATGGTCGCCGAGATTGGTTTGCGGTGGGCGACTACAAGCGATTGCCCAATGAGGTGGGTGGTAATGATGCAACCGCACCCGAAGATGTAAAGCGAGAGATGAGAGCTCTGCTTGCCGAGTATAACGCCATAAAAAAGAAGTCCTTTGATGATATTCTCGACCTTCATCAACGCTTTGAGGCTATTCACCCATTCCAAGATGGCAATGGCCGTGTGGGTAGGCTCATAATGTTCAAGGAGTGTCTGGCAAATGGTATCGTGCCGTTTATCATAACCGATGACCTTAAAATGTTCTACTACCGAGGTTTGCAACAATGGCCCCACATCAAGGAGTATCTGCGAGATACTTGTCTTACAGCACAAGATAACTACAAAGCCCTGCTCGATTATTTCAAGGTGAAGTATTAAACTTCTGGGTTTTATGACTTTGTAGGAAGTCTTGCAGAATTTTGTGCAATATAGCGATACGATTTATTGAGTGTTGTTCGTTTTGCGGAAATAATAAACGGGGAATGGTCTAATTCATATTAGGCGCCCCTTTTCAATCCAACTATAGCACCCTGCTCCCGATTTATTAAATCATTAAATTTCCACCCCTTACAATCCACCCTCGGTGGAAATGTGTACCTTTGTGGCGTATTTAATAGGAAAGATATGTCAAAGAAAGACAAGAAGCGTAGCACAAGGGGTGCTACAAAGAGTTCGCACCAGAGAGATCGTGCGGCTATTATTTTGCAACTTTTCCGCTCGTTCCCGAGCCGAAAGTTCGCTCTGAAGACCCTCGCCGCACAGAGTGGTGGCGCCGACAGAGAGGGTCGTTATCAAACCAAAGCAATTGTTTATCAGATGGTTGAGGAGGGTGTGGTTGAGGCCACAGCCGCTTCGACTTTCCGACTCTCGACACGCGCGATGCCCACCGTTGAGGGCTTCGTGCAGATGCTCTCCTCGGGCAGTCTGTATGTGATTGTCGAGGGTGCGGACAAGGATATTTTTGTGGACCGTCGTAATGCGGGGCGTGCTCTGGATGGCGACCGTGTGAGGGTTGCCATCACCCGTCGCAGGGCCTCGGGTGACCCCGAAGGTCAGGTTGTGGAGGTCATTGAGAGGGCCGACAGAAATTTTGTGGGCACAATAGAAAAAACCCGCTCACACGCCTTTGTGAGGGTTGCCTCGAAGGGTATGCCCGTCGATATTTTCATCGACAAAGGGGTGGATAAGCTCTCCGATGGCGATAAGGTCGTTGTGAGGATTGTGGGTTGGGAGCCCGATAGCAAGTGTCCCACAGGCAGGGTTGTTTCGATTCTCGGCAAGGAGGGCGAAAACAACGCCGAGATGCACGCCATCCTGGCCGAGTATAATCTGCCATACAGCTTCCCCAAGGAGGTTGAGGAGGATGCCAACCGCATCCCTGCGAAGATTACCGAGAGGGACTATGCCGCAAGGCGCGACTGCCGCGAGGTTACGACCTTCACCATAGACCCTGCCGACGCCAAGGACTTCGACGATGCGGTGTCGCTGCGTCGCAAGGAGAATGGTCATTGGGAGGTGGGCGTCCACATTGCCGATGTAACTCACTATGTAAAAGAGGGTTCTATTGTGGAGCAGGAGGCCCGCGAGAGGGCCACGAGTGTCTACCTTGTGGACCGCACAATACCGATGCTCCCCGAGAGGCTCTCCAACGAGCTATGCTCCCTGAGGCCAAACGAGGAGAAACTTTGCTTCTCGGCCATCTTCGAGATGGACGACGAGGCCAATGTTGTGGGCGAGTGGTTTGGCCGCACCGTGATACTCTCCGACCGCCGTTTCACCTACGAGGAGGCACAGGCCATAATCGAGGGCGGCGAGGGCGACTTCCGTGAGGAGATACTCAAGCTCAACGAGTTAGCACAGAAGCTGCGTGGCCGCCGTTTTGAGAGCGGCTCGATAGCTTTTGACAGGGAGGAGGCCAAGTTCAAGCTCGATGCGGAGGGCAAACCTCTGGGCGTCTATTTCAAGGTGCAGAAGGAGGCCAACCAGCTGATTGAGGAGTTTATGTTGCTGGCCAACCGTGCCGTGTCTACATTCATCGGCTCAAAGAAGAACAAGCAGGGCAAGGCGAAGACCTTTGTCTATCGTGTGCACGACAAACCCGATGCCGACAAGCTCGCGCGCTTTGCCAACTTCATACTCAAGTTTGGCTACTACTTCGACGCTCGCAAGGGGCGTGAGGTGGCTCGCCAGATGAACTCCCTGATGGGGCAGATTAAGGGTAAGAGCGAGGAGAATGTGGTGTCGATACTTGCGGTTCGCACTATGCAGAAGGCATACTATTCGACCGAGAATATCGGCCACTACGGCCTTGCGTTCCCCTACTATTCCCACTTCACCTCCCCCATCCGTCGCTACCCCGATATGATGCTCCACCGCCTCTTGGCCCACTACCTGGAGGGTGGCAACTCGGTTGATAGCCAGACAGTTGAGGAACTCTGCGAACACTCGAGCGATATGGAGGCGAGGGCTGCAGAGGCCGAGAGGGCGTCGGTTAAGTACAAGATGGTGGAGTTTATGAAGGAGCGCGTGGGCGAGGAGTTTGTGGGCTCCATCAGCGGCGTTACCGAGTGGGGCCTCTATGTTGAGCTGGAGGAGAGCCACATTGAGGGTATGGTAGCCCTGCGCGACCTCTCGGATGAGTTCTACCTCTTCGACGAGGAGGAGTATGCCGCTGTGGGCAGTCGTTCGGGCAGGCGGTTTGTGCTGGGCGACAGGGTTCGCATCAGGGTTAAGGGTGCCGACCTGAGGCTCAAGCAGCTCGACTTCGAGATGGTGGGCTCCTATGATAATAAGGGAGTGCTCTGGCCCATTGACCACCGCCTTGAGGAGAACACCTCCCACACCAAGCGCGGCATTCGCTTCCGCCGTTAAATCTAATACTACCACCACCCCTCCCAGATAGGTCTGTTGTAGGTAGTCTGTCGATAAAAAAACTCACGGGTATTAAAAATGATACCCGTGAGTTTTTTTTAGGTTGAAGGCAGAGGGCCGTTTTAGAGCTCCTTGTCGATGTTGGCGTCACGCAGTCCGCGCGAGATGTTGCGGCGCATAATTACCAGATATTGAGCCTTGAGGAATTGCAGTGTAAGGCAATAGAAGGTGCCGATTGCTATTGTGGCGCACCACTTCATAAACTCGGAGTAGATGCGATGGCGGAAGGCCTTGCGGCTCTTGCCGAGGGTGCGGATGCGTTCGCTCTGGCCCACACGGTAGCAAACAGCCTTGAAGTATGGCTTTGTCAGTCGCTCTGTGTCAATGTTGTGGAATATCTCTGCGGCGGGCAGGTAGTAGATGTCCTCGCCAGAGGCGTAGTAGCGCATATAGAGCTCCTTCTCCTCGCCGCCGAGCAGTTTGCTGCCACGCCTGCCGAGGTTGGTGTCGAACTTGCCGTAGTAGTCGATGGCGGTGCGGCGCAGGGCCATATTGCCGCCGCCGAAGTACTTGCCCTCGGGGAAGGGTTTTATCTCGCTTCCCAGGTTGAGGGTGCCCGCAATGGGGCGCTCGGTGATGCGTGAGAGCCACTTGGGGCGCTTGGCGGGGAAGCGAGGGGTGATGCGGCCGCCGGCAGCCACAACGTGGGGGTGGGTGTCGAGAAAGTCGAAGTACTCACGGAGCAGTTCGGGGCAGGCCGACTCGTCGTCGTCAATGATGACGATATACTCGCCCGAGGATTCGTCTATACCCCTGTTTCGTGCCCACGAGAGTCCCTGATTGTGCTCCTCCACGAGCTTCATCCTAATCTCCGGATGTGCCGATATGAACTCCTGAACAATTTGCGCAGTGGAGTCGGTGGAGTTGTTGTTCACAACCACAACCTCCCACAGCTCCTTGTCGAGAGTCTGATGGGTGAGCGACTCAAGCGTTGTGGGCAGCGAGTCGGCACCGTTATAGGTCGCTATAATAAGGGAGAGTGTAGACATAGCTTTGTGGTTTTTTTGGGGTGGTGAGTTTCTACTCTACAAAGAGTCCCTCAATGTCCTCCCACACACAGTCGTTACCCTCGGCGGGGTTGATACCAAGGATGTGGGTGATGATGAGGTGGTCGTTGAGGTTCTGGAACACCTTGTCGTGCACATAGCCACTCTTGAAGGCGGGGCCACAAGCGAAGAAGGCAATCTGCATATCGGGGTGGAAGGGGTCGAAGCCGTGCGAAGAGGCCTTGGGCTTGGGTTTGCCCCAGTTGTCCTCCTCGTGATAGACAACCTTCCAGCCAATCTCTGGCAGCAGCACGATGGGGTAGATGCGGTCGGTGTAGGTGCCGTAGTGGTACTCGGCGGGCATCTCCTCGCGGAGCCATACTCGGTAGTGACCCTCCTCCTCGTGGGCCTTGAGGATGTCATAGACAGCCTTGGGGTCCTTGTCGTAGGGCTCGAGGGTTACGGGGTTGGAGTTGAAGTAGTACCTAATCTTACCGGGGATGAGGTCGTAGATGTTGTAGTACTTCTCGGGGTTCAGCTCGGTCATACCGTGGTCGCCGGTGAAGATGAAGTTAATCTTGTCATAGACGGGCGATTTGCGCACCTCGGTCATAAAATATGCCAGCACATCGTCGATCTCCTCAACCACCTTGCGGGTCTCGTCCGAGGTGGGGCTGTAGCGGTGCTCCACAGCGTCGGGCTCGTCGAAATACCACATTGTGAGGTTGGGAATCTCCTCCACATTGGGGTTGCACAGGGCGGCAAGCACTGCATCGGCCAGCTCCTTGCGTGAGCGGTTCGAGTCGTAGATCATATATTGGGTGGGGAAACCGCCCTCATAGGGGGCCTCCACGCCCACCCAAGTATATACGTGGGCGGTCTGTCCCTGACGCTCAACGGTGCTCCAGATGGGCTCACCCTTGTAGAATTCTGGGTTTACGCGGGCCTCATCGTTTCCAATGGAGTAGGAGAGCCCCAGGCTTTTGTCATAGAAACTGTTGTTCACAATGCCATGGTGGTCGGGGTGGCGACCGGTGGCCATTGCGTAGTGGTTGGGGAAGGTGTTGCTGGGGAAGCAGGGGGCAACCTTCGAATAGACGCCCACCGAGGCGATGGAGTCGAGGGTGGGGGTGTCGTAGAGGGTCGAAAGGTCGTGTCGATAGGCATCCATCGAGAGAATAACGACATATTTATCCTCATTGTTGTCGCTTGGGGTGCAGGAGGTGTTGCCACAAGCCACCACAAACATTGTCATTGCCAAAAGGCAACCAAAAACCCATTTTTTCATACTCTATATTTTTTCTGGTTAATAAACATTCTCTCTACAAAGGTAGCAATTTATGCTACAATTTCCTACTTTTTTCAAATTTTATCCTGCCGAATTGGGTGAAGATTGGAGGGGTGTTGGATGTGGATGTGTGAAAATATGTAAAATAGAGCTAACTTTGTAACACTATTATTTGCACGATGTTGTTATGAACAGCCCCAATTTTGTCATAAGAGAGCTCCGAGAGGCCACCCCCGAAGTGGCCGAGGGGCTCCAGGAGTTGATGAATCATCTGGTAGATTCGCCACGCCCCACCCTCTCTGCCGAGCGCCTGAGGGCTTTGGTGGAGAGCCCCTGTGCGAGAATCTTTGTTGCCGAGATGGGGGGCGAGATTGTGGGCTCCCTGACAACCATCCACTATCTGACTCCCGTGAGCGAGAAACTTTGGATTGAGGATGTGGTTGTAGGCCCCGCGGCAAGGGGAATGGGTGTGGGCCGAGAGTTGGTGTTGAGGGCTGTGAGATATGGCCGGGAGCACTTCCCCAAGGCTTCGATATGTCTGACCTCAAACCCTTCGCGAAAGGCTGCCCGACAACTCTACGCTTCGGTGGGTTTTGAGGAGTATGACACGGGCGTTTTCAGACTTAAATCCACGAAATAGAGGCTCACTATCCCCAAAGAAATGAATTTCTGAGAGATTGCTTTTCGGGGCTGCTTTTATGCACAGTGAGAGTTGTGGGTGGAGTGGGGTGGCCCAGATGAGTGTTGGCGGAGAGAGATATGATGACGACTTTGGATGCGTTTTTTTCTCCAAAAAGTCGTATATTTGTGGATGCTTAACGGAGCAAATAACCAAAAAACAGAGATACAATGACACTTATTAAATCCATTTCCGGTATTCGTGGCACCATCGGTGGCGCAATGGGCGACAACCTCACCCCTCTTGATATTGTGAAATTCGTAACCGCCTATGTGCGCTTCCTGGGCCAGCAGGCTCCCGCAAAAAGACTCAAGGTTGTTGTGGGTAGGGATGCAAGACTCTCGGGCGAGATGGTTGAGAATGTGGTGATTGGCACCCTGCTGGGCTGTGGTGTGGATGTTATCTCCATAGGTCTTTGCACCACTCCCGGTACGGAGATGGCTGTGACTTCGCGTGGGGCCGATGGTGGTCTGATTCTGACCGCCTCGCACAACCCCAAGCAGTGGAACGCTCTCAAGATGCTCAACAATAAGGGCGAGTTCTTGGGCGACGCCGAGGGCAAACAGGTGCTCGCCTGGGCCGAGGACTCCTCGTGGCACTACCCCGAGATTGACCACATCGGAAAGGTTATTGAGCGTAGTAATTTCGATCAGGAGCATATCGATAAGGTGTTGGCACTCAAGGATGTGAATCTTGAGGCTATTCGTCAGCGCAAGTTCAAGGTGGTTGTCGATGCGGTCAATTCCGTAGGCGGCACAGTCATCCCCGCACTGCTGGAGCAGATGGGCGTGGAGGTCATTAGGCTCAACTGCGAGCCCACGGGCAACTTCGCACACAACCCCGAGCCCATTCCCGAGAACCTTACGGAGATTTGCTCGGTGGTGGCAACCGAGAAGGCCGACCTGGGTATTGTTGTAGATCCCGATGTGGACCGCCTGGCGCTGGTTTGTGAGACGGGCGAGATGTTTGGCGAGGAGTATACGCTGGTGGCTTGTGCCGACTATATCCTCTCGCGCAGGGGTGGCGGCAACACCGTGTCTAACCTCTCCTCTACACGCGCATTACGCGATGTGACCGAGGGCTATGGTGGCACCTATGCTGCTGCGGCTGTCGGTGAGGTCAATGTTGTGACCAAGATGAAAGAGGTGGGTGCTGTGATTGGCGGCGAGGGCAATGGTGGTGTCATTTTCCCCGAGTTGCACTACGGCCGTGACGCACTTGTGGGCGTGGCTCTCTTCCTCTCGCTTTTGGCCGAGAAGGGGTGTACGATGAGCAGCCTGAAGGCGACCTACCCCCAGTACCACATCTCGAAGAATAAGATTCAACTCACACCCGATATTGATGTAGATCGCGTGCTGGCCATTATGCTCAACCGCTATACGGACTACAATGTCACCGACATTGACGGTGTGAAGATCGACTTCCCCACCGAGTGGGTCCACCTGCGCAAGAGCAACACCGAGCCCATCATCCGCATCTACTCCGAGAGCCGTGATGAGGAGTCTGCCGAGCGACTCGCAAAGGGCATTATGAACGAGATTGAGGAGATTGTTGGTGCGAAATAAAAGACAAACGCGGGTTACGAAAAAGTAACCCGCGTTTTTCTTGTCGGCAGTCGGCCATCAACAGCATTCAGCATTCAGCCAAAAAAAGTGCGCCACCGCTATTGGGGCGCACTTTTTTGTTTTGTATGGGGCTATACGCTATCGGTATGCGATGATTGCGCTGGTGCCGTGAACATAGAAGTCCGAGCCCTTGAAAGAGCGGGGAGCCTCAAGTTGCATCCTGCCGTCCTCGCAAACGAGGTTCCACTCGCCCTCGGGGAAGACCATATCCACACCGCCACGATTGCCGTTGTAGATAACCAAAATCTCTTTCCACTCGTCGCCCACAGCCTCACCATTGAGGGTGTACATAACGGTACCCTCGGGCGAGTCGATAAACTTCAGGTTCTGGGCCACCTGCTTGGTGGTGGCCATACGGAATGCGGGGTGCGAGCGGCGCATCTGGATGAGTTCTTTATAGTAGTCAAAGACATCTGCGTGGGTCTTCTTGTGGCTCCAGTCGATGCGGTTGATTTCGTCGGGCTGGTTGTAGGTGTTG
Organism: Tidjanibacter sp.; assembly: GCA_045633765.1. Classification (GTDB taxonomy): domain Bacteria; phylum Bacteroidota; class Bacteroidia; order Bacteroidales; family Rikenellaceae; genus Tidjanibacter. The sequence goes on along the minus strand of JAZQZA010000127.1, from coordinate 22,107 downwards.
CGGATGTGCTGCTTGGTGCGGTAGAGCTCCTCACCGCAGAAGATGAAGGGCACACCCTGTGAGGTCAGCACAATGGTCTGTGCCAGCAGGTCCATACGCTTGCGCTGCTCGGGGGTAGCGTCGGCGGCCACCACATCAATCTTATCCCTCAGGCACTCATCGTCGTGGCACGATACGTAGTTGATAACCTCGGTGGGGTTGTTGGCATAGGGTGCCGAGGAGTAGTTCACAGCCTCATAGTCCACCTGGGGGTGCTCCGTAGCGCCCACAACGCCAAACTTGATGCTCTCCTTCTGGCGGTTGGTAACCTTGCCGGTTGCAAAGCCACCCTCGCCGGCGCTCATCCACTCACCCCTGAGGCCGTCGCGAATATCATCGCTGAAGACAGCAATGCGGGGGAATTTGGGGCCGTTGTGTTTGCTTGCCTGCTGCTCTGCAGGAAGGGGGGTGCTGCTTGCCATCCAACCCTCGCCATAGACGAATATGGAGGGAGATATTTTGTCCAACTCCTTGCGGATGAGGTTCATAGTCTCAATGTCGTGGATGGCCATAAGGTCGAAACGGAAGCCGTCGATGTGGAACTCCTTTGCCCAATACTTCACCGACTCGGTGATGTAGCGGCGCACCATAGGACGCTCCGAGGCGGTCTCGTTGCCACAGCCCGAGGCGTTGGAGTAGTCGCCCTCCTCGTTCTGGCGGTAGTAGTAGCCGGGAGCGGTGAGGGAGAAGTTGGAGCCGTCATTTACGAAGGTGTGGTTGTAGACAACATCCATAATCACGCCGATACCGGCCTCGTGGAGTGCCTGAACCATCTGCTTCATCTCGCGGATGCGCACCTCGGGGGTGAAGGGGTCGGTTGAGTAGCCACCCTCGGGGGCGTTGTAGTTCTTGGGGTCGTAGCCCCAGTTGTAGTTGTTGTCCTCCAGACGGCTCTCGTCAATCGAACCGTAGTCATAGGAGGGAAGGATGTGTACGTGGGTGATACCCAGCTCTTTGAGGTGGTCGATTCCGCTCTTGAGTCCCTCGGGGGTAAGGGTGCCTTGCTCGGTGAGGGCGAGGAATTTACCCTTGTTGGTGATGCCGCTGTTGTCGGCAATGGAGAAGTCGCGGTGGTGCATCTCATAGATGATTATGTCGGTGTAGTTCTCCACCTCCACGCGCTTGTCTTCGCTCCAGCCCTCGGGGTTGGTGTCGGCAAGGTCGATGATGGCAGCCCTCTGGCCATTGACGCCCACAGCTTTGTTCCACACACCGGGGGTCTCGGCGAGAGTCTTGCCTTGCTCGGAGATCTGATAGGTGTAGAACTGGCCTTTGCGGTCGCCCTCAAGGGTTGCAACCCAAGTACCCTTGGTGCTCTTCTTCATAGCGAGAGTTTCGAGAGCCTCACCACCAACGCCCTCGGCATAGATACGAAGGGTTACGCTCTCTGCGCCGGGAGCCCAGAGTCGGAGGGTGGATTTTTCGGGGGTGTAGGTGAGCCCGAGGTCGTTTTTTGTGTACTCGGGGTAGGTTGTGAAGTCACCTACGGTTGTTTGGGTTTTGCTGCAAGCCATAGTCATTACGCCACATACGATTGCGGCAAGTTTAAGTAGAGTTTTCATTATTATTTTATTTTGTTATTTCGTCGGCTGTTTTCTCTTGCGCACAGCGCAAGGTAGCGATTTTTTCTCAAAAGAGCACACGCTTTCCGATGAATCGACAAATTTTCACGACCAACGCTCGGATTTTGCCACAACCACCAACATCAATAGCCTCGGATTCACACTCGCGAGCCCGCGCCCCACGCTCACCCCTACCGTCATATTTACGGGTATCTTTTTTAATACCCGTGAACAAGGGGGCGACTGACAATGATGAGGAAGGGGTGGGGTATAGATGTCGAAGGGTGGATAAGGCCTCATTGCAGGGGTGTGCATAGCGTAGCCAATCCGGAAGGCCTATTTTTGGGGTGGGAAGGGAACTATTATCAACCCATCATCGCCCTATTACTCCTTGTCATCCTCCGACTCTGGGACATACTCTTGAATACCCCTCCAAGCGACCATCCACTCGGTGAATTTGTTGTTTGGGTCGTTGCAGTGGGTATCAAACCTGTCCGAATCGTGGTAATTCTTCGCCAGCATCACCTCTATTGCGAGTTCCCTCTCTCTGCCCGTTTGGTTTCTCGGGATGCGCACCCAAGCTCCATAACCATTACAATCGCCGGATTGTGGCCCGACTTTATCCTCAATGATAAGTCGATAACGATAGCATTGCCACTCTTCGCCCATTTGTGTTCGTGTGGGCACGGACTCATCTGGCATATATTCTACAAGGTAGAACCACCCCTCATACCCCTCTGTGGGGATGACATTGGGGTTTAGGTCTTCGGAGCAGGGGATAGCACAAATTTTGAAATACTCGGTTCCGCACGAGGTGGCGAGGGTTGCCAGAAGGATGAATTGTAGGACTGCAAAGATTCGTTTCATAGTTAGGGCCTGTTTTTATAGTTTCGGGCAAGCCGACTGGCTTGCCCGCGACGTTAGGTTTTTTGACGTTAGACAACTAATTTCCGTTGAGCCACTCGAGAAATTCGCTCGTACGCGCGCGGGATACAAAAAGGTCGTCGCGGCGAGAGCCCCTCAACTGCACCTTCAGGCGTGAGCCGAAGTGCTTGGTTACCACCTGAATATGTTCGAGCGAGATGATGGACGAGCGACCTATACGGAAGAAGTGCTTGGGGTCGAGTTTGCACTCCACAGCGTCGAGCGACTCATCGACAATATACTCGCGATTCTCGTCGGTCACAAGGAATGTGGTCTTGTTTTCCGAGTAGAAATATGCGATGTTTTCGACCTTAATGAGGACAATTTTGTCGCCCACCTTCACCAAGAATCTATCCTTGTAGCTCTCCTTGGGGGCAAAAAGGGTGGCCAGCTGCTGGTAGTCCACCGAGGTGGCCGACGAGGTGGGGGTGGCAAGGGAGCGATAGTGGTTTATGGCGTCGCGAAGTAGCTCACCCTCAATGGGTTTGAGGAGGTAGTCCACAGAGTGTATTTTGAAGGCGTCGAGGGCGTAGTTGTCATAGGCGGTGGTGATGATAATGCGCCCTTTGACCGTTGTGCTCTTGAAGATGTCGAAGCAGAGTCCGTCGCTGAGCTGCACATCCATAAAAATTAAATCCACACCCTCGGGGTGGTTGTTGAACCACTCAACAGCCTCGGCCACAGAGCCAAGGGCTCCAACAACGTGAAGGTCGGGAGCGATGGTCGAGAGGGCTCGTTGGAGGTTGAATCTGGAGGGTATTTCGTCCTCAATAATCAATATTCTCATAACAGCGGGAATTTTACGGAGAAGGAGTCTTTGGTCTGGACAACCTCAACATTCGCGCCCGAAAGCTCTTTGTATTGGGTGCGCAGGTTTTTGAGGCCGTAGCCATTGGACTCCGAAGGGGTTTGTTTAGGGTTTAAGTTGTTGGTTACAATAATGTTATTGTCCTTATACGAAATTCCGATTCGGAGTTTGTGTGAGGGTGAGACGGCGTTGTGCTTGAAGGCGTTTTCGACCAACACCTGCAGAGAGCAGGGGACCACTTTGCGGGAGAGTCGCTCGTTGGGGATATCGATTTCCACCTCAAAACTATCCAGAAAACGCTCCCTCATAATGTCGATGTAGAGGCGCAGGAAATCGACCTCCTTGGAGAGCTCAATGGTGTCGTACTCCTCCTGTTTGAGCAGGTAGCGGTAGATGTTTGCGAGTTTTTTTATGTAGTCGCTCGCCCTCTCGGTCTGCTGCTCCTGTACCAGATAGTCGAGAATCGAAAGACTATTGAAGAGGAAGTGGGGGTTGAGCTGGCGCTTGAGCTGACTGTACTGATACTGAGTGCGTTCGCTCTTGGCTAGCACATTGGAAACATAGCGTCGCGAGGAGCGAAACCAGAGCCACAGCTGGAAGACAATGAGGATTATGGCGGCGAAAAGTATCGCCGAGAAGAGTATCGAATACCAGGTTGCGTCGCCCGTCTGGCAGTCGCTTTTGGTGAGCGCTACGGAGGAGGAGATGGTGGCGCCGATGGCAATAATTCCCACCCACGCCAGAAGCCTCGTGAAGAGGTTTTTGTTGAGCCAACTGATGCGTGAGGCGAGGAAGCCGAGGGCAATGGTGGCCGAGAGGGTGAGGGGGAGGTTCAGGGGGTCCAGGATGATTGTCCCGAGAGCATCGAAGAGGTCGAGTCCGCCGCGTGAACCGAAGGTTTCGTAGATGTTCACAAGGCCGATTCTAAGCAGCAAAATGGCGATGATTACCGCCGCAATTCTCAACACCTCTTTCATCTCTTCGGGGAGCTATTTTCGCTTGGCGGCAATGAGGGTTGTGGCCCAGCCCATAATCTCGGTCACAACAAAGGTGGTGATTTCGTTGGAGTAGGCAGTGAGCCACGGTATCTGCGAGGCTGTGAGCCACTTACCTCCGAGGGTGCCCAGATAGAAAGCTGCAAAACAGCACAGGGCGGCAAGGGCTGCCGACACCTCCAAAGGTAGCTTGTAGAGCTGTGTCACCACGACAATCATAGAGATTGTCAGCAGCGACAAAATAATCTCGTCATTGAGCCCCCAATGGGCCATCGCCCAGGAGGATATAATATGTGCCACTGCGAAGAGGTGAATCACCCAACTGCATTTGGTTAATCGAGGGTCCATTTGTTCGTCAAAAAGTGGTTTTAGGATTCCAAAGGTAGCGATTTTTTGTGGTAAAACAAGGGGTGTTCGTAGGATTTTTTTCTCTCTTCATCCTCAAAATTCCGCCGTTCGTCAAAAAATGTGGTTGTGTTTGACTAAAAAAGAGTAACTTGCAAAACTTTATAATAAAAATAGGTACGGAGGCGCGCACGCACGTAGGGCAAAAGGGCTCTTTGGAGGCGCTAAAATGTGGTACGAAAAGCAACAAAAACTAATATATAAACACACAAAAAATTATGAGTAACAAAAGAAACCTATCCTTCTGGCAGATGTGGAATCTGAGCTTCGGCTTCTTCGGTGTTCAGATTGCCTATGCACTTCAGAGTGCCAACATCAGCCGTATTTTTGCAACTCTCGGTGCCGATCCCCACACCTTGAGCTTCTTCTGGGTTTTGCCCCCTCTGATGGGTATGATCGTTCAGCCCATCGTGGGTGCTATGAGCGACAAGACCTGGTGCCGTATGGGCCGCCGCAAACCCTACCTCTATGTAGGCTCCATTGTGGCTGTTATCGTTATGGCCCTGCTGCCCAACTCGGGTAGTTTCAACCTCACCGTGAAGGCCGCACTCGGCTTTGGCGCAGTGATGCTGATGCTCTTGGACACCTCGATCAATATGGCAATGCAGCCCTTCAAGATGATGGTGGGCGATATGGTCAACGAGGAGCAGAAGACCAAGGCATACTCCATCCAGAGCCTTCTCTGCAATGCCGGCTCGTTGGTGGGCTACCTCTTCCCCTATTTCTTCACTTGGATTGGTATCAAGAACACCGCTCCCGAGGGTATGATTCCCCCTTCGGTAACCTGGTCGTTCTATATTGGTGCCGCAATTCTTATCCTCTGCGTTCTCTTTACCGGTATGAAGGTTAAGGAGATGAATCCCGAGGAGTATGCCGCCTTCCACGGCATCAAACCCGAGGAGAAGGAGGAGAAGGGCGAGAAGACCAATATGCTCAAACTCCTGGTTAAGGCTCCCAAGGCCTTCTGGCAGATTGGTCTTGTGCAGTTCTTCTGCTGGTTTGCATTCCTCTATATGTGGAACAACACCACGGGTGCTATTGCCGAGACCGTGTGGAATACTGTTGACGCCAAGTCGTTGGCATTCCAGAAGGCTGGTGACTGGACAGGTGTGCTGTTTGCAGTTCAGGCCGTAGGCTCGATTCTCTGGGCGCTTGTTCTTCCCTTGTTCCGCAGGGAGAAAATTGCCTACTCGTTCAGCCTTTTGCTGGGTGCTGCAGGTTTCATCTCGACCTACTTCATCACCAACCAGTATATGCTCTTTATCTCCTTCTTGCTGATTGGTTGCGCTTGGGCAGCAATGTTGGCTATGCCCTTTGCGATGCTCACCAACTCCCTCTCGGGCAAGTCGATGGGTACCTACCTTGGTCTGTTCAACTGCACCATTTGCCTTCCCCAGATTGTGGCGGCACTCGTTGGTGGCTTCCTGTTGAAGACCTTCGGTAGCGAGATGGCCGTGGGCGACAAGATGGTTCAGAGTGGTCAGGGCGTGATGCTTGTGATTGCAGGTATCTCGCTGATTCTCGGTGCGATTGCTGTCTTTGGCATTGCTACCAAAAAGAGGAATTAATCGAAATAACATAAAACAAAGCGTACTATGAAACGAACTTTTTTTAGCACGATTAAATTTTTGAGTCTTGTGATGGTTGCAGCCGCTACCCTTATGGTGAGCTGCGACGATCCTATGCCCGAGCCCGGCCCAGGTACAGGTACCGAGGAGCCCGGCGATAAACCCAATCCAGGTGACGATGTTGTTATTCCCGACATCTCGCAGATTGACCCCAATGCTGTTTGGCCCCTTATTTCGACCATCCCTTCGTTTGTGGCACCCGATACCACCAGCGATGTAGTGGTTGTAGTGAATGTTGCCGAGAGCGCAGTGGAGGAGGGCGATCAGCTTTGGGCCCACACCGGCGTCCTCACCGATGCAAGTACCAGCGGTAGCGACTGGAAATATGTTAAGCACGAGTGGACCGAGAATGTGGCCGACTGCCAGCTTACCCACGTGGGCGGCACCATCTATGCGCTGAATATCACCGGTGGTCCCAAGGCCTTCTATGGCGTTGCCGAGGGTGAGGAGATTCTCCAGATGGCCTTCGTATTCCGCAATGCCGATGGCACCAAGGAGGTTAAGAACAATGGTCAGGATATCTATGTTGACCTTGTTCCTGCCGACGCACTTGTTGTTAAGGTGCTGGCTCCCGCACACGGCTCCATCTATCCCATCGGTGCAGATGTGGATGTTGTGGCCATTTCGCAGAATGCCAAAACCCTCGCTTTGACGCTCAATGGCGCCGAGGTGAAGAGTGTTGAGGGCAACAAGGTGACCTACACCCACACCGTAAATGCGGGTGGCGATATGGTTTTTGAGGCTGTTGCAACTGCCGAGGATGGCTCTGTAGCGAAGGCCTCTGCAACCGCAGCCGCTCTGAAGGCTACCGAGGATCAGGCACGCCCCGCAGGTGTTAAGGACGGTGTGACCGTCAGTGGCACCGAGGCTACCGTTGTTCTCTTTGCCCCCGGCAAGGAGCAGGTTGTTCTGCTGGGTGACTTCAACAAGTTTGCCCCCTCGAACAACTATGTGATGTACAGGGATGGCGACTACTTCTGGACTACCGTAAGTGGTCTGAAGGCCAACACCGAGTATGCATACCAGTTCCTTGTTGATGGCAAGGTGAAGGTGGGCGACCCCTACTGCGAGAAGGTGCTCGACCCCTGGAACGATAAGTGGATTGAGCCCACCGTATATCCCAACCTGAAACCCTATCCCACCCAGACTACCGAGATGGTTTCGGTGTTCTCCACCTCCACCGCCGAGTACAACTGGGAGGTTACCAACTTCGACCGTCCTGAGAAGAACTCCCTTGCAATCTATGAACTCTTGCTGCGCGACTTCACGCCCGAGGGTTCGGTGAAGGCTGCCACTGCCAAACTCGACTACCTCGAGGCTCTGGGTATCAACGCCATTGAGCTGATGCCTATTCAGGAGTTCGACGGCAACAACTCGTGGGGCTACAACCCCTGCTTCTATTTCGCTCCCGATAAGGCCTACGGTACCGAGGAGGACTATAAGGAGTTTATCGACGAGTGTCACAAGAGGGGCATTGCAGTTATTCTGGACATTGTTCTGAACCACGCAACGGGCCAGTTCCCCTGGATGAGGATGTGGAGCGACGATGGTAGCTACCCCAACGCCCAGAACCCATTCTTCAATGTGACTGCTAAACACCCCTTCAATGTCTATAATGACCTCAACCACGACTTCCACAAGACTCGCTCCTACTTCAGCGATATGCTCCAGTTCTGGCTCACCGAGTACAAGGTGGATGGTTTCCGTTTCGACCTTGCCAAGGGTATCACCCAGACCAACTCGGGTCAGGACGATGGTCGCTGCCGCAACTACGACAGCAACCGTGTGGGCCACCTGAAATACTACTACGATGCTATGCAGCAGGCAAGCGAGGGTAGCTATATGATTCTCGAGTACTTCGTGTGCGATCAGGAGGAGAATGAGATGGCCAACTATGGTGCAATTCCCTGGCGCAACTCCATCTACGGCTATCAGGAGACCATTATGGGTTGGACCGGCAACGGCAAGAGCTACTTCGGTAGTGCCTATGCCAACAACCGCGTAAGCTATATGGAGAGCCACGACGAGGAGAGGGTTGCCTACAAGGCTTTGGCCTATGGTGGTGCCGGCGTGAAGGACTGGAACAACCTTACCAAGCGCCTCCAGGCAGCTATGGCCTTCCACTTCCTCACCCCCTATCCCAAGATGATGTGGCAGGGTGGCGAGCTCGGCGACGACAGGGAGCTCACCGAGGAGGGCCGCACCGATGCTAAACCCTTCCGCTGGGAGGACCTCACCGACGAGAACCGCAAGGCTCTCTACGATGCAACAAGCAAGATTATCTCGTTCCGTACCGACCACCCCGAGCTCTATGGCGACGGCGCGTCGAACAGGCTCACCACCTACAATGTGAACGATGCCGATATGGGTGGCAAACACCTCGTTTACTCCGTGGGTAACAGCGCAGTGGTTGTTGTTGCCAACTTCCTCTGCGAGGGCGAGAACCCCTCGAACCCCGGCGGCGGTGGCACCACTACCGTTGGCGGCTCGCTCGTATATACCGACCCCGCAGTTGTTAAGTCCACCACCACCGAGACCGTGACCGTCTATGTGAACACCGCAGGTACCGCAATGGCTGGTTTCACCGGCGACCTCTGGGCCCACACCGGCGTTATCACCAACAAGAGTGTGGATGATACCGACTGGAAGTATGTGAAACACGAGTGGACCGAGAATGTGGCCGACTGCAAGCTCAAAAACCTCGGCAACGACCTCTGGAGCCTCACCATCACAGGAGGTCCTCGCGCCTTCTATGGCGTGCCCAGCAGTGAGTCTATCCTGAAGTTGGCCTTCGTGTTCCGCAACGCGGACGGCACCAAGGAGCTCAAGGACAATGGCGCCGACATTATCATTCCTCTCTCGTCGCTGACCGTCTATACCGAGCCTTCGGTTGTATATAACAACTCCACCGAGAGTGTGGATGTGTTCTTCGATGTGACAGGCACCGCATTGGCAGGCTTCAGCGGCGATGTTTATGCCCACACCGGCGTACTCACCGACAAGAGCGCTACAAATGCCGATTGGAAGTATGTTAAGCACGAGTGGACCGTAAACTCGGCCGACTGCAAGATGACCAAGGTTGAGGGTAACCTCTGGAAGCTCACCATCACAGGTGGTCCTCGCGCATTCTATGGCGTGGCTGCAGGTGAGACCATCAAGAAACTCGCCTTCGTATTGCGCAACTCGGACGGCACCAAAGAGGCCAAGGACAATGGTGGCGATATCTTCGTGAATGTTCAGGGCGACAAGGCCTCAGGTGTTATGGCAAAGGCCGGCACCCCCACCGAGTTCACTATCGCAGTGCCCAGCGGCACCTACAAAAACCTCATCACCGACGAGGTTGTGAACATCTCCAATGGCTACTACGGTGTGTCGCTCCTGCCCCACGACTATGTGGTACTCGTGAAGACCAATTAGTAGAAACGACCAAAGATGAAAAGGATAATCCTAACAGTTATGGCCGCTCTCTGTGCGCTCTCCCTGAGCGCACAGATGGTGGACCGCGTAGAGCCCCTCTCGTGGTTTACCGATATGAAGACCCCTCTTCAGCTGATGCTCCACGGCGATAATATCGCCGGCGCAAAGGTGTCGGTGGACGAGCAGGGTCTTGTCTTGAAACGCACAATTACTACCGACAACCCCAACTACCTCTTCCTCGACCTGGATGTTGTGGCTGCGGGCGATTGGACCATCTCGCTCTGCAAGGATGGCACCTGCTACGCCTTCTCCTACCACATCGACAACCGTCGTGAGGGCTCCGCCACAAGGGAGAGCTTTAGTTCGAAGGATGTTGTCTATCTGATTATGCCCGACAGGTTTGCCAATGGCGACCCCTCGAACGATAGCGTAGAGGGCCTTGCCGAGGGTTGCAACCGCAAGGAGCCTTTTGGCCGCCACGGTGGCGACATTCAGGGTATTATCGACCACCTCGACTACCTCGCCGACCTTGGTGTTACGGCCATCTGGAGCACCCCTCTCACCCTCGACAATGAGGGCTTTGCCTCCTATCACGGCTACTCCTGCTCGGACTACTACCACATCGACCCCCGCTATGGCTCCAATGAGCTCTACAAGGAGATGATTGCCGAGGCCCATAAGAGGGGTATCAAATTCATCTTCGATGTGGTTACTAACCACTGCGGTACGGCTCATTGGTGGGCTGGCGACTACCCCTCGAGCGATTGGGTACACAATGCCGAGAAGCCCCTCATCACCAACCACGGCTGGATGATGCAGTCCGACCCTGTGAACCGTTCGACAAGGGACCAGAAGATGATGGAGGAGGGTTGGTTCGACTACTCGATGCCCGATATGAATCTGGCAAATCCTTTGGTGTTCAACTACTTCCGTCAGCTCTACTGCTGGTGGATTGAGTGGGCCGACCTGGATGGTTTGAGGGTTGATACCTTCCCCTACAACGAGAAGTGGGCTATGGCTCGCTGGACTCGTTCGATTTTGGAGGAGTACCCCAACCTCAATATCGTTGGCGAGTGCTGGAACTCTGTTCCCGCCATTTGTGCCTATTGGGAGGGCGACTCCAACAACCGTGACGGCTACTCGAGTGGTCTGCCTTCGGTGATGGACTTCCCCCTGCAGGAGAAGATTTCGATGGGCCTGTCTACCAACCCCGACGGATGGATGTGGGGCGGCCACGGCGTCTATGCCTCCATTATGCAGGACTTCCTCTACGGCAACCCCAATACTCTCCTTACATTCCTTGACAATCACGACATTGAGCGCTTTGCCGACACTGTTGATGGCGATGTGAGGAAGTACAAAATCGGTATGGCAATCATTGCCACCACCCGTGGTGTTCCCCAGCTTCTGTATGGCACCGAGATTATGATGCGCTCGAGCGACAGGAGGATGGGCCACGGCGGCTCGCGTAAGGATTTTGAGGGCGGCTGGCAGGGCGACAAGCACGATAAGTTCACCGCCAAGGGCCGTACTGCCGATGAGCAGGAGGCTTTTGAGCACACCCGCACCCTGTTGCGCTACCGCACCTCGGAGCCAGTACTCCATAGCGGCAAGCTCACCCAATTCTACCGCACCGACAACCTCTATGTCTTTGCTCGTCACAACCAGGAGAAGGTTGTTCTTACCATCACCAACTTCGCTAAAGATGGTCGTAAGATTACCTGGAGCGACTATGCCGAGGTTATCCCCGAGGGTATGACCGGTCGTAGTATTCTCACCGGCGAGAGCGTTACCGCCACCGGCGAGCAGATGGTTGAGGGCTACGGTTGCGATGTTATCGAATTTGTTAAATAACAGATATATACAGCAGAATGAAAAACATATATGAAACCTCGCCCTTTGCGACCTTCTTCCCCGCTGAGAAGGCTGCAACTTTGAGGGCAAAGCACCGCCTTTCGTTCAAGGTCTATGCACCCATCGCGCGCCCCTCGCAGAGGCTCTTTATCGTGGGTAGCAGCGAGATGCTCGGAGGCTGGAATGTAGAAAAAGCACTTCCCCTGACCCTTGAGTCCTACCCCTATTGGACCATCGCTCTGGATTTGAGCAAGCTCGGCGACGAGTTTGAATATAAGTTCATTGTGAAGGAGAATGGCAACATCTGGTGGGAAGAGGGCAACAACCGTCGCTACTATGTGTGTGGCGAGATGGAGAGCGAGCACATCGACGCAACCTTCCGCGGCAACTTCGACTGGAAGGGCGCAGGTGTGGCAATCCCCGTGTTCTCGATTCGCACCGAGCAGAGTCAGGGTATCGGTGACTTCGTGGATTTGAAGAAGATGGGCGAGTGGGCCGTGGCTACGGGCCAGAAAATCATCCAGATTCTCCCCATCAACGACACCACCCAGAGCTTCACCTGGAGAGATTCCTACCCCTATAGCGCAATCTCCATCTTCGCACTCAACCCCCTCTACCTCTCCATCCGCGAGCTCGGAGCCGAGGATGAGGAGATGGACAGGCTCAACGCGCTGGAGATGTGCGACTACGACGCAGTCGTAAAACTCAAATTCGACTTCATCCGCAAGGAGTTTGCCCGCAGCGGCAAGCGCACCCTCAAAACCAAAGCCTTCCAGAAGTTCTATGAGGCAAACAAGGATTGGCTCGACAACTACGCAGCCTTCTGCTACCTGAGGGATAAGAAGGGCACCGCCAACTTCCACGCCTGGGGTAAGGAGGCAACCTTCACCACCAAACTTGTTGAGAAACTCACCAACCCCGAGGGTAAGGAGTATGGCAAGGTGGCCCTCTACTTCTGGTTGCAGTATCAGCTCGACCGCCAGCTCAAAGAGAGCGTTGCCTACTGCCGCTCGCTCGGCGTGGTGCTCAAGGGTGATATTCCAATCGGTATCTCGCGCGACTCGGTGGAGGCTTGGAGCGACGCACGCCTGTTCAATATGAACTGTCAGGCGGGTGCGCCACCCGATGATTTCTCGGCCGACGGTCAGAACTGGGGCTTCCCCACCTATAATTGGGAGGTTATGGCACAGGATGGCTACGCTTGGTGGAAGAGGCGCTTCGAGAAGATGGCAGACTACTTCGACCTCTATCGTATAGACCACATCCTCGGCTTCTTCCGCATCTGGGAGATTCCTATGGATTCGGTTGTGGGCCTTCTGGGCTACTTCAACCCCGCAATGCCCTTCAGCTACGATGAGCTGGCACAGAGGGGTATGCCTATGAACCGCGACAGGTATGTAGAGCCCCAGATTCACTACGACTATCTGGATGAGTACTTCGCAGGTGAGGATTGGACCCCCTATCTCGATGCCAAGGATAACGGTTACTTCTCCCTGAAGCCCGAGTATCGCACCCAGCGTCAGATTCTTGAGGCTCTGGGCGGCAAGAACGAGAAGGCCAAAAATGCACTCTATGGCCTCACGGGTGAGGTTCTCTTTATTGAGGATCCCCGCAAGCCCGGCCACTTCCACCCCCGCATCTCGGCACAGCACACCAAGAGCTACCAGTGGCTCTCGCAGTGGGAGAAGGATAGGTTCAACGAACTCTACAACGACTTCTTCTACCACCGCCACAACGACTTCTGGGGCGCACTCGCAATGGAGAAACTCCCCGCATTGGTGGATGCAACCCATATGATGTGTTGTGGTGAGGACCTCGGTATGGTGCCCGCTTGTGTGGGTCCCGTAATGCAGCAGCTCGGAATCCTCTCGCTGGAGGTTCAGAGGATGCCCAAGGACCCCAAGAACAAGTTTGGCTATACCAATATGTACCCCTATGCGTCGGTTTGTACGACGGGCTCGCACGACACCAGCACCATCCGTGGCTGGTGGCACGAGGATAGGGCGACAACCCAGGCATACTACAACGAGATTCTCTGGAAACAGGGCTTTGCTCCCGCCGAGGCAACAGGTGAGATTTGCCGCACCATCGTTGGCAACCACCTCTCCTCGCCCGCTGCACTCACCATTCTCCCCTTGCAGGATTGGCTCTCGATGGACGAGAAGGTGCGCAAGGCGGATGTGGATAGCGAGCGCATCAACATCCCCGCAATCGCCAACCACTATTGGCGCTATAGGATGCACCTCACCGTTGAGGAGTTGCTCCAGCAGGAGGGTGTCAATGGTCTGATTCGCGATATGATTGTTGCCTCTGGCCGATAGATTTGGCGTAGGGGGGTGTTTCATCCGTCGTCAAAAATGGCGAGTTCATCCCCCTTATTCCCCCTTTCGGCAGCGAATTATACCTATAATAAATAAAAATATTATTTTTGCCAAAGACTTTGGCAAAACGAGAACACAAGATAACTACTTAATAATCAAATTAACCGCTTATGTTAAAACAAGTACACAGTTTCAAAAGGGTACTTTCGCTGGTAGCCGCACTCTTTGTAGTGAGCACCGGAGTGTTTGCGCAAAAAGCTCCTGTGTCGGGTGTCGTGAAAGATGCCAGTGGTCAGCCTGTGATTGGCGCAACCATTATGGATGTTGCTACCGGTCAGGGTATTACCACCTCGTATGATGGTTCCTACACTATCAATGTGGACAAAAATGCCACTTTGTGTGTGAGCTATATGGGCTACACCGACATCTACGAGCAGGTGGGTGGTCGTACTACTATCAACTTTGTCCTCGAGGAGAGCGCACAGCAGATTGAGGAGATTGTGATGGTGGGTTACGGCTCGCAGAAGAAGAAAGAGGTTACCGGTTCGGTGGCCAGCCTCAAGTCGGAGGACTTCAACCAGGGCGTAAAGACCAACCCCGTAGGTCTGTTGCAGGGTAAGGTTGCAGGTCTGAACATCATCAAGACCTCTTCGGACCCCACCAGCACAGGCTACAGTATGCAGATTCGTGGTTTCTCGACCCTTGATAAGGGTGCGGGTACCTCGCCTTTGTTCATTGTTGACGGCGTGCCCGTGAGCAGCATCGACAACATCTCCAACGACGAGATTGCTTCGATGGATGTGCTCAAGGACGGTTCGGCAGCTGCTATCTATGGTACTCGTGGTACCAACGGTGTGATTATCATCACCACCAAGCGCGGTAGCAACTTCTCGAAGGAGGCCCAGACCTCGGTAGAGTACTCGGGTTATGTTTCGGCTTCGGTTCGCAACGGCAATACCGGTATGGCTACCCCCGAGGAGTTTGTTAACCTCGAGGAGAGCACCGGTGGCCTCATTAAACCCACCATTATCCGCGATGCAGAGGGCAACTATGAGCTCACCGACTGGATGGGCGCTCTGACCCGCAGCGTGGCAATGACCCAGCACCACAATGTGGCTATCACCGGCTCGGCAAGCAACTTCAACTACCGTGCGGCTGTTTCCTACAAGGATGCACAGGGTATCGCCAAGACCTCCAACCGTAACGAGTTGATGGCCAAGATTGCTGCTTCGCAGAAGGCTCTGGATGGCAAGCTCGAGTTGCAGTATGACCTTTCGTATATGCAGTACCGCAACGACTACTTCTGTGGCGACTTCAAGCAGGCTGCTATCCTCAACCCCACCTATCCCATCTACGATGAGGAGCAGGAGAATGGTTACTACCTGCCCCAGGGTACAGGTCTGACCAACCCCGTTGAGAATATGATGAACAAGGAGAGCTACCAGGATGGTAACTTCTTCCGTGGTTCGGTGAAGGCTTCTTACCAGATTTTCGATGGTCTGAAACTGAGTGCATTTGCCGCTACCGAGCAGGGTGACAACACCTCCTACTGGTACAACGGCGTTATCAATACCGACATTGAGGGCTCGGGCAAGGCCGGTCGTAGCACCGACAAGAGCCGCAGCAACCTCTTCGAGGCTACTTTGGACTATGTTTGGTCGCAGGATGTACACAGCGTAACCGCTGTTGCTGGTGTGTCGTACCAGAGCTTCCTCTACGATGGTATGAGCGTATCGAACAAGGGCTTCCCCACCGCAGGTATGAAATACTACCAGATTGGTAACGGTGACGCAGAGAAGACCTATCTTACCGCTTCGTCCTACCGCAACTCCAACACCCTGGCTGCTGCCTTTGCTCGTGTAAACTATAGCTACGATGGCAAATACCTCCTTTCGGCTTCGCTCCGTCGTGAGGGTTCGTCGCGCTTTGGTGCCAACAACAAGTGGGGTCTGTTCCCCGCTGTTTCGCTCGGCTGGCGTGTAAATCAGGAGGAGTTTATGATTGGTAACGACTACATCAACGACCTGAAAGTTCGTTTGGGTTGGGGTGTTACCGGTAACAACCTCAATAGCGACCTCCGCTCGGTGGCTATGCTTTCCAATGGTGGTACCTTCTGGTACAATGGCGCCTATGTTTACACCTACGGTGTGAGCCAGAATGTCAACCCCGACCTCCGCTGGGAGAAGAAACACGAGTACAACCTCGGTGTTGATTATGCAGTTGCCGACAACCGCTTCTATGGTAGCTTGGATGTTTACTACCGTCAGACTCGCGACCTTCTCTGGGACTATGAGGTTCCCACTCCTCCCTATCAGTATCCCACACTGCTTGCCAACGCAGGTCAGATGGATAGCTACGGTGTGGAGCTCGTGTTGAATGCCGAGGTTATTCGCGATGGCGACTTCAAGTGGACCACTACCCCCACCATCTCCTTCAACCGCAACTATATCACCAAACTCTCCGACCCCAGCAAGGGCTTCAACTATAAGGAGACCTCGTCGGGTAATGTGGGCGAGAATGGTATTATGAATACCCCCACCCAGATTCTGATTGAGGGTCAGTCGGTAGGTGCTTTCTACGGCTACAAGTTCTACACTATGCAGGATGGCAAGTGGTACTACCACACCCCCGCAGGTGGTTTCGTGGATGACGACACCGTGGCTGACGCCTATCGTCAGGTTATCGGTAACGCACAGCCTCTGTTCACCTATGGTTGGAACAACTCGTTCCGCTATAAGAACTTCGACGCCACCATCTTCTTCCGTGGC
Source organism: Tidjanibacter sp. (assembly GCA_045633765.1). Lineage (GTDB taxonomy): Bacteria > Bacteroidota > Bacteroidia > Bacteroidales > Rikenellaceae > Tidjanibacter. The sequence continues at coordinate 5,386 of JAZQZA010000127.1, read as the reverse complement.
GTATTTGGCAACGATGTGCTGAACCTCACCCGTTGGGCATATGGTCCTCGTCCTTCGCAGGCCGACAACCTCTTTATGCACGATGTGAAGGGTAAGAATGTGGTTTATGCCAACAAGGCAACCTTCTCGGACTACTACCTCGAGGATGGCTCGTACCTCAAGTTGGACAACATCACCATCGGTTACACCCACAAGATGCCCGAGGGCTCGGCTATCGAGAACCTCCGCGTTTATATGACCGCACAGAACCTTCTGACCATCACCAGCTATAGCGGTATGGATCCCGAGGTTGATACCAACTCGGTATGGAGCGCCGGTATTGACTACTGCGACTTCTATCCCACTGTTGCTACCGTGCTGTTCGGTTTGAATCTTACCTTTAACTAGTAAAAAGTGCTGCGAATTATGAAAAAGATTGTTTTGATGTTGGCAGCTACTGCCACTCTTTTGGGTTCGATGAGTTCGTGCTCGAACTTCGACCGTCTGCTCGACGAGCAGAATTATGGCAACCCCACTGTGGACGAAATGGTGCAGGACGAGCAGAATGTTATTCTGTTGGTTGGTCAGTGCTACGCCGACCTGAAGTGGATTCACGACCACTGGGGCTATTGGGGTCTTGTGACCATCTCGGCCGACGAGGGTCTTTGCGTTCCTCGTAACAAGGGTAACGACTGGAACGACGGTGGTTATTGGATGAAACAGAACGACCACACCTGGGACTTCCGTGGCGATGCTATCAAGAATATCTGGAACACCACCATCTCGGGTGCTGTTTCGTGTAACCGCGTACTCCAGACTCTCGAGCTCGGCAAGGAGAATATGAGCGAGGAGGTTTATGCGCAGTATGTTGGCGAGGTTGAGGTGTTGCGTAGCTACTACTTCTACCTGCTCTTCGAGTGCTTCGGTCGCATCCCCTACACCGAGAAATATGAGGAGGTTGTTGGTCCTATGAGCGAGCCTTGGGAGACTTGGTCGAACTTGGTTGCTGTGTTGGAGCGCAACGCCCCCAATATGGCTGTTGTTGACGATGGCAACCGTGCTGCCAACTATGGCCGCACCACTCAGGGTTTTGCCTACGGTCTGCTCGCAAGGCTCTATCTGAATGCCGAGTCGTATGGCTGTACTCCCGAGAATGTGTTTAAGAACATCGAGGCTCCCGCACAGTATAGCGGTTCGTTTATGGACAACTGCGTACGCTGCTGCGACAATGTTATCAACGCTGGTTCGTACTCCATCGAGAGCAACTATTTCAACAACTTTAGGATCTTCAACGAGTCGAGCAAGGAGAACATCCTCGCAATCGTTGATAACGGTCTGGCCGACTTCGATGAGCGTAGCAACGGTAGTATGAGCAACAAGCTTCGTCTTGTTATGAATACCCACCACTACGGCGTACAGCAGGCCTACGGTATGGTTTTGGATACCTGGAACGGCTTCTGCGCACGCCCCGACTTCCTGAAACTCTACAACGAGAACGATGTTCGAGGTATGGGTACCGAGAAGAACGGTACCGGTAACAAGAAGGAGTGGGGTTGGTTTGTAGGTCCCGTGTATATGGCTTCGGCTACCGCAGCGCAGATTGCCGCTCGCGATACTGCTGCTATGTACCTCGACGAGGACTACAACGAGCCCACCATCATCCGTCCCGAGATTTCGGAGCAGGGTGGTAAGCCCTACGACACCCACAACTTCGACGGTGCTCGTCTGAACAAGTGGGAGGCCGATAAGACCGGTACTTACAAATATTGCGAGAACGACTTCGTCCTGATGCGTTATGCCGATGTTCTTTGGATGAAGGAGGAGGCTATCCTGCGCGGTGGTGCTGGTGCCAGCGGTTTCAACACCCCCGACTTCAAGACCCTCAAGAAACGCTCGTTCGCTTATGGCGGCAGCAGCTTCGAGGAGGCCTATGGTGCAACTCCCACCCTCGAGATGATTCTCGACGAGCGTGGTCGTGAGTTCACTTGGGAGATGGTACGCCGCAGGGACCTCATCCGCTTTGGCGAGTATGGCAACATCCAGTATGTAACCAAGAAGGACGACTTCACCAAGTGGTTCCCCATCCCCCGTTCGGTATTGGAGAAATCGCTTGTGGGCGAGGATGGCAAACGCTTCTGGACCCAGAATGCTGGTTACGAGGACCTCAAATAGTTTAGGTTAGGAGGGTAGAGCAGGGGAGTGCCCCTTGCTCTGCCACCCTTCCATAAAGGAGTGGGACGATCGGGAGAATTTCCCCACCAACCACTCCAACCCCCAATGTTGCAAATAGTAACAACATACACATACATAAAAACCCTTTTTTAACAAACAAAAACAAACAATTATGAAAAAACTTATTTATTTGCTTGGTGCTATGGCACTGATGGCAGGTTTCACCGCTTGCGGTGATGACAACAAAGAGCCCGATGGTCCTATCAACATCGTTCTCGATGGTTTCTACATCTATGGTGACGCTGTAGGTACTCAGGATTTCTTGGCTGTTAACCAGATGGCTGCTGGCTCGAACGAGGTTAACAAAACCGTTCGTACCGGTATGTATGAGAAGTACATCTGGCTCGAGGCTAACAAAGACCTCCGTCTTGTTGAGAACTCGGCTGGTAACAAAGTTTTCTACGGCGCTGAGCTCGCAGAGGTAAACTACGGTTACGACGCAGAGGATCCCAACTGCAAGAACTTCGCAGACAACCCAAATATGAAGATCTTGGCTGGTCAGATGATCGTTGGCGAGAGCGCTCCCGCTATGCAGGTTAAAGAGACCGGTATGTACCACATCGTACTCGACAACAACGCAGTTGGCGATCTCGAGTATCCCCAGATCATTATCCAGCGCGCTAAATGGGGCGTTCGTGGTGGTATGAACGGTTGGGGCTTCACCGAGGCTGAGGAGACTGTTAACGCTGACGGTAGCGTTACCTACACCCTCACCGAGCAGAACCTTGCAAAGAATGGTGAGTACAAATGGGCTTCGTGCCACGGCTGGAAAATCAACCTCGATGTTGACGGCTTGGTTAAAGCTGAGGTATCGCTTGGTTTGACCGAGGGCAAGCTTCACAATGCTGCACAGGAGAACCTCAAAGTTGAGAAAGCTGGTCTTTACACCCTCACCCTCACTTGGACTCCCAAAGCTGGTGCTGTAGCTGAGGCTTTCACCTACACTGCTGAGTGCACCCAGGAGAGCACTATGCCCGAGACTATGTACATCATTGGTAACGACTTTGGTAACTGGGATTGGACCGCTTCGACCGTTGTTTCGATGGTTCCCGTTCACAGCGCTCCTGGTAAATTCTGGGCTGTTCGCTATATGACCACCACCACCGAGTTCAAGTTCTGCGCACTCCGCGAGTGGAACGGTGACTTCTGCGGTCTTACCAACAACAGCGGTTTCGTAACTCCCGGCAACAATATGGTTGAGGCTAATGGTCTCTACCTCATCATTGTTGACCTCACCGCTGACGCTGTTTCGGTTGCTCCCGCTGCTATCTACGGTATTGGTGATGCATTTGGCAGCTGGGACGAGGGCAACTACCCCTTCACCGTAAACGCTGATGGTACTGCAACCATTACCACCACTGCAGCTGGTAACCTCCGTATGTACGTTCCCGCTGACGGTGCTGGCAACTGGTGGCACTCGGAGTTCAACATCTACGATGGTAAGATTGTTTACCGTGCTGGTGGCGGCGACCAGGAGGCTGTTGCTGTTGAGGCTGGTAAGACCGTTACCCTCGACTTCAACAACGAGGCTGGTAGCATCCGCTAATTTGCCCTTGTAGCGAGCATTAAGCTCGGTTGAATAGATTGGCCCCCGCTCTCGAAAAGAGAGTGGGGGTTTTTGTGTCCGCAGCCCACGGGGTGGGGAAACAAAATTCAAACATCAACTTTCAACTTTCGATACAATATGTTATCTTTGTAGTCAAAGAGTAGAAAACCAAAACTAAAGATAGACCTATGTTCGCAAAACAGACCTACATTGCGCGTCGTAACGAACTTCGACGCCGTATGCCAAAGGGTGGCATCGTGGTCCTCATCGGCAATAGCGAGGCTCCACGCAACTATTTCGACAACGCCTATGCCTTCCGTCAGGATAGCACCTTTCTCTACTATTTCGGCCTTCAGAATGCCGACTTGGTGGGTGTCATCGACCTCGACGAGGAGAGGGATTGGCTCTTTGGCAACGACTACACCGTGGATGATATTATCTGGATGGGCCCCCAGCCCTCGATTAAGGATTTGGGCGCAAGTGTGGGCGTGGAGAACACCGCACCCTTTGCAGAGGCTCGCCAGAAGGTGCAGGAGGCTATCCGTCAGGGTCGCAAGGTGCACTATCTGGTGCCCTACCGTGGCGATGGCACGCTGCTTATGAGCCAGCTGACGGGCATTAAGACCACCCAGCACTATGCCCACTGCTCGGCCGACCTGATTATTAATGTGGCTGCTATGCGTGAGGAGAAGAGCGCCGAGGAGATTGTGGAGCTTCAGAAGGCCTTTGAGGTGGGCTACGAGATGCACACAACCGCTATGAGGCTCACCCGTGAGGGCGTGTCGGAGCGCATCATTGCCGGCGCTATGGAGGGTGTTACCCACCAGCTGGGCGAGGGCGTGTCGTTCCACTCCATCGTGTCGCAGCACGGCGAGACTCTCCACAACCACTCCCACGATGGTATCTGCACCAACGGTCGCCTGCTTCTGGTGGATGCCGGTGGCGAGAGCGTTAATAACTACTGCTCGGATCACACCCGAACATTCCCTGTGAGCGGCAAATTTACCCCCGAGCAGAGGGATATATATAATATTGTATTGCGCGCCCACGATGAGGTGCTGAGGGTTGCCAAGCCCGGTCAGTATATGAACCTCCATAATGTGGCACTCAAGACTCTGGCCGAGGGACTCATCGGTGTGGGCCTTATGAAGGGCAATGCCGACGATGCCGTTGCGGCGGGCGCTGTGGGCCTCTTTATGCCCCACGGCCTGGGCCACGGACTCGGTATGGATGTCCACGACTGCGAGGCTATGGGCGAGAGGGGTATGAGGGACTACTCCAAGGTGTTGGCTCGTGCCGACGAGGTTGATACCTGCATCATCCGCAGTCGCTGGCGTCTGCGTCCCGGCACGGTGCTGACCGATGAGCCCGGCATCTACTTCATCCCCGCACTCATCGAGCAGTGGAAGGGCGAGGGCAAGTGCCGCGACTTCATCAACTACGACAAGCTGGGTGCCTTCTATGACTTTGGTGGTATTCGCTTGGAGGACGACCTGCTCATCACCGAGAGTGGCAACATTATGCTCGGCGAGGGTAAACATATCCCCATCACTGTTGAGGAGGTGGAGGCCTATATGGCCGAGGCTCGCAAGTAGTCCGATAGAGAGCAATAAGCAAATAAAGAGGGCC
>JAZQZA010000126.1:0-8720 GCA_045633765.1 Tidjanibacter sp. | reverse complement strand
CTCATACCCCTGATGTCGATGCTGTCTTTGAAGTTGAGTTTGCGGCTTGAGATATCCACGCTCACAACCGTACGGGCCGATGTGGGGCGTGTCTGTTTCTTGAATTCGCTGTTGCTTATGGCCTCCAGACGGTCGATGGCTATGGTGGTCATTATCTGACCGATAGCCACAGTGGCTTTCTTGCCCTTGATGGCCGTAACCTCACCCACGCCCTCTTGGCCCACGATGCGCACCTTGGCACCCACCACAACGGGAAGAACTACGGGCACCTCTTTGGGAGTTTCGGTGGTTTGCTCTCCGCGCTGGGCTTTGCGCTCGGCCCTCTTTTGGCGTCGGCGTTCGATTTTTTCCATCTCGCGAGCCACCTTTTCGCTCTCGGCCGAGAGGTAGTCCACATCGCTCTCCACCATCTCGCGCATTGACTCCAACTCGCGGCGAGCAAGACGGGTTGTCTCCTTTTCGGCCTGCGACTCGCGTATCACGCGCACAGTATTCTCAATGGTGCGGTTTGTCTGGTCGAGAATCTCCTTGGCGTCCTCTTTGGCCTGGCGGATGATGGCTGTGCGCTCATCCTTGAGCTTGGCCAGACGCTCGGCATACTCGCTCTCCATCTCCTCCACGCGTTTGTCGGCAATGCGTATCCTCTCGCGCTTCTGCTCCCAATAGTTGCGGTTGCGAGCCACCTCGCGCAGTTGTCGCTCGAGGCTCATAATGTCGGAGCCCACCTTCTCGGAGGCGCTGCGGATGATGCTCTCGGGAAGGCCAATCTTGCGTGCAATCTCAATGGCAAAGGAGCTGCCCGGCTCGCCCATCTCCAGACGGAATAGGGGGCGGATGTTCTGCACATCGAACATCATCGCTCCGTTGGCCACGCCCGAGTGGTTGGAGGCGAAATACTTGATGTTGGTATAGTGGGTTGTGATAATTCCGTAGGTGCCCGACTCCACGAAACGCTCCAGCATTGCCTCGGCAATGGCGCCACCGATGGTGGGCTCTGTGCCGCTACCGAACTCGTCAATCAGGATGAGTGAGGCGGGGGTTGCCCCCTGGAGCATCTCTTTCATATTCGTAAGGTGTGACGAGTAGGTCGAAAGGTCGTTGTCGATGCTCTGCTGGTCGCCGATGTCGATGAAAATGGCGTTGAAGATGGGCAGTTCGCTCACGCCCGAGGCGGGTATGGCAAGACCACATTGGAACATGTATTGTAGTAGGCCTACCGTCTTAAGACACACCGACTTACCGCCCGCATTGGGGCCCGAGATGACAAGTATGCGTCGTGCTCCGTTGAGGACCAAGTCGAGGGGTACGACCTCTTTTTTCTCCTTGGCGAGGGTCTGCTGCAGCAGGGGGTGGCGTGCACCAACAAGTCGCAGTATGCCGTCCTCGGAAAGTATGGCCTTATAGGCGCCATTCTCCAGAGCCCAGCGAGCCTTGGCGCGCAGAAAATCGAAGTGGGTGAGGAATCGGCGGCTTTCGGCCATCTCGCCACTTAAAGGGCGAATCTCCTCGGTCAGCTCGGTGAGGATGCGGACAACCTCCCTGCGCTCGGCATACTCCAGCTCGCGAAGGGCGTTGTTTATCTCCACAACCTCCACAGGCTCAATATAGACGGTCTTACCCGTTGCCGACTCGTCGTGCACAAAACCCTTGAGCTTGCGTTTGTTTGCTGCCGCTACGGGAATCACAGGGCGACCATCCCTCACGGAGAGCGATGCGCCCTCCTCGACAATGCCGTTGCGCACAGCCTCGGCCAGCACAGCCTGAAGGCGCTTGGCGGCCTGTCCCTCGTGGGAGCGAATGGAGCGGCGTATGTCGTAGAGTTCTGCCGAGGCATTATCCTTGACCTCGCCGTGGCGGTCGATGAGGGTGTCGATGTGGCCCACAACCTCGGGGAAGTGTCCCACCTTGGCGGAGAGGGAGGCCATCAGCGGATAGCGCTCCTTGGAGCCAATGAAGAGGGTTGTAGCCTCGGCTACCCCCTTGAGTCCTCCGCGCAAGAGCAGAAGCTCCTCGGCCTCCAGAAAGGTGCCCTCGATGGCGAGTTTTGCCACCACCGAGCCAAACTCTGTGAGCTCGCCCTTGGGGAAGTATTGCTCCATCATCAGAGCCACCCTCACCTCTTCGGCGAGACTCTGGTTGTATTCCACCTCTTTGGGGGAGGTCGAAAAGGTCATATCGGCCACCAAATCTCTGGCCCCAGCTGTGGAGCAGTGGTCGGCAATCTGGCGGCGCAGGCGGTCAAAACCGAGTTTTATTTCGAGTTTTTTATACATCGTATTAAATCTTCCGAAGGGGTGAAAATGGGGTGTGGTGCCCCTACTCGTAGAGGTTGTCGTACATCGACGAACTCTTCTCGTACTTGAGGTCCTGAAGGAGCGACGACTTCACCTGGATTGTGAAGTTCCAACTCTTGCGGAATCCGAAGGGCACGCAGCGGAAGTTCATCTGCCAACAGTGCAAATCGCGGCTCAGGGAGAAGACGCCCGGAGTGAGCGACTTGCCCTCAAAGTCGTAGCCACCCGCATAGGTTATACCCCACTTCTTGTCCTTGTCGAGTGTCACGGAGGCTGTGAAGTTGAGCGTATTGGTAATCTTCTTGCGGATGCCGTTGTTGGTGTAGTTTATCGAATAGTTGAACGAGAAGTTCCACGGCAACGAGAAGTCGTAGTACTGCGAGGTCATAAGTTGTCGCCTCAGACTTGGGTCCAGCGGGTCGTTCGGGTCGTAAAAATATGGGTTGGAGTACTCGGGGTACTGCTTCGATATGTCGTTGATGGTTGCCTCGGTGTAGAGGTCCGAGGAGCGGAAGGTGTAGCCAAACGACCAACCTGTCGAGGCGATACGGCCGGGGATACCGCGCTTGAGCAGCAGTTTGTCATAGACAACGCCCGTCTTGGGATCCACCTCGTAGGGGTCGAGAGTCATTGAGATGTTGATACCGAAGTTGGGGATGGCGCTCGAACGAATCCTCACAGGGATACTGCGTCCGAGCTTCATCGAGTCGGCCAGGAAGTTATAGCTGAGATTGAAGGAGAACTCGTCGATAATCTTGAGTTTCTTCATACCCGTAGTGTCGGTGTCGCTGGCCACTTTTGCCTCGATGGTTTGGCTGAGTCCCAGAGAGATAGAGGCGTTGGGGTTGCTGCTCGGCACGCCATAGAGCTGGCCCGCATAGGGTGAGTAGCGCTGAACGCGCGTACCGTCGGCGTTGGCCTGAACCTCCTTCCAATAGCCATATTTCTCCTTGCCGAAGTCGGGGGCAATGGAGCCCGAAACATCGAGGTTGATGGTGTGGCGTATGGCCTTAATGAAACTCTTGGGGTTCTTGAATTGGTACATACCGTAGAGGGTGGTGTTGGCCGATACGGAGGCACGATAGTCATAGACGCGATAGAAACCCCTTGTGGTGTCGGAGACGATGGCGTTCTTCTGGGGGTCCCAGGTCTGGTCCACGCGGCGGAAATACCACCTCTCGTCATAGTTGATTGAGGGCGAGACGTTCAGGAAACCACCCACATTGAACGAGGCGCTGATGGGGATGCTGTGCTTCACACCGTTGTTGAACTTGCTGGCGATGTCGCCGATGTCGGAGAAGTCGTTGGTGTTGCCCTTCAGGTTGTTTTGCATCTGCGCCGAGTAGGTCATAGCAATCTTCTCATACCACCTCTCTTTGCCCACCATAACCTTGCGCTTGAAGGGGTAGAAACGGTTCACTTTGAAGTTGATGTTGGGCAGGCCGAGCGAAATATCTCCCGTCTGGAGTTGCTGGGTGTAGTTCAGACCGATGGAGATGTTCATAGGCAGAGTCTTCCACGCATAGGAGTAGTTGATGGTGGAGTTGGTCTGCGAGGAGAGATAGTCGGTCATATCCTGCGAGGCGTACTTGTTGTAGCCGCTGGTCGAGAAGTTTACATTGGCCGAGAAGGTCGAGTAGGGGTTGAACTTGGAGTCCTGCGAGTGGGTCCAGGTAATCTTGAAGTTGTCCTGATTTTGGTAGTCAGCCGACCCTTTGTCGCCGATGATTGTCTTGGCATAGTTGACACCCATAGAGCCGTTGAACTTGTAGCGCACGCGATAGCGCGAGCGAGCATTCACCTCCCACGAGCCGAGGGTGTAGATACCGCCCGTGAGCTCCAAATCGACATAGTCGTTGAAGGCGAAGTAGTAGCCACCGTTGTTGAGGTAGAAACCTCGGTTGGCATCCTCACCATAGGAGGGCATAATGAAACCCGTCTTGCGCTCCATATTCATCGGGAAGAATATCTCGGGGATGATAAGTGGCAGAGGCACATCGGCAATGACAAGGTGGAGGGGACCCGACACCATCTTCTTGCCGGGGATGAACTTGGCCTTGCTCATACTGATATAGAAGTGGGGGTGCTCGGTGTGGTCGCAGGTGGTGTAGACACCGCCGCGGATGTTGAACGACTTGTCGTCCATCATCTTCACCTCACGACCTGTGAGGAAACCCTCACCATCCTTGGTCACTACGCCCTTGATTTTGGCCTTCTTGGTGTCGATGTTGTAGGTCACCGTATCCATTGTGTAGGTGGTGCCTGCCTCGGTGAACTCGGGGCGGGTGTGTCCATAGGCGGAGGTGTCGGCCTTGCCATAGGCAAGAATCTCCTTGGTGTCCATCGAAACCCTCATATAGTCGGCCTTCATATTCATATTGCCGTAGGTTACATCGCCCTGCTCGTAGATGTGGACCATCTTGCCCCTCACATCGTAGTAGAGGGAGTCCTGGTTTTTGCCGGAGATAATCTCGTCGAGGAAGTTGCGGTGCTTGCGTCCTCCGGCGGTGTCGGAGGGGAGTATCAGCAGCGAGTCGATGGTCCTGTTTTGGGGGTGCAGGATGTGGTCCGGGGAGCCGAAGTGGGAGCCGGATTGCAGCGAGTCGGCCCTGAGGGATGAGCCCCCAAGGAGTTTTCCTTGTGGTGTTGCGAGCGTATCACCCCTTGTGGCGGCAATATCTTCCGCCAAGAGTGATTTTTTTTCACTCACGGACGCATTTTGTCCATTCAGCATAGCTGAAAAGAGCAATGCCGAGAGCAAAAAAGTGAGGTATTTTGTGCCTTTGTGTTTCAAAATATCGTAAAAAATCGTTACCTTTGCCGACAGAGTCGGCAAAAAATCCTAAATGTGTGATTATCACCCCATTTAAGGGGCGGAATCATTCAGCAAAAATAACAAAAAAATGAAACTAACAACTCGTCTACTGCTCATAATAACGCTTTCTCTCCTTGTTGTCGTACGCGCGAGCGCACAAAATGGCGACTCCAAACGCCATTTTTCCTGCATCGTCATCGACGCAGGACACGGCGGTAAAGACCCCGGATGCCATTGGGGCACCAAGCTCGAGAAGGACCTGAACCTCAAGGTTGCCTTGGCGCTCGGAGCCAAGATTACCAAGGCCTATCCCGAGGTGAAGGTTATCTATACCCGCACCGATGACACCTTCATCGAACTCCACGAGAGGGGACGCATTGCCAACAGGGCAGGGGCGGACCTCTTTCTCTCGATTCACACCGACGCAGTGGGTAACAATGTTGCCAACGGTAGTTCGACCTACATTATGGGTATGGAGAAGTCGGAGAAGAATCTGGAAGTGGCCCAGAGGGAGAATGCTGTTGTTGCACTCGAGGGCGACTTTCAGGAGAAATATGAGGGCTACGACCCCGATAGCGCCGAGAGCTACATCATCTTCTCGCTGATGCAGTATGCCCACGCCGAGAGTAGTATGGCTTTTGCAGAGATGATTCAGAAGCACTATGCAAAGAATACCACCATCGCCAATAGGGGAGCGATGCAGGGCCCCTATCTGGTGTTGTGGCGCACGGCAATGCCCGCAGTGCTGACCGAGATGGGTTTTATGACCAATAAGCACGACCGCGACTACCTCCACAGCGAAAAGGGTTTTAATCAGGTGGTTAAGGCTCTTTTTGATGCGGTTACGGAGTATCGCAAGATGTTCAACGACAAGGTGGGGCTTATTGAGGGCATTGGCGCATCGGAGAGCACACCCGCAGCCTCGGATAATGCACCGGTGGCGGAGGCAGCCCGAGAGGAACTTCCTTCGGAGGATGTGGTTGTTGGTGCCTCTGCCGAGGAGCAGAATGAGGGCCCGAAATACTATATTCAGATTTGCACCCTCTCGAAATACTCCGACCCCAACGACCCCAAGTTTGGCCCGTACAGGGGTAAGGTGGAGCAGAAACAGACCTCTTCGGGTAGCTGGCGTTGTGTGATTCCCGTGGCCTCGCTGGAGGAGGCCTGCAAACTCCAGCCCGAGGTGGCGGTTAGTTTCCCCGGCGCCTTTGTGGTGGCCTTTGAGGGCGACTATTTCCGCCGTCTGTAGAGAAACAATTAATTCAATACATAAATAAACACAAGTACCTAAAACACAATGAAAAAACAAATTATCACTTTCGTTATGGCAGCAGCTATGCTTGGCGGTTGCAACTCTATCGAGAACAACCCGCTGGTAAATCAGGGCGAGACCCCCTATGGTACCCCCGAATTTTCGAAAATCAAAATCGAGCACTATATGCCCGCATTCCAGCACGCTCTGGCCGAGGCTCGTGCCGAGATTGACGCTATTGTAAACAACCAGGAGGAGCCCACCTTCGAGAATACCATCGTGGCTATGGAGCGCAGCGGCGAGCTGTTGAACCACGTTTCGACCATCTTCTTTGTTCTCAACGGCAACGAGACCAGCGACGCGATGCAGGCTCTGGCTATTGAGATTCAGCCCGACCTTGTGGCCTTCTCGAACGATGTTAATCTGAACCCCCAGCTCTGGGAGAGGGTGAAGGCTGTGTATGACAAGAAGGAGAGCCTCGGTCTTAACGAGGAGGAGGCTAAACTCTTGGAGAACACCTACAAAGGCTTTGTTCGCAACGGTGCTAACCTTGCCGACGAGCAGAAGGAGGAGTACAGGAAAATCTCCGAGGAGCTCTCGAACCTTTCGCTCCTTTTTGAGCAGAATGTGTTGGCTGCCACCAACGCCTTCAGCCTCAATATCACCGACGAGGCAAAGGTTGCCGAGCTGCCCGCATTTGTGCGTGAGGCTATGGCTGCCGAGGCCAAGGCTCGTGGCGAGGAGGGTTGGACTGTGACTCTCCAGCAGGCAAGTATGTTCCCCTTCCTGACCTACTCGTCGGATCGTGAGCTCAAGGAGCAGGTGTGGAGGGCTTCCAACTCGCGCTGTGTGGGTGGTGAGTTCGACAACCTTGCACACGTGAAACGCATCTCGGAGCTCCGCCTCCAGAAGGCCCGCCTGTTTGGCTACAACACCTACGCCGACTTTGTGCTTGAGGAGCGTATGGCCGAGAAGACCTCGACCGTGAATAGCTTCCTCGAGGAGCTCCGCGCAGCCACCATCAAGTATGCCAAGAAGGACTATGAGGCTGTTGCTGCCTACGCCAAGAAGAATGGCGCAAACTATGAGATTATGCCTTGGGATTGGGCATATTGGAATGAGAAATATAAAGTAGCCAAGTTCTCCTACAATGAGGAGGAGGTGAAACCCTATTTCGAGCTTGAGAATGTTAAGAAGGGTATCTTTACTTTGGCCGAGAGGTTGTATGGTATTCGCTTTGTGGAGAATCCCGCTATTGATGTCTATCATCCCGATGTTAAGGCCTACGATGTATTGGAGGAGAATGGCGACTTCCTCGGTGTTCTCTATATGGACTTCTTCCCCCGTGCAACCAAGCGTGGTGGTGCGTGGATGACCGCCTTCAGGGAGATGAAGAGTGTTGATGGCCAGGAGGTACGCCCCTTCATCTCGCTCTGCGGCAACTTCACCAAGCCCACCGAGAGCACCCCTTCGCTCCTGACCTTCGACGAGTTTGAGACCTTCCTCCACGAGTTTGGTCACTGCCTCCACGGTCTCTTCGCAAAGGGTACCTATGAGTCGCTCACCGGTACAAGCGTATATCGTGATTTCGTAGAGCTTCCCAGCCAGGTGCTTGAGAATTGGGCCATCCAGCCCGAGTTCCTCGACATCGTTGCCGTTCACTACCAGACCGGCGAGAAGATGCCCGCCGAGTTGAGGGATAAGATTATCGCTTCGAAGAAATACTTGGCAGCCTATGCCAACATCCGCCAGGTATCCTTCGGTACTATCGATATGGCCTACCACACCATCACCGAGCCTATCGAGGATGTTGTAGCCTTTGAGCGCAAGGCTTCGGCTTCGACACAGGTTCTTCCTGTTGTTGAGGGTACCCATATGGGTTGCTCCTTCAGCCACATCTTCTCGGGTGGTTATGCAGCAGGTTACTACGGCTACAAGTGGGCCGAGGTGCTCGACGCCGACGCTTTCGAGCTCTTCAAGGAGATGGGTATCTTCTCGCGCGAGTGCGGTAACCGCTTCCGTGAGGAGGTTCTCTCGAAGGGTGGCATCCGTCATCCTATGGAGCTCTATGTTGCCTTCCGTGGCCATAAGCCCGAGACTCAGGCTCTTATTGACGAGATCCTCAAATAGGAAACGCATATAGCGGGGCAAGTGCAAGCAGCACTTGCCCCACTCTCACCTTATTAAGTTGAAAGTTGAGAGTTGAAAGTTGAAAATTCCGAAGCAAAGCGGTAGGTAGAATTACTACTTCGGGTTACACTAAAAGTTTTTGGTGCAGCTTTTTACAAAAAGGCCGCAACGGCGGCAACGAGTGAGGGTGGCTCCGAAATAGGGTAGAGCAAATACAACGATACGCAGT
>JAZQZA010000125.1:0-3568 GCA_045633765.1 Tidjanibacter sp. | reverse complement strand
CAAACACGCCATAAAGATACAATTTTTTTCTTACATTATACCTTATAATATAACAAAAAGAGCATAGTGTGGCTACTATGCTCTTGGGAAGGGCCCCGAAGGGGGATTTATTTTTGCAAAGGCAGGGCCTTGATGACCTCTTTTAGGTGATGGTCGGAGATGTGGGTGTAGATTTCGGTTGTGGTGATGTCCTCGTGGCCCAGAAGTTCCTGCACTTGGCGTATGTCGGCGCCCCCCTCAAGAAGATGGGTGGCGAAACTGTGACGCAGGGTGTGGGGCGAAATGCTCTTGGATATGCCGGCAAGACGCCCCGCGCCGGTTACGATGTTGAAGACCGACATACGGGAGAGTCCTCCGCCACGATTGTTGAGGAAGATGGTGTTGCCCGAGGCGGCGGTGGCCACCGTGGGGCGCACCTCAAGGTAGAGTCGCAGCTGCTTGAGGGCTGTGGGGCTGATGGGGACGAAGCGCTGCTTGTCACCCTTGCCTATAATCCTCACAATCTGCTCCTTCCACTCGATGTCGTTGAGGGTTAGGGCGGTGAGCTCCGAGGCGCGCAGACCACACGAGTAGAGCATTTCGACTATAGCCCTATCTCTATGACCCGAGGTGGTGGTGGGGTCGATGGCCTCAATCATTGCGTCAATCTCCCCCAGGGTGAGCACTGCGGGCAGGTGGCGTCCACATTTGGGCGATGTCACCTGTGAGGTGGGCGACTCCTCGAGGGCCCCAATGGCAGTCTGGTAGCGGAAAAATGCCCTCAGGGCGCTGAGTGTTCGGGCCTGTGTTGTGGGTGCGGTGCGACGCTCATAGAGGGCCACCATATAGTCGTCGATGTGGCTCTTTTCGACCTGCGAGGGAAGGGGTGAGAAGTTAAGGTGCAGGGCAAAGTCGGAGAGGTTGGCGGTGTAGGCCTCTACGGTGCGGGGCGAAAGTCCCCTTTCGAGTCGCAGATGGCGTCCCCAACTCTCGATATTTTTCTTCCATTCGTCCTGTTGTCCCTTCATAAAATCTTGCTTTTGTGGGCTAAATTAACAATTTCTTTTGTACTTTTGTGCCCATAACCCGATTTTTTTGGAGTAGAGCCACAAGAGGGATGAAAAGAAGAACCGATTTTCTGGTCATAGGTAGCGGCGTGGCGGGCTTGTCGTTTGCACTGAAGGCTGCCGAAAAGGGACACGTCACCATTGTCACCAAAGGTGAGGTGAGGGAGTGTAATACCCGCTATGCACAGGGTGGTATCTGCTGCGTGACCTATCCACCCGACACCTTCGAAAAGCACATTGAGGATACGATGGTGTGCGGCGCAGGAAGGTGCGATGAGGCGGCCGTAAGGATGGTTGTTGAGGGTGCTCCCGAGGGTATCCGCAACCTGATAGAGTGGGGTACGCACTTCGACAAAACCACCGAGGGACGCTACTCGCTCCACCGTGAGGGAGGCCACACCGAGCACCGAATACTCCACCATCAGGATCTGACGGGTGCAGAGATTGAGAGGGCCCTCATCTCGGCCGTCAAGCGCCACCGTAACATCGACCTTCTGGAGCACCACTTTGCGGTGGATGTGCTCACCCAGCACCATCTGGGCGAGGAGGTCAATCGCCATATGGACTCCATTGAGTGCTATGGTGCCTATGTTATGGACATCAAGCGCGAGAAGATTATGACCATCCTTTCGAAGGTGACGGTTGTCTGCACGGGTGGTGTGGGTAACCTCTACCACACAACCACCAACCCCTCGGTGGCTACGGGTGACGGTATTGCTATGGTCCATAGGGCCAAGGGTATCATCGAAAATATGGCCTACATACAGTTCCACCCCACGACGCTCTACAACCCCTCCGAGCGCCCCGCTTTCCTCATCACGGAGGCTATGCGTGGCTATGGTGCAATACTTAAACTCCAGAACGGCAAGGAGTTTATGCACAAATACCACCCTATGGGCTCGCTCGCTCCGCGCGATGTGGTGGCACGCAGTATGGACCACGAAATGAAGATTACGGGTGCGGAATACCTCTACCTGGATGTGCGCCACAAGCCCGCCGAGGAGACCATTCGTGAGTTCCCCAACATATACCAGAAGTGCCTCACCCTCGGTATTGATATCACGAAGGATTTGATTCCTGTAACCCCCGGCGCACACTACTGCTGTGGCGGTATCAAGGTCAATCTCGATGGTGAGAGCACCATCCACCGCCTTTATGCTCTCGGTGAGAGCGCTTGTACGGGTCTGCACGGAGCCAATCGTTTGGCTTCCAACTCGTTGATTGAGGCTGTGGTCTATGCCGACAGGGCTGCCAAGGATGCCATCTACAAGGTTGATGGGCTCACCTATGAGGAGGCTGTGCCCGATTGGAACGACGACGGAATGGTGGCCACCGAGGAGATGATTCTCATCACGCAGAACTACAAGGAGATGCAGCAGATTATGAGCTACTATGTCGGCATTGTGCGCTCCAACCTTCGATTGGAAAGGGCCCTGAGGCGTATGGAGATTATCTATCGCGAAACCGAGGAGCTCTACCACAAGAGCCGACTGAATGTGAATCTCTGTGAGCTCCGCAACCTCATAGAGGTTGGCTACCTCATAATCAAACAGGCGGCCGCCCTCAAGGAGAGTGTGGGCCTCCACTATACAATTGACTATCCACCAGTGAATAAGAATAGCTAAAAGCGACGCTCGAAATAATGGCATTACAAGACGAAATCAAACGCAGGCGAACATTCGCCGTCATTGCACACCCCGATGCGGGTAAGACCACTCTCACCGAAAAACTCCTCCTCTTTGGTGGCGCTATCCACGTGGCTGGCGCTGTGAAGAGCAACAAGATTAAAAAGACCGCCACCTCCGACTTTATGGAGATTGAGCGTCAGAGGGGTATCTCGGTAGCAACCTCCGTGATGGAGTTTGAGTATCAGGGCACCAAAATCAACATCCTCGACACCCCCGGTCACGAAGACTTCGCCGAGGATACCTATCGCACCCTTACGGCCGTAGATGCAGTAATCATCGTTATCGACGGCGCAAAAGGTGTTGAGAGCCAGACACGCAAGCTGATGAATGTGTGCCGTATGCGCTCAACCCCCGTTATGGTCTTTGTGAACAAACTCGACCGCCCTTGCAAGGAGCCCTTTGAACTCCTGGAGGAGATTGAGCAGGAGTTGCAGATTGCCGTGCGCCCCCTGTCGTTCCCCATCGGTAGCGGCAACTCGTTCCAGGGTGTCTACAATATCTACGACGAGAGCCTTGCGCTCTTCAAAGAGGTTGACCGTCAGTATATTGCCGAGAGCATCCACCTCACCCTCGACGACCCCGCTCTGGCAAGCCACCTTGGCGCCAAGAGTGCCGACGAGTTGCACGAAAACCTTGAGATGGTAGCCGAGCTCTTTGAGCCCTTCGATAGGGACCTCTACTTGCAGGGCCTCTTGGCACCCGTATTCTTCGGCTCGGCCGTGAACAACTTTGGTGTGAGGGAGCTTTTGGAGACCTTCATCCGCATTGCACCCTCGCCCCACGCATCCACCACCGAGAGCCGAATCGTGGAGGCTACGGAGGAGAAGATGACGG
>JAZQZA010000124.1:0-5371 GCA_045633765.1 Tidjanibacter sp. | reverse complement strand
TGGCTACCGGTGGCTACGGTAACGTATTCTTCCTCTCGACCAACGCTATGAACTCGAACGGCTCGGTGGCTTGGCAGGCTTACAAGAAGGGTGCTGCTTTTGCTAACCCCTGCTTCACTCAGATCCACCCCACCTGTATCCCCGTTCACGGCACACAGCAGAGTAAGCTGACTCTGATGAGTGAGTCGTTGCGTAACGACGGCCGTATCTGGGTTCCCAAAAACCTGAGCGACGTGAAGGCTCTGCGCGCTGGCGTTAAACAGCCTTCGGACATCGCCGAGGAGGATAGGGACTACTACTTGGAGCGTCGTTATCCCGCATTCGGTAACTTGGTACCTCGTGACGTGGCTTTGCGTGCTGCTAAGGAGCGTTGCGACGCAGGCTTCGGTGTAAACGAGACCGGTTTGGCCGTTTACCTCGACTTCAAGACCGCTATCGAGCGCCTCGGTATCAACGTAATCCGCGAGCGTTACGGCAACTTGTTCCAGATGTATGAGAAGATTACCGCTGTGAACCCCTACGAGCAGCCTATGCAGATCTATCCCGCTGTTCACTACACTATGGGTGGTACCTGGGTTGACTACAACCTTATGACCACCGTTCCCGGTCTTTACTCGATTGGTGAGGCCAACTTCTCGGACCACGGTGCAAACCGCCTCGGTGCTTCGGCTCTTATGCAGGGTCTGGCCGACGGTTACTTCGTACTGCCCTACACCATCGGTGACTACCTCTCGAAGGAGATTCAGTCGCCCAAGGTGGACACCAACGATCCCGCTTTCGAGGAGGCAGAGAACGCCATCCGTGCTAAAATTGAGAAACTCTACGCTATTAAGGGTACCCAGACTCCCGATGAGCTGCACAAGAAACTCGGTTGCGGCATTATGTGGGAGAAGGTAGGTATGGCTCGTACCAAAGAGTCTTTGGAGCAGGCAATCGTTGAGATTCAGGCTCTGAGGAAGGAGTTCTGGAGCGACCTGAAACTTACCGGCAAGCCCGATGAGTTCAACCAGGAGCTCGAGAAAGCACTCCGTCTGGCCGACTTCTTGGAGCTCGGCGAGCTTATGGCACGCGACGCACTCAACCGTAACGAGAGCTGCGGTGGCCACTTCCGCGAGGAGTATCAGACTCCCGAGGGCGAGGCTCTGCGTGACGACGAGAACTACGCTTATGTAGCAGTTTGGGAGTATCAGGGTGAGGACAAAGAGCCCGTTCTCTACAAGGAGCCTCTCACCTTTGAGACCATCCACCTCCAGCAGCGTAACTACAAAGACTAATTGACGGTCAGAAGAACACACATTCAATTTTAACTACGAAAAACACAAAACAAGAATATGAATTTAACACTTGAAATCTGGCGTCAGCCCAACGCCAAAGCAGAAGGCAAATTCGAGACCTATGTGGTTAAAGATGTCTCGACCGAGAGCTCGTTCTTGGAGATGCTTGATATTCTCAACAACCAGCTCATCCACGAGGGTATTGAGCCCGTAGCATTCGACCACGACTGCCGTGAGGGTATCTGCGGTGCTTGCTCGTTGCGCATCAACGGCCACGCACACGGCCCCGAGAGCGAGGTGACCACCTGCCAGCTCCATATGCGTAACTTCAAGGACGGCGATAAGATCGTTATTGAGCCCTGGAGGAGCCGCGCATTCCCCGTAATCAAAGACCTCGTTGTTGACCGCACCGCCTATGAGACCATCCTTCAGGCTGGTGGTTTCGTGTCGGTGAACACCGGTGGCGTGCCCGATGCAAACGCTATTCCTATCGCTAAGGACGATGCAGAGGAGAGTATGGACGCTGCTGCTTGTATCGGTTGCGGTGCTTGCGCTGCTACTTGCAAGAACGGTTCGCCAATGTTGTTCGTTGCTGCTCGTGTTTCGTCGCTCGCCAAACTGCCCCAGGGCCAGGTTGAGGGCGCACGCAGGGCTAAAGCGATGGTTGCAAAGATGGACGAGCTCGGCTTCGGTAACTGTACCAACACCGGCGCTTGCCAGGCAGAGTGCCCCAAAGGCATCACCATCAACCATATCGCTCGCCTGAACCGCGAGTACCTCAAGGCTAAATTCCGTAGCTAAGAGTAAGGACTCCTTTAGGGAGTAAAGCAAATCCATAACCCAGAGGGTAGGTGCGCTGTCACCTACCCTTGTTATGGGGATGATATATGTGAATAATACACACAGTTAGGTTAATTATTAATTAAAAAAAGAGAAGAAAAATGTCAGAGATTTTAGGCGTACACGCAAGAGAGATTCTCGATTCGAGGGGCAACCCCACCATCGAGGTTGAGGTTACCACCGCAAATGGTTTTGTTGGTCGTGCTGCTGTTCCCAGCGGTGCTTCGACCGGCGAGAATGAGGCTCTCGAGCTTCGCGACGGCGACAAGGGTCGCTACCTCGGCAAGGGCGTTTTGAAGGCTGTTGCCAATGTAAATGATGTAATTGCTCCCGCTATCATCGGTTGGAATGTTTTCGACCAGGTGGGTGTAGATAAGGCTATGATTGCCCTCGATGGCACCAAGACCAAGAGCAACCTTGGCGCTAACGCCATCCTCGGTGTATCGCTTGCAACTGCTCACGCTGCAGCTGCCGAGCTCGGTATGCCCCTCTACCGCTACATCGGCGGTACCAACGCAAAGAGCCTTCCCGTTCCTATGATGAACATCATCAACGGTGGTTCGCACTCGGATGCTCCCATCGCATTCCAGGAGTTTATGATTCGCCCCGTGGGTGCTCCCACCTTCCGTGAGGCTCTCCGTATGGGTGCAGAGGTATTCCACAACCTCAAGAAGGTTCTCCACGCTCGCGGTTTGAGCACCGCAGTGGGTGATGAGGGTGGCTTCGCTCCCGCTTTGGAGGGTACCGAGGACGCTATCGAGAGCATCTTGAAGGCTATTGAGGCTGCTGGTTATGTTCCCGGTAAGGATGTTATGATCGGTATGGACTGCGCTTCGAGCGAGTTCTACAAAGATGGCATCTACGACTACACCAAGTTTGAGGGTGAGAAGGGTGCAAAACGCACCTCGGCTGAGCAGGTTGAGTACCTGAAAGGCCTCGTAGAGAAATATCCCGTTGATTCGATCGAGGACGGTATGGCCGAGAACGACTGGGAGGGTTGGAAGATGCTTACCGAGGCTATTGGCGACAAGTGCCAGCTCGTAGGCGACGACCTCTTCGTTACCAATGTTGAGTTCCTCAAGAAGGGTATCGAGATGGGTTGCGGTAACTCCATCCTTATCAAAGTAAACCAGATTGGTTCGCTCACCGAGACTCTCGACGCTATCGAGATGGCTCACCGTGCAGGCTACACTTCGGTTACTTCGCACCGTTCGGGCGAGACCGAGGACGCTACCATTGCCGACATCGCTGTTGCTACCAACTCGGGCCAGATCAAGACCGGTTCGATGAGCCGTAGCGACCGTATGGCTAAATACAACCAGCTGCTCCGTATCGAGGAGGAGTTGGGCGATGAGGCTGTTTACGGCTACAAGAAAATCTACAGGGTTAAATAATCACCCATAGATATTTCCAACAATGAAGGCTCGGACTTTGGTTTCGAGCCTTTTTTTGTGGCCGTGTGTCGGCGCCCTTGTGGGGGTGCTCCGGAGAGATTATTTGCGACCACACCATATTATATAATAAGGGCTGGCAGAACACTCTGCCAGCCCTTGCTGTTGGAAGCTGAAGCCCTGCTGTTAGCGGGTCAGCTCCTTAACGATTGCCTGCATCTGGGGGTACTGCTCCTCCATACTGCACAGGAGTTTATACTGCGCGCGGGTACGCACGAGGTTGTGGTCGGCGTAGGCAACCTTGTAGTAGTTGTCGCCGTCGATGTAGTCCATCAAAAAACGCAACACCTGCTCGTAGGTGATGTAGCGGCCCGAGAAGGCGAGCCACTCTTTCTCGCTCTCACACAAGGATTTCTGCTCCGAGAGGTAGCCCTCGGCGTAGGCGCGGAACATATCGATACTCATCGACACATTCTCCAGATTGGCGTCGTCCTCGGCACCCGTATTGGTGTAGGAGCGGATGGCGTCACCGAAGTCGTTGAGCGATGTAGAGCTCATGACAGTGTCCAAATCTATGGCGCACAGCACCTTACCCGTGGGCGCGTCGAACAAAATATTGCTTATCTTGGTGTCGTTATGAGTCACATGTGTGGGGATTGTGCCATTCTCGACCAAAGCCCAGAAATTCATCATCTCGGCGCGTCGAGCCTCTATCCACGAAATCTCCTCCTGCACCTCCTTGACGCGACCTGCGGGGTCGGCAGCAAGCGTAGCATCCCACTGCTCGAAGCGGTGGCGGATATTGTGGAATCCCTTGATAGTCTCGTTCAGGGGCTTGTCGAAGTCGGCAAGCAACGCCTGGAAACGGCCTATGCCCACGCCGCCCTGATAAGCCAGCTCGGTGCTGTCGGCACGGTCATAGCTCAAGGTGTCGGCAATAAACAGACACACAGCCCAGAAATTGCCATCCTGCTCGACATAGAGCTTGCCATCCTTGGCGGGAATTACCGTAAGCGTTTCGCGCATGGGGTCGGCGACCTTCGCCTTGATATGCTCAGTAACGGCCTTGATATTATCCATCATGCCCGGAACATCGGGGAAAACCACATGATTCTTACGCTGCAGGATATAATCCGGCTTATCACCCTCGGTACGCACGACATAGGTGTCGTTGATAAAGCCCTCACCAAGAGGTTTAATCGACTCCACAGTGCCCTCCAGGGCGAATTGCGCGGCTATATTATAGAGTTTTTCGCTCGACATACTCCTAATTTTAATTATTCTTTAGTCAAAATTACGGCATTAATCTTAAAATAGCAAGTTTTTTCATAACTTTGTTTCTGTGGAGATATTTTTTGCTGCGGTGTAGTGAAAAGTGCCATTATGCGACTAATAAGAGAGTGAAAACAAATTGAAAACTATGAATAATCTGCTTACAATTGAAAATGTTACGAAGCGCTATGCGGCACATACGGCACTCAACGATGTGTCACTCAGTGTGCCCAAGGGGTCGATTTATGGCTTGCTGGGCCCCAATGGCGCAGGAAAAACCACGCTTATACGCGTTATAAACCGCATCACGCTGCCCGATGCGGGTCGTGTGTTGTTTGATGGGCACGCAATTACGAATGACGACATCTATAACATAGGCTACTTGCCCGAGGAGCGCGGCCTCTATAAGAAAATGAAGGTCGGCGAGCAGGCGTTGTTCTTTGCGCGCCTAAAGGGCCTGTCACGCAAGGAGGCGTTGAAGGCGCTGAAAGAGTGGTTTGTGCGCTTCGGTATCGAGGATTGGTGGGACAAGAAGGTCGAGGATTTGTCGAAAGGTATGGCCCAGAAGGTGCAGTTTATCACTACGGTGCTGCA
>JAZQZA010000123.1:0-17904 GCA_045633765.1 Tidjanibacter sp. | reverse complement strand
CTTTTGTGGGCGCAAAAAAAGAGGAGAGAATCGCATCTCTCCTCTTTCGTACCCAGAGCCGGGGTCGAACCGGCACAGGTTTCCCTATTGGTGTTTGAGACCAACGCGTCTACCGATTCCGCCAACTGGGCCTCTTTTGCTCATTTGAGCGCACAAAGATACATATAAAATTCAAAATGCAAAATTCAAAATTCAAAATTTTGGATTTTGGGGGTGAAAATGTCACATTTTGTGCCATTTACGGCTGCCACGAGCGCCCCTTGCGGGCTATTTGTGCTCCTCGGGATTGGGCTCCTCCACCCTCAGGCTTTCGGCCGAAATATTGAGGCTGTAGGTGTAGTGGCGTCCCGACTCCCAAATGAACGCAACATCCTCTGTCACAAACCTTTGTTCGGGGGCAATCATACCGCCCAACATCACATCGGCTATGACCACAATGCGAGTTGAGCCGAGTTGTGGGATGAGGAAACGGAAGCCATCGGTGATGGTTGTTGCGTTATTTTCGGGGAGTCGCCAACCCTCCTCGTTATTCTCATAGAGGGCCACGGTCTGACACTTCTCGGTGGTGTACCAGGTGGGTGTCGGATTGGAGTTAAAAGTGCCCTCGGTGCGGATATTTTCGAGATATACTCCGCGGACAATTATGGAGCTTTGCACCTGCAACGAGGTGGAGATTTTCACATCCACCGTAGCGAGTGCGTGGTGGAATGGGAGGTCCACTCCCGACTTGTTTTTCTCACAATGGCGCCCTGTGAGTAACTCGGTGTACATCAGGTCGATATTGTGGTTTTTCTCGGTGTCGAAATCGGCCACAACGATACCTCTTTTTTGGTCGAAGGAGGCCTCTTGTTCGTAGGGTGCATAGGCGGCGATGGTAAGTGCCTGTGGGTACTTCCACTCAAACCTCACGGGCGGATACCAGAGTCCGTCCTGCTCGTTGCGCGAGAACTTCACGCCACGCGCAAAGACCTTTGCATCGGGTGCGAAGATTTCCCACTCTTTATCTCTGGGTAGTTCGAAGGCCCAGAGTCCAATATTGGTAGCCTGTGGGAAGAGGTTTTCGGTCGAATCCTCCACCTCACCGCGCGTACCCGGTGCCAAAATGGGGCGGCAACGGAGCTCCACGGGCTCATCGGTCTTCATATCGTGCCCGAGAACACACCCTCCCAAGGAGAGTGCCATTGCGCACAATACCACCCATATAAATGCTCTTCTTCTCACAGTTCTATACCTATATATATAAATATAATGGCCTACTTGCCAAAAAAATTGTGCTCTGGGGAGGTATCACCCTCCCCAAAGCTAAAGTCGTATGAAAATTTTCTAATAATCTTTTTTAGCAAAGATTAGTCGATAACGAAACCCTCCTCAGTTGCAGTTGCCCAATCAACAACGGTAGGCTCGAACTTGATCTCATCCAAACCAATGGTAAGGTTGTAGGTGTAGATGGTGTTCTTCTCCCAGTTTACAGCAGGAGTGAAGGTGTAGTCGGTAGTTACAACATTAACATTGTCGTAGTTGATGGTGTAGTCTACGGTGATTGCTACAGCGGTCTGGGGGATAATCATCACAGGAATACCAAGGGTCTGCTTCGAACCGTCTTTGGTGATATAGTACTCTGCAGCAAGTGCGTTGTACTCCATAGTAGCAGCGTGGTTGTCCCAGTAGTTAGCTACGCCATTGTTGTAGTCTGCTTTCGAGAAAACGGTGAATTTAACGCTGTTGATGCGGAAGCTGTCAACCTTGTCGTAAGCACCATACTCTTTGTCGGTCTTAACAGTGAACTTAATCTGCGAAAGGAGGTGCTGGAAGGGAACGGGCACGGAACCAGAAGACATCTCTGCCGAAACAGCCGAAGTCATAAGGTCAACCTGCTGGCTAAGGTCGTTGGTGGTGGAGAAACCGGTGAAGTAAACACCCTTGGTAGCATCTGCGCTAACGGTACCTGCACCAAACTCATAAGGCGAGTAGCAAGCAAACTTCAGAGTTGCATCTTTGGGCCAGTAGTAGGTATCGGTTGCGTGCCTCCAATAGCTCGCCGAGCCATATTTCTCAACCTCAATGTTGTTCATGTAGGTGTTGGCAAAGCCATTTGCCGAGTGGAAAGCGTAAACACCAAAGTGCTCGTCGGCAGGATAGGTGGTCGAAGCGATAGGACCGTAAACCTCTGCCTTGGTGTTTTTGTGGTTAACTGCCTTGAACGAAATCTCGTTGTTGGGAGTGATCACCTCGTTCTTCACGCAGCTGGTAAGAGCTACTGCTACCACGGCTGCAATTGCGAAAAGTTTTTTCATAGTGTTTTGTGTGTTAATTAGTTTGTTGTTTGTTGTTTGTTTATGTTGTTTTGTTTGTTTTCGTATGGGGTCGATTAGCCAATCGAGATGTCGGCACCAGTGCCGGGAGTCCAATCCTCGGAAACCGAAGGAGTGAAGATGATCTCGCTGCCAAGGCCAATCTTGATGTTATAGACATACTTAAGGCCCTTCTCCCACGAAGTGGTTGCGATTGTAACGGGAGTGTTCACGAGTTTATCCACAGCACCACCAATATAGTTAATGGTATAGCTAATGAGCACCTGATAGCCGTTGCAAGTCTGGGGAATGACGATAGCGGCATTGCCCACATTCACGGCGGCGGTGTTGCTTACCGACACACTCTGAGGCGCGGTGAGGAAGGTGTAGTCTGCCTCGGTGGACTGGTTGCTCCACGAGCCGGATGCTACGGTCTCGGCAGTCTGAGCGTAGTTTGCCTTGGTATCCACAGCCTTCAGCACAAGACCATCGAGGGTGATAGAGGCAACCTCGGCGCTCAAATTCTCCTTGGGAGCCACGGTGAAGACAACCTGCGAGAGGATGTGTTTGAAGGCAGCCTCAACAGCACCACCTGTGCTGGTCTGATCCTTCAGAACATCCATAGTCATAAGGTCCACCTGCTTGGTGAGGTCGTTGGTGGCGGTGAAGCCATCAATCTTGATACCCTTGGTGGCGGTTGCAGTCAGCGTGCCTGTGCCAAACTCATAGGGCGAGTAGCACACGAACGAGAGCTGACCGGTCTTGGGCCAGTGGTAGGAACGAGTGGCATTTTTCCATACATCACCCACCTTCGAGATGTCCACTTTCTCCATATAGGGTGCGGGGGTGTAGGAATTGCTCCACATCTCGGTCGAGTGGAAAGCGTAAGCACCAAAGTGCTCTGCGGTGTTGTAAGTAGCACCCGTCATAGGGCCATACTGGGGAACACGGCCTGCCTGCGACTTGTAGGTCACAGCCTGGAAGGCGATCTCGTCAATCGAGTCGGGCACCTCTACGCTATTAACACAGCTGGTCAGCACAGCGGCTACCATTACTGCAAATGTAAATAATTTTTTCATAGCGAGGTTAAATTTTTATCGTTTTGTTATCTAATTATTGCGATTTTAGCCCACAACATCGTAGCCATAGTTCTTGGTCGACCACTCGTCGGTCTCGGGAGCAAACTTAATCTCCTCACCTACGGTGAAGTTGAAGGTTACATTGTAGTAGTGCTTGGTGTTCTTAAACCACTCGGTTGCATCGAGAGTAGCAGTAGCATTGTACGAATAGTCTGCAAATTTGTCATAAACAGTGTAGGCAATGGTGATAACCTTATTGCCTGCACCTGCTGCATTCAGGGGCTGGGGAACAACATTGAAGGTGTAAACATCGGTGGTACCGATAGCAGTGTTGGTGATAGCGGTAGCGGTAGCATTGCTCAAAGTCACCTTCTCGCCACTCCAGCCACTCCAGCTGTCCCACTGGTAGTTACCCTGGGGCATAACATTCGAGATGGACACGCTGTTGATGGTAAGCTCGAAGCCCTCTTTATCCACGTTGCTGTAATCCTCGTTAGCAAAGCGGAAGATTACCTGTGCACCTGCGTGCTTGAAGACCATAGGAACATCGTTACCGGTCAGCATATCCGACTGTTCGGGATCTGCAAGCATAAGCTCTGCAGCCTCGTCAGCATCAACATTAGCAACCTTAACACCATTGACATTGTCGAAGCTTACACCGTCCTGGGTTGCGGGATAGTAGCCCCAGAAGGAGAGTTTACCAGCTTTGGGCCAGTAGTAGGTACCTGTTGCGGTTGCCCAGTAGCCTCTGTCCTTATTAATCAGCTGTGCTGGAGCACCCCAATAGTTCTTGTAGGACGAAGTTGTTCCATCGTTGGTGTACTGTGCATAGACCATAAACGAGGTGCCCTTGAAATCGGCACGAGTGCTCTCGCCGAGGTTGAAGCTCTTGAACGATACCTCCTTGGGAGCGGCGTCGTCCACCATCTCATTGTTCACGCAAGCGGTCAGCGCCAAGGCTGCACCCATTGCAATAATCATTAACTTTTTCATACGCTTTTTTTGTTTGTTGTTTGTTTATTGTTTGTTGTTATTTGTCTGTCACTAAATCGCAATGTCGTAGTTCTCCTCCTCCCAATCGTCTACCGAAGGCTGGAAACCACCACCACTGCTCGGCGGCGTGGGCGGAATGGGAACCTCAATCTCGGGCTCC
The DNA here is from genome assembly GCA_045633765.1 of Tidjanibacter sp. GTDB lineage: Bacteria > Bacteroidota > Bacteroidia > Bacteroidales > Rikenellaceae > Tidjanibacter. The sequence goes on along the minus strand of JAZQZA010000123.1, from coordinate 13,381 downwards.
TCAATGAAGATATAACGGTCGGGGTTGTTCTTGAACTCCTCAGTGATGTCCTTCTGCCAGCTGACAGTCTCACCATTGGTGTTGGTCACAACAATCGTCAGCCACAAGTGGGAAATCTCCTCGGGCAACTTACCAAATGTGTTGAATGTGGTCTGGAGAACATCCACACCACCCTCCTTCTCGTTCACACCCGAGAACATATCGAAATAGAGAATCACACTCTCGTCGCTCCTGCCATTCTCAACACCGAAGTTGTTGCTCTTGGCCTGACCCGAAATCAGAGCCTGCGCACTTGCCATATGGCCCTTATTCTTGAGCCTTACGCCCAGATAGTAGCTCTCCACAATACTCGACGCCTCGGCGTGGAGTGTCTGGGTGCCCGTGCGGCGCACAACCTCCACATCCTCCCTGCCTACAAGCAGGTGGTCGGGCTCATAGACGATAAGCGCCTCGGGGTCGGGGGCAATGAAGTTGGGCTTGGTGGCAGCAGCCTTGAGCTTGGTCAGCAGGTTGGCACGGGTGCTCGAAGGAATCTCACTCGTGTAGGCCTCCAGCGAGGTCATACCCCTATCGCCACGGATAATCGTCGACTCCGTATCGAAGTTATAAACCACCATCTTATACTTGCCGGGCAGTGCGCTGATGTAGCCACCCTCGGGAAGCACATAGTCGTCCGAAACAAAGTCCAAAGTCTCGGCGTCGTAGAACACAACCCTCATAAGCTCGGGAGTGCGCAGAGGACCCTCGTGGTTCTGCACATTAAGGTCGAGATCGAGCTTCAAATAGAGGCTGTCGTCCATCTCCTCAAGAGGACGACGGTGGCAACCCGCCGACAGCAAAACCATCAGCAGAGCAACCAGACTCCATATTTTCATTCTCAATCTCATCCTCCTCTTGGGGGTATTTTTGTTTCGTTTCTATTTTCTCTTTGTCCTGTTTGCGGGCACCTCCCACTCGATGGGCACAACAAGCGAGATGCGAGCCCTCGTGGGACCCCAATAGCCAAACACACCCGACACACGGTCGCGGATAAGTACCTCCTCGCCGTCGGGCTGGGTTATGTGGTAGTAGTGGCGGTAGTTGCTGCGCAGATAACCGAGGCCGAACTCAAACTCAAACCTCCAGTTGTTGTTCATCCTCATAGTGTAGCCGTAGCTCACACCCGCAGCCAGGAAGAACTCGCCCTGATAACCGTCGGTGCTCCTCCACTGGAAGTCATAAAGACCACCACCGGCATAAAGGCCCACAAAGTGGCCCAACAACCTATTCTCCCTTGTGCGCTCGCCAAGCCAATAGCGGCCCTCCACATCGCCCCACAAAAGCTCATAGCACCAATCCCAATCCTTGGCCACATACCAGGGGAAGGTCCAGCTTCCGTCCACCGAGAAGCGGTTGCCGATGGGTATCTCGGCCGCAACATTCACTGCGCCCACAGCGTCGAACAAGAGGTTTGTCTTGGCAGCCACGAGGTAGTTGATGTTCTCTGGCTCACGCTCCTCCACGGGGCTCTGCTGCTCGGGCATCTGCTCGGGTACAACACCCTCGTCGGTCACCTGCTCGCCCACAACCTCCTCGGGGGTAGTGGTCTGTTCGGGCACAACACCCTCCTGGGAAGGCTTGGCGGCGGGGTGCTCGGGGGTGGGAACATAGGGAACGAGCACCGAGGCTTTGCCATCCTCGCGCTCGGCGGGCACAATCTCCATCTGTGCGGCACGCTCAATGCTCTCCTGTGCCTCGGCGGCCTCCACATCGTAGTAGATGATGCAGGTTGTTGCCGTACGCAACCAGGGAAGAATGTTCTTTTTGATGTAGCTGTAGCAAACACCTCCACGCACCTTATAGAGTTGCTCCATACGGGTATCCACGTGGACATCTTTCTGCTTAAGAATCTTCAGCACCTCACTACGGTAGGGGACATTCTTGTCGGCCTCAATCATCTCCACCAGGCCCTCGAAATCCTCACCTTTGGGGTAGGTCTTGAGGTTAGAGAAGTCGGCCGAGGGATACTTAACCCTCAAAAAGCCCTTCATACTTGCGGCACGCTGCTTGGAGAGCCACATATTGTAGTAGTGGCGACCCTCAGGCGAAGCGTAGGCCACAATGGCGATGCTGTCGATGGCGTTGCCATATTTGTTGAAAATGCTGTCCAGAGTTGCGAACGCCTCTCCGTTGGACATATAGGTTCGGTCGATGGAGTACTTGTCGTGACGGTAGTAGACAACAACCTCCTCCTTCGCAGCCACTCGCTGGGCGAAAAGGGAAGTTGCCGATGCCACCATCGCGACAACCAAGAAAATCACTCTCCTCAACCTTGCCATTTTCTACTCGTCAGTTTTTGCTTTGCGCAGACCAGAGAGGTTGAGGCCACAAAAAAAAGACCCTGCTGACCCAAGGAAACCCTTGGAGCCAACAAGCTCTCTCGCACACTCATCCGTGTTACGCACGCCCTTATTTACGCGCGCGCACACGTATTCAAACACTCTCTTCATCTATCTTTCACTCTCACCGGCGCCTCTCAAACGCGTTCTTTCGAGGTCGCTGGTCCCAAAACATATGGGATTTTATGGGGTGCCCACAACCCATCACACACTTTTTTTCGGGTTGGGGCTATCAAATCTGGTCTAACGAACCTTGATACCCTGGTAAATTCAACATTTTTCTCTCTGCCGCGCCCCCTAAAAGAGGGTGCAACTTCGGGGGTTACCATCAGCCCGCCCGATGTCCAAAATCACGACTTCACAGCAGACCTTTGAGGCTGAAATAGGACCTTTTTCCGGTCCCACTCTTTTGCTCGAATCTGCCAGCGATGAGCAGATTACATTTCGCTAACTCCCTCTAAAATGTAAAATTACAAAAACAAACAAATTTTCACAATATATTTTTATCTTTTTGCATATTTCCACCCATTTTCACCCCCCCCCATTAGAAAATCAAGACATATTTGGGAGCAATTTGTGACATTCGAGCGATCAAAAAACAAGGTTTTGCGAACTATGAACCCTCTCAAGCTCTTAAACAAACAAAAAAGCATTCAAAAACACAATTTTTATTTCCATAAAAACCCAAATAGATGTGCAATATTTCTTGGTGGATTGTGCAAAAAAGGGGCTGCAAACGAATTGCAGCCCCTTTTTTATGTCTCCCCATTTGCCCTCGGAAAATTCACCTTTCGGGCAAGGGCTTATTGTGTTTCGGCAGAGCCCCCATAGAGCCTCTCCCGAGCAACCTTCAGGCTAAAAACCCACGCTGCGCACGCGCCACTCCTGAGGGGTGGTTCCTGTGTAGCGTTTGAAGTAGCGACAGAAGAACGATGGGGTTGAAAAGTTGAGTTTCTCGGCAATCTCCGCCGAGCTCAACTCTGTGCTCGAAAGCAATTTTTTGGCATTTTTGATAACCGCCGAGGCGATCAAATCGGAGGGGGTTGTGCCCGTAATCCTCTTCACCTTCGCGGCAAACCTCTTGGGCGCAAGGTTAAACTCGGCAGCATAGTGCTCCACATCCCTGTGTTCGAAACTATGCACCGCGAGCAGAACATTGAACCTCTTGACGAGCTGCTCATCGGGCGTGGCCTCCCTTACGGCGAGGTTACGACGCAGGAAAATATCGATGAGTTCCGAGCGCAAAAGCGCAAGGATATTGTTGTCAATATCGGCACGCGATGCGTTGTGGCGATTCTGCGAGGTGCAATGCACATATTTCATTAGAGATGAGAGAATTGCATTCTCCTGCTTGAGGAGCGACACAACGGGCATCTGGCGCACACGAGGGAAAGTTGTGACGATGCTATCCACCGAATTTTCGTGAGTAATTCGGCCCATAATGGAGTCGGCAACAAAGTCCGAGGAGAGCAACGAAAAACGGCAATAGGTGTTGGCAAAAATGATAGCCATCTGGCCCGCAACGAGTGTGTGACTGCCGCCATCAACCGACACAACAACACTACCCGAGCGGCATATCCACACCATAACCACATCCTTCAGGAGTACGGAGCGATTCATCATTCCCTCCAAAAACTCGTCCCCACTTTTGAGCTCAAAATACCTGAAGCTTGTAGCAGGGTCAAGTCCCCTCATCTTCACGATGGTGTCATAATCGACCGCCAAATACTGCTTTGCGTCTACCATGTTTATTATTTTTTTTAGGCCTTACGACGGGCTCTCGCCCACGAAGATAGATGTCACATTTTTACCGCGAGCAAAGATACAATTTCACCCAAAAAAGCATCAATTATGATCAAATTTTCTCGCAAAAGAGGTGAAAATTTGTGACAGCATCAACCAAACAGGACACTTGGTTGGAAATATTGAACATCCCACAACCTTGTAATAGATTGAAAAATCGGACAATCGGGACTCTCGAAAGAGAATTTAGCCAAGCCGAGGGGAAATTTCAATCACCCCTCTTGCCACCCATCATATCGAGCAGCTCGGTGGTGATGGCCTGCTGGCGTTGCTTGTTATATTCGAGCGAAAGAGAGGCAATAAGGTCATCGGCGTTGTCGGTGGCCAGCTGCATAGCCATCATTCGTTGCACGTGCTCCGAGGCCACAGCCGAGAGGGCCGCAGTGTAGAGCCTGAGGGCCACCTCGCGAGGGACAATGCTCCCTATGAGCTCCTCACGCGAGGGCTCAAGGATATACTCCGTAGCGCCCAAATCATCCTCGCCCTCACCAGTCTCGGGAAGCTCAATGGGTAGCAACCTCTCGGTCACAAGGCGCTGCGTGCCGGGCGAAAGAAATTTATAATAGACCAGCTCCACACGGTCGGTGCGCCCCATCAAAAAGTCCTCCATAAGCCCCTGGGCCAGCCCCCTATAGGCCTGATAATCGGGCTTTTCGGCAAGGTGTTCGTCGCCCTTCTCGTGGGCCACGCCGTGGCGGTCCAAATCGACAGAGAGCTGGCGGCCCATAGCAACAACCCTCACATTTTCACTCGGCAGGGAGCCATACTCCTCCGTCAGGGTGGTCACAACCTTGCGCCCCACATTGCTGTTGTAGGCTCCGCAGAAGGTCGTATTGGAGGCAAAGCCCACAATGGTCACTCGCTCCACCTGGCGCTTTTGTGCCAGTGGGATAACACCCACGCCGTCGCCCATTGCAAGGTGCCCCACAATGGCACGAAGAGCCTCGGAATAGGGCACAAGAGCCCCGATATTCCTCTGCGCACGGTGCAGCTTGGCGGCCGCAACCATCTTCATAGCCGAGGTAATCTTGCGCGTGGAGCGCACCGAGGCAATCCTCTCCTTTATCTCCTTGAGCGACGACATCTATAAAACTCTATTTTTCGCCGAGCGATTCAACCACCTCGGCAGCAACATCGGTTAATTTTGCGGCTATCTCATCGTTGATAACACCGCTTGCCAAAACATCGAGCACATCCTCCCTATGGGAGCCACGAAGCCTCTCGAGGAAACTCCTCTCAAACTCCGCCACACGCGACTCGCCAACCCCCTTCAGGAGTCCATTGACACCACAGTAGAGAACGGCAATCTGCTCCTCAACGGGCATTGGTGAGTATTGGGGCTGAATCAGAAGTTTGGTGTTCTTCTTACCCTTGTCTATAACATAGGCCGTAACGGGGTCCAGGTCGCCACCAAACTTGGTAAACGCCTCCAACTCACGATATTGAGCCTGGTCTATCTTGAGCGTACCCGCCACCCTCTTCATCGACTTAATCTGGGCATTACCACCCACTCTCGACACCGAGATACCGACATTAATCGCAGGCCTTACACCCTGATTGAAGAGGTCGCTGGCAAGGAATATCTGACCATCCGTAATGGAGATAACATTGGTGGGGATATAGCCCGAAACATCGCCCGCCTGCGTCTCGATAATGGGCAGTGCAGTGAGCGAACCTCCGCCCCTGACACGCCCCACAAGCGACTCTGGCAGGTCGTTCATCTTCTCGGCAACCTCCTTTCGACCGATAATCTTCGCAGCCCTCTCCAAAAGGCGCGAGTGGAGGTAGAAAATATCACCCGGATAGGCCTCCCTACCCGAGGGGCGACGCAAGATGAGCGACACCTCACGGTAGGCCACCGCCTGTTTCGACAGGTCGTCATAGACAACAAGTGCGTGGCGGCCCGTATCGCGGAAGTACTCGCCAATGGCCGCACCCGCAAAGGGGGCAAAATACTGCATCGCGGCGGGGTCGGAGGCGGTGGCTGCTACCACAATTGTGTAGTCCATAGCCCCCTTCTCGCGCAAGGTGTTCACAATGGTTGCCACCGTCGAGCCCTTCTGGCCCACGGCAACATAGATACAATAGACAGGCTCGCCACGGAGGTAGCCCGCACGCTGATTGATAATAGTGTCGATGGCAATGGCCGTCTTGCCCGTCTGCCTGTCGCCGATAATCAGCTCACGCTGCCCCCTGCCGATGGGAATCATCGCATCCACCGCCTTCAGGCCCGTCTGCAAAGGCTCACTCACCGGCTGACGGAAAACCACGCCCGGAGCCTTGCGTTCCAGAGGCATCTCAAACCTCTCGCCACCAATCTCGCCCCTGCCATCAATAGCCTCGCCCAGAGGGTTAATTACACGACCAACCATCTCCTCGCTCACCATAACCGAGGCAATCCTATGGGTGCGACGCACATTGTAGCCCTCCTTGACGTGCTCGGAGGAGCCAAACAACACAGCGCCCACATTATCCTCCTCAAGGTTCATAACCACGCCGGTCACACCGCCCTCAAACTCCAAGAGTTCGCCTGCCTCGGCGCCCTCAAGGCCATAGATGCGGGCCACGCCATCGCTCACCTGAAGAACGGTGCCCACCTCCTCATACTTGAGCGAGGTGTCCACTCCTGCAAGTTGCTCTTTTAGTACGCGAGAAACCTCGCTGGGTTTTATCTCTGCCATCTCTTATCTACTATCTATACGATACTTTTGTTTCTGCTTAAGAATTGGTTGCGGATGCGCTCCAGCTGCCCCTTAACCGAGGCATCCATCTGCTTGCCATCCACACGAATAACAAATCCTCCGAGCAACTGCTCATCGAGAATCTCATCCATCTCCACCTCGCCACCAAACTCGCTGGCAAGGAGGTCTTGAAGTTGTCGGCGGGCGGTATCATCCACCCTTCGCGCCGTAGTGATGCGCGCATAGGTGATACCTCGGTGGCGACGATAGAGCCCCACATAGGCTCTTGAAATCTCGCCCAGCAGGGCCTCGCGCCCGTGCTCAAAGACCAAACCGACAAACCTCTTCAGAAGGAGAGGGGCCTCCTCTCCGGCCAGAGCCACCACAAACTCCGCACGCAACTCCTCCGAGAGGGTGGGATTATCCACCACCCCCTTGGCTCCCAGGTGCGAGCGTAGGGTTTGCGAGAGGTGCTTCAGAATGGGATACAACACCTCATCCTGACCCTCCTCAATGGCTTGGGCCAGAAGTGCTTTGGCATATCGTCCTGAAAGCAGACTCTCGTTCATACTCTGTTTTGTTTTACTTGAAAACCGCCCCCGAATGGCACATTAGTTTCGGGTCGATTCTCCTGCCTTTTCGGCCTCGTCCATAAGGCGCGACACAAGTCCGCCCTCCTCGGCCTCACTCTCCAGGCGTGTGCGCATAACCTTCTCGGCAATCTCCACAGAGAGCATTGCCACCGTCTGGCGCATTTCGCCCAGAGCCTTCTCTTTTTCGATTTCGATTTGGTTCTTTGCCGCCTCCATACGGGCTGCTGCCTCGGCCTCGGCCCTCTCTCGGGCCGACTCCACAATGCGCTGGCTATCGCTTACGGCCGCAGCCATAATCTCACCAGAGCGTTTGGTGGCATCGTCCATCATCCTGCGGGCCTCCTGATTCACACCCTCGAGCTTTGCGCGAGCCTCATCGGCTGCGCGCAAGCCCTCGTTGATGTGTTCGCGGCGCTTATCCACCATTCCCGTAATTATGGGGAAGCCAAACTTGGCAAGCGCCCCAAAGACTATCAGGAACGAGAGGAGCATCCAAAAAAGGAGTCCCAAATCGGGGGTAAGTAGCGACATTTTCTCTTCTTTTAGGTTTTTTTGACTTCGTTTGTGGCCCCACAGCGGAGCCATCGGGCGGCTTTTACAGGGCCATCAGGCAGACCACAATAGCAAAAAGGGTTGCACCCTCAATAAGGGCTGCCGACACAATCATTGCCGTCTGCAAGGAACCCGCAGCCTCGGGCTGGCGAGCCATACCGTCCAGAGCCTTCGAGCCAATCTTACCAATACCCCACGCTGCTGCAAATACTGCCAATGCGGCTGCCAGAGGAGCAATTGCCGAACCGATGCCGGCTGCCTGAAGAAGTGTTGCAAAAAGATACATAGTTTTCCGTTTTTGTTTTGGTTAATATTGTTTGTTTTGTTCTATTTTTTCTTGTGTGTGGGGTGGTGCTCCTTGCGCGAGAGGCCAATGAACACCGACGAGAGCATCGTAAAAACGTAGGCCTGAATGTAGGCAACGAGTATCTCCAGCACCAACATAAAGACCGACAGGAGGACCGAGAAGATGGTCATAACGATATTCATCGTCGTACCCATACTCACCGAGATAAACACAAGGCAAGTGAGCGCCAGAATGACCGTGTGGCCCGCCAAAATGTTGGCAAACAGACGCACCGTGAGCGCAAAGGGTTTTGAGATGACGCCGAAGAGCTCAATGACGGGCATCAGGGGGATGGGGAACTTCATCCACACGGGCACATCGGGCCAGAGAATCTCCTTCCAATACTCCTTGTTGCCGAAGACATTCACCGCAAAGGTTGTTGCCAGAGCCATCATCAGCGTTACGGCAATGTTGCCCGTAGTGTTTGCACCTCCCGGGAAGACGGGCACCAGGCCCATCAGGTTGTTGATGAAGATGAAGAAGAAGGCCGTCAGCAGGTAGGGTGAATATCGCTTGTAGTCCTTACCCACCGAGGGACGGATGATGTCGTCCTCAAGGCTCATAACCAACATCTCCACAGCACCCACAAAGCCTCGGGGCACCTCATAGATGCTATAGTTGCGGCGTTTATACCACCTTGCCACTCCCAGAAATATCACCAACATAATGATGGTGTTAATCATAAGTCCCGCCGCATTCTTCGTGAACGACAAGTCGAGCGGACGATAGACCTCGCCATCGGCTCCCACCGCCACCAGCTTGCCCTCCCACTCGGCACCCTCGGGAGCCACATAAAAGCCCTTATAACTATGTCCGTGTGCCACCTTTGCCGAGGAGAAGAGGTGCCAGCCACTCTCCTTACTCCTTACGATGCAGAGGAGCGGAATCTCTATATGGTGGCCCTTATGGGTGGCGATGTGCCACGAGTAGCTATCGTTGATGTGGTCAAAAATGAGCCCCACAACATCCAGCTTCTCGCTCTCGGCGGCGGGAAGAGAGTGCTCCTCCAGAGCCTCCACAACAACCACCTCCTGGTCGGCCGCCACCTCTTGTGCCCACACACCACCCCACTGCACTCCGCCAAGAAGCACAGCCACAAAGGCAATAATGTGTTGCACAAGGTGTTTCATCTCTATTTTACTCCGTTTTTGGGTTTTTCTCTCTATTGTAGGCCGCAACGCTCCACCCCTCAAACAGCGACGAGAGGAGGTAGAAGCCCAATAGGTAGAGCAGCAGTGGGCTCTTGGCGGGCAGGGCCAACATCACCCACACGAACATCATCGCAGCCACCGCCAAAAACTTAACAACCCTGAGAATCATTGAGGTCAGCACCACACTCTGGGGCGTCATCCTCTCATACCTGTCCATAAGCCACACAAACACACCCTCATAAATGATGAAGAATGCGGGGGCAATCCAGCCAAGGGGCAACAACTCGGGCGCCCACAGTTTGGCCACAAGCAGTATGGCCGCACCATAGAGCAGCGTTGTTCCCTCGAGCAATTTTTTGACTACTGCGTATCTCATAACTCTACTTTTCTTACTCCGTACAAACCACAATCTCCTCATCCTTTACCTCCACAAAGCCTCCCGAGAGGGCAATCTCACCCTCTGTGCCATCCACCCTCGTGTAGCCCATCTTGCCCTCGGCAAGTGAGGAGATGAGCGGCGCGTGGCCACGAAGCACCACAAAGGGGGCCTTGGCTCCGGGGAGCAAAACCCTCTGCACCTCGCCCTCAAAAAGGTTACCCGTGGGGGAAATAACAAGTAGTTTCATCCTTCTATGCGTTGTTTATGGTGGTAGTTTGCGGTTCTGAAGGTGGATGGGGTTATTTTGCCGCCCTTTGCAGCAGCTCTTCGCCCTTGGCGATAGCCTCCTCGATGGTTCCGACATTGAGGAATGCCGCCTCGGGCAGATGGTCAACCTCTCCATCGAGAATCATCTTGAAACCTCGGATGGTATCCTCAATCGACACCATAACACCCTTGACACCCGTAAATTGCTCGGCCACAGAGAAGGGCTGCGAAAGGAAACGCTGCACCCTGCGCGCACGATTCACGATGGTCTTATCCTCATCCGAAAGCTCCTCCATACCGAGAATCGAAATGATATCCTGAAGCTCCTTGTTGCGCTGAAGTATCTGCTTAACCCTCTGTGCGGTGGTGTAGTGCTCTTCGCCCACAATATTGGGGTCCAGGATGCGGGAGGTGGACTCCAGGGGGTCCACAGCGGGATAGATACCCATCTCGGTAATCTTACGACTCAACACCGTTGTTGCGTCGAGGTGGGTGAAGGTCGTCGCCGGCGCAGGGTCGGTGAGGTCATCGGCGGGGACATAGACCGCCTGTATGGAGGTAATCGAGCCGCTCTTGGTGGAGGTGATGCGCTCCTGCATAGCACCCATCTCGGTCGCCAGCGTTGGCTGATAGCCCACAGCCGAAGGCATACGACCCAGCAGAGCCGACACCTCCGAGCCCGCCTGTGTGAAACGGAAAATGTTGTCGATAAAGAAGAGAATATCCCTATTGGCACCTCCATCGCGGAAGGACTCCGCAACCGTCAGGCCCGACAGCGCCACCGAAGCACGCGCACCTGGAGGCTCATTCATCTGACCAAAGACAAGGGTTGCCTGTGACTTGCGAAGCTCCTCGGGGTCGATGGCGGAAAGATCCCAATCGCCCGCCTTCATCGCCTCCTCGAACTTCTCGCCGTAGCGAATAACGCCCGACTCAATCATCTCCCTCAACAGGTCGTTACCCTCCCTTGTACGCTCGCCCACTCCGGCAAACACCGAGTAGCCGCCGAGCTTCTTGGCCACATTGCGGATGAGCTCCATAATAAGCACCGTCTTGCCCACACCGGCACCACCAAAGAGGCCCACTTTACCTCCCTTCACATAGGGCTCCAGCAGGTCGATAACCTTGATGCCCGTATAGAGCACCTCCTGTGAGGTGGCAAGCTCATCGAACTTGGGCGCCTCACGATGGATGGGAAGTGCGCCCTCCTCCGAGAGCTCCCCAATGCCATCAATAGCCTCGCCCACCACATTCATCAGACGTCCCTTAATCTGCTCGCCCACAGGCATTGAGATTGGGGCATAGTGGGAGATGGCCTCCACACCTCGGCAAAGTCCATCGGTGGAGTCCATAGCTACGGCGCGAACACTCTGCTCGCCAATATGTTGTTGGATTTCGGCAATGAGCCTTCGACCATCGGGGCGCACAATCTCCACTGCGTCGTGGATTGCAGGGAGCACAACAGCCGACTCCCCTTCCGCCTCGAAGCTCACATCAACGACCGGGCCGATAATTTGAATCACTCGACCTCGAATCGCTTGGGGGGTAATATTTCCCATAAGGTATAAATTTCTCGGTTAGCTTATTTTTACAAAAATAGCAATTTTATCGGAAATTTCAAGCCCCCAAAGCACAAAAACGCACCTTATTACTCTTTTATATAGATTTCAAGCAACTTACCTTTACCCGAGATTACAAGGTCGGTGGCCTCGGCCGGAACCAAGAGAGTCTCCAGCGAACAGAGACTCTGGCTCTGTCCCATAGTACGAATCATCACCTCGCCCTCGACACACATATAGGCCACAAAACTATCCAGCGGAGCATAGTCCAGCTCCACAGCACCATTGACCTCCACAAGATTCACCGAAAAGGCCTCGCACGAGGAGAGTTCCACGGCGCCATTGCAAATCGATGGGCGGGTTAGGTTGAGGCTCTCGCGGGGATCGAGGTTTACCACCTCGGCAGCTAATGCCGTGTGGAGCTCGCGGGGATGACCTTTGGCATCCACTCGGCCCCAATCATAGATGCGATAGGTAATGTCGGAGCTCTCCTGCACCTCCGCCAGCAACACACCACCTCCAATGGAGTGGATAGTTCCCGCCGGCACAAGGAACGACTCGCCCTTATGCACAAGCCTCTTTTTGAGGTACCTATCGATGGTGCCATTCTCCACTGCCGCATCGTACTCCTCCTCCGAGATGGTGCGCGAAAAGTCGAGGTAGATGGCTCCGTCGGGCTCGGCATCCACGATATACCACATCTCCGTCTTACCACGCGCCGAGTGCATATGATTTGCAAACTCGTCCGTGGGGTGGACCTGAACAGAGAGCTTCTCGCGCGTGTCGATAAACTTCAACAACACGGGAAACTCCAGACCATATTTACTATAAACCCTGTCGCCCACAAGGTCGCCCATATAGACCTCGATGAGCTCCGAAAGGGTGTTATCTGCCAACTCTCCATCCTTCACAACCGACTCGTCGCCCTCAAGGCCCGAAATCTCCCAGCTCTCGCCAATCTGTGAGGGATTCTTACCTTTGGGTACGGCCTTGCCGGCTTGCGCCAGGCGCTCACCTCCCCAAACAACCTCCTTCATAAGAGGTATAAATTTCAGCGGATACAACATTCTTCTCTCTAAACTCTTTATTTCTTACCCCAAAAATAGTCAAAAAACCTTTATCTACGGACAACAGCCGAAATTAATTCATATCTTTGTGGAAATAACAAACACTTTTTCCAAAAATATGAAAGAACTGATAAGGGTCGAGAATGTGACCAAGCAATTTTCTGGCCACACTGCACTCGACGATGTCTCGCTCGAGATTCCCCGCGGCTCGGTCTATGGCCTGCTGGGTCCCAACGGAGCAGGAAAAACCACCCTCATACGAATCATCAACCGCATCACCGCACCCGACAAAGGTCAGGTGTGGTTCAACGGACACCTCCTCGCACCCGAAGATGTGCCCAACATCGGCTATCTCCCCGAGGAGCGAGGCCTCTACAAGACAATGAAAGTGGGCGAACAGGCCCTCTACTTCGCACGACTCAAGGGTCTTTCGCGTGCCGAGGCAACCGCCCGCCTGAAGAAGTGGTTCATCAAGTTCGGCATTGAGAGCTGGTGGAACAAGAAGGTGAGCGAGCTCTCCAAAGGTATGGCCCAGAAGGTGCAGTTCATCGTCACCGTACTCCACGAGCCCGAGCTTCTGATCTTCGACGAGCCCTTCAGCGGCT
>JAZQZA010000122.1:0-1773 GCA_045633765.1 Tidjanibacter sp. | reverse complement strand
CCTCCCTCTCGCCCAACAGGAGTGCCTATGAGGCCGATGTGGCAACTCTTCGAGAAGCTATCAAACGAGGGCAATAATATCCCCTCCTTGTTTTCCCAAACCCCCAATTATTAATCACTTAAAAAACAACTAAAAGCTATGAGTAAAATCGAAAGCATCAAAACCTATGCGGGTCAGCAGCTCGACTCCATCTTTTTCCGTCCTATGCTCACCGGTAAGAGCGCCGAGGAGCTCGGTATCAAGGTGTTGTACAATATGCCTGTGCCCACCACACTCCACTTCTGGAAGCGCGATGGCGGCGTTCTGCGCAAGTACACCTCCAGCGGTTGGAGTGGTGGCGACCCCGCACAAAAGTTCCAGAAGAAAATCGATCTCCACAAGGTGAAAGCTGAGATGGCCTACGCTGCCGAGGACTACTTCTCGACCGTCTATGAGCTCATCACAGGCCGTGCGGATGTCAATCTCGACGACCTCTCGGGCACCGAACTCGAGGAGGCCGAGACCGCACTCTTCAGGGCCTCGATTGCCGAGGGTGTGAGGGCTACAATGTGGCTTGGCGACACCTCGCAGGATGAGTTGAACACCTTCGACGGCTTCCTCAAGAGTCTTATGGCCGACACGGGCGAGGGCGACCTTCGCGCCTTCAGCTATGTGGCAAGCGGTCAGAGCGGCTGGGCCGAGAAACTGCTCAAAAACCTGTGGAACTCCTCCACCGAGGAGCTCAAGAGTCTGCGTTCGGAGGGCCAGCTGGCCTTCTTTGTGACCTCCGATGTCTATAACGCCTATGAGGAGGAGCTCGACAATGTTGCCATTGAGGCCTCCTATCTCGCCAAGCAGAACGGCCGTGAGGGACTCTACTATCGCGGTATCCCTGTGATTGATGTGCAGCTCAACGGCTACAACGATTCGGTTGTCGGCAAGCCCAAATCCTTTGCGCTGCTCACCGACCGTCGCAACCTGGCGCTGGCAGTCAATACCAACGATATGCCCGGTACGGAGGTGCGTATGTGGTACAACCCCGACCTTATGGAGAACCGACAGAGGGCTATCTTTATGGCCGGTTGTGACTACCTCTTGCCCGAGCTTGTGACCTTTGCTGTGGGCCTTCCCTTTGAGAATTACGAGGTCAGCTTCGATCAGGAGCGTCTGATGATTCACGGCCACTGCACAGAGGAGCCTTCGTGGGTGGGTGAGATCTCCATTGTGGGCTACGATATTGATGGCGAGTTGGTGCTCGACCACGAGGGTCTCGACTATAGCGAGGGCTCGCTCGAGCAGGAGTTTGAGGTTGCCAACCTGAAAGATTACAACATTGTGGTCTTCGACAACAACGGCTCGCAGTATATCCTCAAGTAGTTATGGCACAGCACACTTGCTCCTATGGTAACCATCTGGGAGGTCTGCTCTCCGTTCGCCTCTACGATGCCGGGCTCTTCACTCTCCAGAGCTCCGACTCGGAGGCGGGAGGGCAGGCTGCCCCCACAGCCGAACCCCTCGAGGTGGCCTTTGCCGACAATGGCGCACGCTACACGGAGCGCTACCTCTCGGGGGGAGAGGTGGAACACCGCCTGGAGCTTGTTGTGAGTGGTTTCAGGCCCGAAGAGATTGCCCGAATGGTGGCTATGAGTGGGCGCGGGATGGTTGCCATCCTCACCCTCGCTTCGGGTCAGGAGTGGGTTGTGGGCTACTCCCCCAAGGGGCGTGGCGACTACCCTCTGAGGCTCCTTGAGGCCGAGTGTGACAGCTCCTCAAAGAGGGCCCAACCACCAACCA
>JAZQZA010000121.1:0-2345 GCA_045633765.1 Tidjanibacter sp. | reverse complement strand
GTGTAGAAGCCGTCGAGGCCATATTTGGGCATAATCTCGCTACCGAAGCCCATACGGTAGGCACCCACAAGGGCCTGTGCCTCGTGGTCCCAGATGAAGAGCTGGTGGTAGTAGTCGTCGTATTTGTCGATATCGACGGGCTTCATCGAGCCCTCGCCAATGGAACGGAAGGTAATCTCCCTCAGACGGCCTATCTCCTGCATCAGATTGGGAATCTGTGCCGAGGGGGACAGATAGACGGAGTAGTGGTCGCCGTGGTCGAAGAGTTTGCTCTCGGCGGGGAGCGATGCAATCTCGGCGGCGAGCACCTCTTTGTCGATGGCGGGGATGATGTCGTTCATATCGCCCTGGTCCTTGGCAATATCGTCAAGTGAGCGCACAGGTTTCTCGCGGCAATCGCGGAGGTAGTCCACCGTTGCGCGCAGATAGTTGCGATACTCCTTGAAGTCGGAAATCTCTTTCAGGCGGCTTGCGGGGAGTGCCGATCCGATAGTGATGGGAATCGTCTTGCCCTTCTTATTGAAAATCTCCCTCAAGAGCATTGCGGTACGCAGACGGGGGTGGATTTTGCCGAGCAGGTGGAAGAGTGTGCTGTTGCGTGCATCAATCCAGCTGGGGACGATGGTCGCCTCGCTTTTGCGTATGAGCTTTATGGCCGAGGAGTGCCACTCCTTGTCGGTCACATACTTTTTGCCCCAGCCGCCGTGCCAGGTCGAGACCTCACCTGCGGGGCAGAGCAGCAGACAGCCGCCCTCGCTGAGGTGCTTGAGTCCGAGTTTCAGGCCTGCCAGCGAGCCTCCCTGCTTCTCCTCAAATGGGTTTACGGGGAAGAGATAGGGGGTGATGGGCTCCACTCGGTTGAGGAGGAAGTTGCCCAAGACCTTCACATCTTGGCGTACTTGTGTGATGGCATAGAGCATCACGATACCGTCCACGATACCCGTTGGGTGGTTGCAGATGACAATCGCGGGGCCCTCTGCGGGGATGTTGGCTATGCTCTTGGAGTCCACATCCACACCGACCTTAATCTCTCGCAGGATGGTTGCGAGGCTCTGGTCGGGCTGGTCCATAATGTTGTTGTAGGCCTTGGTTGCCTTGTGTGCGCCAAATGCCCACAAGATGAACTTTGCCATAAGACGGGCAAAGGGGCCCTTGCGGCCAAACATAAATTCTTCGGTGCTGAAAAGTTTCTTGTCGCTCATTAATACTAATCTTCTCCCTTATTCTGTGTGTAGTGTGCGGTGCGGAAGTGGGTTGTGTGTGGGTTATCTTCCGCGGTGTCGCATCCAATTTTTCCGCGCGTAATGCGCACATTAAAGGACAAATTTAGCGTTTTTTTTCGTAATCTCAACAAAAAGTAGTTATTTTGTAGTATGATAGTGGAGAATCGGCACATAAAGGAGCTTAAAGAGGCGGTAGCTCTGCTACCGACAACCCCGGGCGTGTATCAATTTATGGACTCCTCGGGGGTGGTTATCTATGTCGGCAAGGCGGTGAATCTGCGTCGCCGTGTGAGCTCCTATTTTGTTGATTCCAAGAAGCATAGCGCCAAGGTGAGGGTGCTGGTGTCGAAGGTGGCTTCGCTGAAACATATCGACACCCCCTCGGAGCACGATGCGCTGCTGCTGGAAAATTCGCTCATCAAGACCCTTAAGCCGCGCTACAATATTCTCCTGAAGGACGATAAGACCTACCCGTGGATTGTTGTGCGCAATGAGCCATTCCCTCGTGTGGAGTCCACGCGAAGGATGGTGCGCGATGGGTCACAATACTTCGGCCCCTATTCGTCGGTTGTGGCGCAAAAGGCTGTTCTTGAGAGCCTTAAGGAGATTTATCAGATTCGCACCTGTGCCCTAAACCTCTCGCCAGAGATGCTCTCCAAGCGCAACTATCGCGTCTGCCTTCAGTACCACATCGGCAACTGCGCGGGCCCTTGTGAGGGGCGCCAGAGTGCCGAGGAGTATGGAAGGCTTGTGGAGCTCGTCAAGCGCCACCTGAAGGGCGATTTGAAGCCCGCCAAGGAGTACCTTTCGGAGCAGATGATGGCCGCTGCCGATGTGCTCAATTTTGAGAAGGCGGCCACCTATAAGGCGAGGCTCGATGCGCTGGCAAAATATGAGGCAAAGAGTGTCATTGTGAGCCCCACGCTGGGCGACTTGGATGTTTTCTATCTGCTTGTGGATGAGATTGATGCCTATTGCTCGTTTGTGAGGGTGTCGCGCGGTACGGTTGTCGCCTCGCGCACTATGCTGCTGACGCTCGGAGCGGAGAGCGAGAGGGCTACAATCCTCGCTGCGGCCATCCGCCAGATGGTGCCCGAGGTGGCCGAGGGCAGGCTTGCAAAG
>JAZQZA010000120.1:0-20527 GCA_045633765.1 Tidjanibacter sp. | reverse complement strand
GCCACCAAGTATTGCTACTCGTGCTGCCCCTCGACTTGCATGTGTTAGGCCTGCCGCTAGCGTTCATCCTGAGCCAGGATCAAACTCTCCATTGTAAAAAAAAGTTTTAATATCTTGGCTTGTTTCTCAAAGGCATTGAATTCAAAAACCTTGAATATTTTTGAACGTATTTAGCTGCTTCAAAACTTCAAAGAACATTTCTCTCGTGATGACCTTCCGTCGCTCACGCCGTGTTATGTTTCAAACCGGACTGCAAAGGTAAGGACTTTTTTTGAACTTCCAAATTTTTCAAGAACTTTTTTGAAAAATTTTTCAGTCGCCATCACTTCTTCAGAACTTATGCTTTCGTTGAACTTCGTTGTTTTCTGAAAGCGGATGCAAAGGTAGCGACTTTTTTGAAACCTGCAAGCGTTTCGCCGAAAAAATTTCGGGGTAATTTTTAAGAAATTTTATAAACTCCTCATTTTTCGCACATTACCATTTTGGACAATTTTCACTTTTAACATTGGCTTAACATTGCCTTTTGGCTCCCCGCAACGGCACCCCTGGGCGTGCCCTCTATATAATATATAGGTATATGATTTCAACGCACCTTCACCTTCCCAGACATAGTCAGTCGGCCGCCAAAAATATCTACCCACATTTGTTTGAATGGTGCATTATCCGTACCTTCGCATTGGAAACATAAAACAAAAAAGAAGGATGAGATTCAGAAAAACTCACACACTTTTGCTGTTGCTTCTCTCTCTTTCGAGCCTGACATATGCACAAAGGGGCGACATCGAGCTCGGCGTAAGGGTGGGTAACAATGCCACATTTGGCAATTTTTCGGCCGTCACTATCGAGGCCGAGCACAACTTTGGGGCAAACTTTTCACTCAAGGGTGGCATTCTTCAGAGTTCCTATGGGCGTTTTGCGACCGAGGCTCACCCCACCTACAGTCGCAATGTGGGTTTCGGAACCCTCCACTTTGAGGGTTTGGCGCACTACACTGCCCAGAGTAACCACAACACCTATGCCCTCGGCGGAGGTGTGGGGCTGACAACTTCTCACTTCTTTGCCACCGTCGGCTACTATTACCGCACCCTCGGCAACACCACCGACAGAATCAACGAGCCTTTCAACCTCTACTACAAATTTGGCGTGAGCTGCCTGGAGCAGATTGAGGATTGGGACCTTCTGGTCACCTTCTCCAACAGCCACCCCCTCGAATTGGAGCGTCATTACCAACCCTCGCTCACAATTGACGGTTGGTGGCACCTCTCGGAGAGACTCGGCGCAACCCTCGGCGTTAGCTACAAGCCCACAGGCATCTTCCACATCTCAACCACCTACTATCAACTCTTTGCAAACTTCGGCGTATGTTACAAATGGTAAACAAGAAAATCGGCATCCTCGGAGCGATGGTTCTGCTGCTTGGATGCGACCGCGTGGATTTCAAGGGATTCGTAGTTCCCACGGGCGATGTGGTCGACAGGCGTTTTGAGCAAAGTTTCGAGCTACACAACGGCACCCCCGTAGCCTGCATTGAGACCCCCGAGGAGTATCTTATCTATGTGGGCACCGACCCCCACATTGGCGACACAACGCACAATCTTGACGCCTTCGTAGCCGACCTGCGAGGTGACACAGCGGCCTCCTTCGGTCTTGTGCTGGGCGACTGCATCGACAAGATTGGCAGTTTCCCCCTCTATGCGGAGGCCATTGCGCCCAAGAATCCCGAGAAAGATCAGCCCATATTCTCCGTGCTCGGCAACCACGACACCTACTTCTCTCAGTGGGTGGAGTACCGCAAATACCTTGGCCCCTCGGTCTATTGGTTTGAGGTGTCACACCCCCAAGGCAAGGATCTATTCCTCTCGCTCGACTCGGCAAACGGCACCCTCGGAAGTCTTCAGATGGAGTGGCTGCGAGGCTTCCTACCCCAGCACCGCAGCGAATATCGCCACTGCATAGTAATCACCCACACCAACATCTTCTACACCGACAACACACAGCAGACCTCGGGCGACTTCCCCTATGAGGAGACAATGGCGCTGCTGGACCTCTTCTCCAAGAACAACATTCTGCTCTGCCTGCAAGGTCACGACCATCACCGCGAGGACCTCACCTTCGGAGGTGTGCGCTATACCATTGTCGGCACACTCCGAGATGAGGCAGAGAGACCCGAATATTTGTGTGTGCGCATCTTAAAGAACGGGGTTGAATATGAGTGGAGGGAGCTATAGAGTTTCGAACAACGCAAAAAATTGGACCAACAAAGACTCTTTAGGGGGTAACAACACCTAAAGATAGGAAAAAAATTGTACCTTTGTGTCGCCTAAAAAAGAAATAAGAATGAGTTCAAACAAACCCGTAACCCTCGAAGAGATCAAGGCGCCACTCACCAAAGAGATGGCCGACTATGAGGTTTTCCTGCGCGAGGCGCTCCACTCGGAGAGTCGCTATTTCGACGACATCCTGAAATACATCTACGACAATCGCGGAAAGGGCATAAGGCCCACTCTCGTAATGCTCTTTGCGAGGCTCTTCTCAAACGACCAGCGCTACGACAAGAGGGTGATGCTCTCGGCATCGCTCATTGAGCTCATCCACACAGCCTCACTCGTTCACGACGATGTTATCGACCGTGCAGATATGCGCCACGGCAAGTCGTCGGTAAATGAGCAGTTTGGCAAGCGCAACGCCATCCTTACGGGCGACTTCATCCTCTCGCGCATCTTTGAGCTCGGAATGGAGAGCCTTGAGTTCGACATCCTCACCTATGTATCCCACTCCATCAAGTGGCTCTGCGAGGGCGAGGTTATCCAAGACGAGCAGACCAAAACGCTCGGGATGACTCACGAGAAATACTTCGACATCATCGACAAAAAGACCGCCTCACTGCTGGCCATAAGTTGCGGTGTGGGCGCACTCGCCGTGAAAGCCCCCGCAAAGGAGGTGGATGCGGCCTATGAGTTTGGTCGTAATATCGGTATGGCCTTCCAGATCAAAGACGACATCCTCGACTACGCAGCCGCCGACCAGACAGGTAAGCCCCGTTGCGCCGACCTCAAAGAGCACAAAATCACTCTCCCACTCCTGGAGGCTATAGCCCAGATGGATGCCGAGGAGGAGGCCTACACCCGCTCACTTGTGGGCAAAGGCGACGATGAGGCGATAGAGAAAATCCAGGCCAAGATCCTCAAATACAACGGCATAGAGCGCGCCGAGGAGGTTATGGCAGACTACATCTTCAGCGCCAAAGAGGCCCTCGCCCACTACCCCGACTCGCCCTATCGCACCTCGCTCTACCTGATGTGTGACTTCCTCGCCCAGAGAAAACGATAAGAAAGCAGGAAGGGAGATTCCCCGAGGACAAAAAGACAAAACAACAGCGCAACCCGATAAAGGTTGCGCTGTTGTTTTGTCCACACTCCGAGCGGTGGTCAAAGGCCCAAACATTAAGCCTCCGCCCTCAACTCCTCGAGTTCCTCTGCCTTGATGTGCATAATCTCGCCATCCTGCTCCACAACCAAGTCGCCGTGCTCCTTAATTGTGCGCTCAATGAGGCGCTGTTGTGCCAGACGCACACCACTATCTATCTTCTCTTGAAGCTGTTGTATATCCAATTCGCTCATAGTTCCATAATTTTTTTGTACTTCTCGGGCTCCAAGACCTCCCTCACAAGCGTACCCTGACCCCAGGCAATCTGCTTCACCTCATTGGTGCCGCTATTGTCGTAGATGGTCCAGAAGTCACACGAGGGCATATAGAGCGCCCTGAAGTTGCGGATGCCACTATCGTAGCGACGACGGATGACATCCTCCGGTATATTGTGACCACCCTCGGCTACGCGTGTGGCAACTCGCTCAATGGCCAACTCGGGAGAGGGCAGCCAGAAGAAGAGCAGCGTCACAAAGTAACCTTTGGCGTGGGCTTTTTCGATGAACTGTGTGTAGGAGCGCGAAGCAAGCGTCGTCTCAAAGGCAAAATCCTCATCCTGACTCAGCAGGTCCTCCATACGCTGAAGCATAATTCGGCCGGCCTCAATGGCCATACGCTCCTGATTAAAAGGCGAAAGACCCTTGGCGATTTCGTCGGCATTGACAAACTCGCGGCAATCCAACATCTCGGGCAACATTGTATAGGAAGCGGTGGTTTTGCCCGCTCCATTACAGCCCGCTATGATATAAAGTCTTCGCATACTAACGACAAATATAGTAATTTTTTCCTACAAACCTCACACCAAGCTCAATAAAAATAACACCACCCGCTCCACAAACGGCAGCGGATGGTGTGGATAACTCGGCTGTGCTACTTCTCGCAAAGAGCCAACGAAAGTACCTCCTCGACACTCTTCACAAAGTGGAAAGTGATACCCTCCAAGTAGTCGGCCTTAATCTCCAGGATGTCCTTGCGGTTCTCCTCCGAGAGGATTATCTCGCTGATACCCGCACGCTTGGCGGCCAAAATCTTCTCCTTGATACCACCAACAGGAAGCACCCTACCCCTCAAGGTGGTCTCGCCCGTCATAGCCACTCTCTCCTTAACCTTGCGGCCCGTATAGGTCGAGGTAATGGAGGTAACCATCGTGATACCCGCACTCGGGCCATCCTTGGGCACCGCACCCTCGGGAACGTGGATGTTTATATCATATTTCTCAAACTTCTCCGCAGGGATACCGAGCTCCTCGTGGTGGGCCTTCACCCACTCCCAGGCAATCGTGGCCGACTCCTTCATCACATCACCCAGATTACCCGTCAGGCTCAAAGCACCCTTACCGGGGGTAAGAAGTGACTCAATGTAGAGGATGTCGCCACCCACCTCGGTCCAAGCGAGGCCCGTAACCACGCCAATCAAGCCCTCCACACTATATTTATCGCGCGTGAACTTGGGCGCACCCAGAATCTCCCTCACCTGCTCGGCCGAAAATTCGGGCTCATACTCCTCGCCGAAGCCGATTTGTTTGGCTCGCGAGCGGGCCAACTTGGCAATCTGCTTATCCAGCGAACGAACGCCGCTCTCGCGGGTGTAGTCCTCGATAATCTGTGCCACAACCTCCTTGGAAATTGTCATCTGCTCGGGCTCAATGCCGTGAGCCTCACGCTGTTTGGCCACAAGGTGACGCTCGGCAATCTCCAACTTCTCATCCATCACATAGCCTGCAATGTTAATCATCTCCATACGGTCCCTGAGGGCCTGCGAGATGTTTCCGATATTGTTGGCAGTGGCAATAAAGAGTACCTTCGAGAGGTCGTAATCGATGTCGATATAGTTGTCGTGGAAGGTGGAGTTCTGCTCGGGGTCCAAGACCTCCAAGAGAGCACTCGAAGGGTCGCCGTGGTTGGAGCGGCTCACCTTGTCCACCTCATCGAGAATAATCACAGGGTTGGAGGAGCCACAACGCTTGATGGTGTCGATGATACGGCCGGGCATCGAGCCGATATAGGTACGGCGGTGACCACGAATCTCCGACTCATCGTGCAGACCACCCAGCGAAATGCGACCAAACTTCCTACCCAGAGCCGCCGCCACACTCTTGCCAAGCGAGGTCTTGCCCACTCCGGGAGGGCCATAGAGGCAGAGGATGGGGGGCTTCAAGTCGCCCTTGAGTTTAATAACGGCCAAGTGCTCCAAAATGCGCTCCTTAACCTCCTCCAGACCGAAGTGGTCCGCATCGAGCCTCTCACGCGCCGCTGCGAGGTCCATATTATCCTCCGTAACATCGTTCCAAGGCAGGTCAAGCATTGTCTCGAGGTAGTTAATCTCCACCGAGTACTCCGCAACCGCGGGGTTCAGGCGCTCCAACTTCTGCACGCCCTTCTCAAAGGCGGCAGCCACCTCGTCGTTCCAATTCTTGTCGGCAGCCCTCTCACGAAGTCTCTGTGCGTCACCCACCTCATCGTGGCCCAACTCATCCTGAAGGGTGCGAATCTGCTGGTGGATGAAATACTCCTTCTGCTGCTGGTCAATCTCCTGTTTAACCTTGCTCTGAATCTGATTTTTGAGTTCCACGAGTTGGCGCTGGTTGATGAGAATCTCCAGCAATTTGCGCGAGCGAGCCAAGAGGCCGGGAGCCTCCAGGAGTTTCTGACGCTCGGCATCGGTAAAGTCCAGATTGGAGCAGATGAAGTTGATGATTCCGCGCTTGGAATCTATGTTTTTGATGGCGAAAGTTGCCTCCTTGGGAATACCGGGAGAGATGTTTACAATATCCAGAGCCACATCCTTAACGGAGTCTACAATGGCCTGAAACTCAACATTATTCTTATCGGGGGTTACATCCTGCAACACACTCACCTCTGCCCTCATATAGGGCTCCGAGCGCAACCAACCCACAACCTCAATCTTATCCAAACCGTGGAGAATAACCGTGAGGTTACCGTTGGGCATCTCGAGCACCTTGAGAATCTTGGCAGCCGTGCCAACACGGTACATATCGTCGGGCGCGGGATTCTCCACATCGGCCTCCCTCTGCAACACAGCGCCCATAATACCGCCCGAGCGCTCCACATCCCTCACGAGCTTTATGGACTTCTCGCGTCCTACGGTGATGGGGGTGATGGCTCCGGGGAAGAGCACCGAGGAGCGCAACGAAAGGATGGGAAGTTCGGTGGGAATAGCCACCTTCTCGCCCAAATCGTCATCGTCGCCCACAATGGGAATAACCTGATGAATACCCTCTGCGGCCTCGCCAATGCCTGCCACAATCTCGAGTTCTACATCTTTATTTTTGTTTCTATTCATAAACGCACAATTAGTCAGTCTATATTTTGAAACGCAAATATAGTGCATTTAGTGCGCCCAAATACCTATTATTAAAAAAAGTTATTAACAAAGTGTGACAAATAAGGGGCCTTTGCAGGCCCCCAATTAAACTCAAAGAGAGGATTTCTTGGCCGATTATTCCTTGTAGACAATCTCAATTTCCACATAATCGAGGGGGATAAGCGACGCCGTTTTATAGGCAATACACTCCACCTGATTACCACGAGAGTCGTACTTATAGACATACTTTTCCTTCAAGACAGCCTTGCCATCGTAGCAATAGAAAGCCGTCATATTACCAGCCTCATCGTACTCAAAAAACTCCCTTTCATCGACCGTACCATCTGGCTTGTAGTGGATCTTCTCTGCCAATTTCCCCTCTGAATTATACCTGTAAATAGTACTGAAAAGGAGGTCACCATTAGACTCGAAGTAATTGCTCTCCTGCAAGTTACCCTCCGAGTCGTATTGCTTGACAAACCTACCAGACAACTCAACCTGTTCACCGGAAGGGTAGTAATCCTCACGAGTAACTCGCCCATTGTCGTCATCGTGTACAAACACACTCCCGAAACTCAACACACCTGCACTATCATAACAACACCCCTCCACCATTCTCCCCTTGGAGTCGTATTGATAGAGATATGTCTCCTGCATCTTGCCAGTGGACTCATACCACTTCGACACAATCAGCCTACCCTCCTGGTCGTACTTGTAGGTAATAACATCCGAGGGGATACCCTCCAAAATTGTGGAATTTCTAACCAATCTGCCTCTCTCGTCAAACGCATAGGTTGCCACATAGGGCTCACCATACTTTACCAATTCCCCAAAATGGTCCTTTACATCATACTTTCTGACAACCACCGACTCCACATTATGGTAGTAATCAATATGCTCATTACTCCAAAACCCGGCGTGCGCTGCGCGAAACCAATTACAGGCGGGAGCTTGGGCAAAAGAGGCCGTTGTAAACATCGTCACAACTGCAGTAAGAATCAAATAAATACGCTTCATTTTTGGTTAATTATCATTAGATTAATCGTTTTGCAATATTAGCATTTTTTTCCCACAAAAACAACCATTTCGTCGAAAAAAACACAGACACCTCCCACCTCGTTTCAAACCCCACCTTCACCCCCAAATTCTCGGACACTAAAACCACCACTGCAGGATGCAAAAGCTCCCAAATTAGCTTTAGCTAATAATTGACAAGCGCGAATTTTCAACTTTCAATTATTTTTACTATCTTTGGAGGTTATTTGTGCCATAACAAACAGCCCTCTAAAATTAGGGGCGATTTGGGGAGGATTTCAATTGAGTGTGTAACGCAGAAATCACCCACAAGGCACAGCCGACAAAAGAGCAGCCCACAGAACGCGGCTGGGTTTTGTGAGGGGAGTTCAAGGCTTGCGAGAGGCGAGAATGCGGAGTTTACTTCGGGTAAATGAGCATTTCGAGCCCGAGCATAACGCGGAAATCACCCACAAGGCACAGCCGACAAGGATGTGAAAATAGGACAGACAACAAAGAATAAAACAACAAAATAATATAACAGTTATGAAACTTGCAGACAAATACGCACCACAAGAGATTGAACAGAAGTGGTATGACTACTGGATGAAGCACAATATGTTTCACTCCGAGCCCGACGAAAGAGAGCCCTACACCATCGTTATTCCCCCACCAAATGTGACCGGTATGTTGCATATGGGCCATATGCTCAACAACACCCTTCAGGATGTTTTGGTGCGTAGGGCAAGAATGCAGGGCAATAATGCTTGCTGGGTACCCGGCACCGACCACGCATCCATCGCCACCGAGGCAAAGGTTGTGGCCAAACTCAAAGCCGAGGGCATCAACAAGAGCGACCTGACACGCGATGAGTTCCTTGCTCACGCCTGGGAGTGGAAGGAGAAGCACGGCGGCATCATCCTCCAGCAGCTCCGCAAGCTCGGCGCTTCGTGTGACTGGGACCGCACCTGCTTCACTATGGACGAGGAGCGTTCCAAGAGCGTATTGAAGGTCTTTGTGGACCTCTACAACAAGGGTAAGATTTACCGCGGTGTGAGGATGGTCAACTGGGACCCCTCGGCACAGACCGCCCTTTCGGATGAGGAGGTTATCTACAAGGAGTCGCAGGGTAAGTTCTACTACCTGCGCTACAAAGTGGAGGGCTCGGACAAGGCGCTCATCGTAGCCACCACCCGTCCCGAGACCATCTTGGGCGACTCGGCAGTGTGCGTAAACCCCAACGACCCCCGCTATGCCGACCTTCCCGCCGACGCAAGGGTTATCGTACCTCTGGTGGGCCGTTCGGTGCCCGTCATCAGGGACGAGTATGTTGATATTGAGTTTGGTACGGGTGCGCTGAAGGTTACCCCCGCACACGATGTGAACGACTATATGCTGGGCGAGAAGTATGGCCTTGAGACCATCGACATCTTCAACCCCGACGGCACCATCAACGACAAAGTGGGCCTCTATGTTGGTATGGATCGATTCGAGTGCCGCAAAGTGATTGAGGGCGACTTGGAGGCTGCAGGCCTGCTGGAGAAGACCGAGGCCTACACCAACAATGTGGGCTACTCGGAGCGTACGGGTGTGGCCATCGAGCCCAAGCTGTCGATGCAGTGGTTCCTCTCGATGAAGGAGCTCGCCGAGCCCGCAACCAAGGCCGTAATGGAGGATGTAATCAAGTTTGTGCCCGAGAAGTACAAAAATACCTATCGCCACTGGATGGAGAACATCAAGGATTGGTGTATATCGCGTCAGCTCTGGTGGGGCCACCGCATCCCCGCCTACTATCTGCCCAAGGGCGGTTTCGTAGTAGCCGAGAGCGCCGAGGAGGCACTCGCACTCGCAAAGGCCAAGAGCGGCGATGAGGCTCTCACTATGGCCGACCTGCGTCAGGATGAGGATGTGCTGGACACCTGGTTCAGCTCGTGGCTCTGGCCCATCAGCGTCTTCGACGGCATCAACAACCCCGAGAATCCCGAAATCAAATACTACTACCCCACCAACGATCTGGTGACCGGTCCCGATATCATCTTCTTCTGGATTGCAAGGATGATTATGGCCGGCTATGAGTGGAGGGGTGAGAGGCCTTTCAGGAATGTATATTTCACTGGTATCGTGCGCGACAAGCTCGGCCGCAAGATGTCCAAGCAGCTCGGCAACTCGCCCGACCCGCTGGATCTGATTGCACAGTTTGGTGCCGATGGTGTGAGGGTGGCACTTCTGCTCTGCACCTCGGCCGGCAACGACCTTATGTTCGACGAGAGCCTCTGTGAGCAGGGCCGTAACTTCTGCAACAAGATTTGGAACGCCTACCGTCTGGTGACCGGCTGGGAGGTGGACAACTCTCTCGCCCAGAGCGAGCACTGCAAGTTGGCTGTTGAGTGGTTTGAGAACCTCTTCAACAAGGCCCACAAGGAGATTGAGGAGCATCTGGAGGCCTACCGCATCTCGGACGCTATGATGGCCCTCTACCGACTCTTCTGGGACGACTTCAGCGGCTGGTATCTGGAGATGGTAAAACCCGCCTACGGCTCGCCCGCCGATGCCGTAACCGTGGAGGCTACCAAGCGCTTCTTTGAGCGCCTGATGCAGCTCCTCCACCCCTTTATGCCCTTCGTTACCGAGGAGCTCTGGCAGCACATCGCCGAGCGCAAAGAGGGCGAAAGCCTTATGCTCAGCCTGTTGGAGGAGAGCAAACCCTACGACGAGAAGATTCTCGCCGAGGTGGACCTCGCACGCGAGGTTGTGAGCGGCATCCGCAACATCCGCGCACAGAAGAACATCCCCAACAAGGAGAAGGTACAGTTGGAGGTTATCGCCGACGAGAACTACCACCCCGCCTACAACTGCTTGGTGGAGAAGATGGCAGGTCTATCGGCCATCACAGAGGTTAGCGAGAAGAACCCCACTGCCGCCGCCTTCATCGTCAAGTCCACACAGTATTTCGTTCCTATGAGCGAGAATATCAATGTGGAGGAGGAGCTGGAGAAGATGCAGAAAGAGCTCGCCTACTTCGAGGGCTTCCTGAGGACCGTTATGGGCAAACTCTCCAACGAGCGCTTCGTGGCCAACGCCCCCGCTGCCGTTGTTGAAAACGAGAGGAACAAACAGAGGGACGCCGAAGCCAAAATTGCCGCTCTGAAGGAGCGCATCGCTGCCCTTACAAAATAGAAGGTCGGATTTCTCGTTAGAGTTTCTAAAAGGGCGATGAAAAAAAGGTTGGTAGCCATATTACTCTTGCTTGTTGTGCTGTGCGTGGGCGAAAGCTACGCGCAGTACAACAAACGCTACATTGCGTGGGCAAGTCGCAATATGCTCGCCAGCGACAACTACGACGACGCCATCGGCATCCTCAACGCACTCATCCGCTCCGACCAAAAATCCTACGAGGCCTTCTACCTGAGAGGCTATGCAAAACTCGGACTCGGCGACCTGATGGGTGCCAAGCAGGACCTCACAAAAGCCATCGAACTCAACCCCGTCTATACCGAGGCCTTCCACTACCGAGGAATAGTCAATGCCGAGTTGGGAAACTACGAGGACGCTGTGAGCGACTTCACGGAGGCTATAGAGCTGCGCCCCGACATTGCGGGCTCCTACTACTCGAGGGGCGTTACGCATATGCGCAACAAGCAGTGGGTGCGCTCGCTCGTGGACTTCAATATGGTGTTACGATTCACCGACAAGGACGCCCAGACCTACATCAACCGAGGCATTGCCCTGTGTGGTATGAGGGATACGCTGGGTGCTCACGAGATGTTCGATAGGGCCATACGCACAAACCGCGAATACCCCGAAGCCTACAACCAAAAGGCCATACTGCTGATGGAGCAGAGGCGTTGGGAGGAGGCTCTTGGGATGTTCGATATGGCCATAAAGTACGACTCCACCTACCTCTCACCCATCTTCAACAGAGCCGTAACGCTCTGCAACCTGGACCGCTACGACGAGGCTGTGGAGGCCTACGAAAGGGTTATTGAGATTGACCCCTACATCACAAGCGCCTACTTCAATCTGGCCATCATCTACTCCCGCAAGGAGAACTTCCCCAAGGCACTTGAGAACTACAACCTCGTGCTCCAACACACGCCCGAGAATGTGAAGGGATACTTCAACAGAGCAGGCGTGTTGGCAGCAATGAAGCACTATCAGGCAGCCATCAACGACTACACACGAGCCATTGAGCTCTACCCCGACTTCGCCAACGCCTATCTGCAACGAGGACGCATAAAGGAGGTATTGCGCGACTACCGCGGAGCCAAGAGCGATAAGGCTACGGGTGAGAGGAAGATTGCCGAGTACAAGGCTCGTCTGGAGGCCGACCCCGAGGGTGTGTCGATGTATGCCGACACATCTCAACACTTCAACCGACTCCTCTCCTTCGAGTCGCAGATGGCCGGCAAAGGCAACCTCAAACAGGAGAGCACACGAGATGTCACACTCAAAGAGCTGTTCCGCTGGAGAATTGGCGGAGAGGATGTGGTCACCAACCAGCACCACTACTACTCTCCCGAGCTGGAGAGCAGTCGCAAGGTTGCGGATGTGGAGCTCATCTTCTCCAACACCGCCACTCCACCCACAAGTGAGGCTCTGGCGGAGATGAACCAACAGCTTGAGAGCCTTGTGGAGAGCGAGGGCAATGAGGAGGCAATAGTTGGATGGGGCATTGTGCAGCTCACAAGGAGCCAATATACCTCGGCCGTAAATCTGCTCACGGAGGCCATTGAGCTCAACCCCACGAATGCTATGCTCTACATCAACAGGGCTGTGGCAAGGGCCGAGATGATTGACTACATAGCCTCGTTTGCACAAAACGACAGGATTGCCATCGACTCGGAGCGCACCTTCACAGGCCGTCAGAGAGTCTATGACTACAACGAATCCATCGACGACCTCACAAAGGCTGCCCTTCTGGCGCCCAATGTGGCCTACATCTACTACAACCGCGCCACCCTGCACGCCTACTCGGGCGATATGCCCGCCGCCTATGAGGACTACACCAAGGCCCTGGAATTGGCACCCTACCTGGCTGACGCCTACTTCAATCGTGGCCTTGTGCAAATCTATATGAAAGATACCCAGAAGGGCATCATCGACCTCGGTAAGGCCGGCGAGCTGGGTATCAAGGAGGCCTACGATATTATCAAACAGTATCAAAATACAAATAAATAACAATACATTAACTAATATCTAAATCACAATGGGAGAAACTATTAAAAGAAAAATGAATGACTCGGCGTTCCTGCGCTGGTCGGCCCTCATCCTCATCGCGTTGATGATGTTCTTCGCGTATATGTTTGTGGATATGCTCTCGCCCCTGAAGAGCCAGCTCGAGACGAGCCTCTCGTGGAACTCCACCACCTTCGGCACCTACGCTTCGAGCGAGTACTTCCTCAACGTATTCTGCTTCTTCCTCATCTTTGCGGGTATGATTCTCGACAAGATGGGCATCCGCTTTACCGGTCTGCTGTCGGCCTCGCTGATGGTTATTGGTGCGTGCATTAAGTACTACGGTATGAGCGACCTGTTCATCGGCTCCTCGCTGGAGACCTGGATGAACTCGTGGTGGACCGCACTTCCCGGCACCGCCAAGATGTCGTGCCTCGGCTTTATGATTTTCGGTTGCGGCTGCGAGATGGCCGGCACCACCGTATCGAAGGCTATTGCAAAGTGGTTCAAGGGCAAAGAGATGGCTATGGCTATGGGCTTGGAGATGTCGATTGCACGTCTGGGCGTATTTGCCGCGATGTGGCTCTCGCCTCTGGTATTCAACAAGTTTGGTGGTGAGATTTCGAGCCCCGTACTCTTTGGCACCATCCTGCTGCTCATCGGTCTGATTTTCTACACCGTATTCGTATTTATGGATAAGAAGTTCGACCGTCAGCTCAAAGAGGCCGGCGAGCTCGCCGAGGAGGCTTCCGAGGAGGAGTTCAAGTTCAAAGACCTCGGCAAGATTTTCTCGAGCAAGATGTTCTGGCTGGTGGCTCTGCTGTGTGTGCTCTACTACTCGGCAATCTTCCCCTTCCAGCGCTACGCTCCCGACTTCCTGAACACCACCCTCTCGGTAGCGAACGGCTCGCAGCTCTTCAGCTGCTTCCCCATCCTCGCAATGATTCTCACCCCCTTCCTCGGTGCGTTCATTGATAATAAAGGTAAGGCTGCTTCGATGTTGATGATTGGCTCGATTATTATGATTGCCTGCCACCTCTCGTTCGCCTTCCTGCTGCCCAAGTTCCCCTACGAGTGGTTGGCAGTAACCATCGTAGTTATCCTTGGCGTGTCGTTCTCGCTGGTTCCCGCCGCACTGTGGCCCTCGGTACCCAAGATTATCGACAACCGCATCCTCGGCTCGGCATACTGCATCATCTTCTGGATTCAGAACATCGGCCTCTTTGCAGTGCCCATCCTCATCGGTAGCGTTCTGGAGAAGACCGGTGGCTACACTATTCCTATGGTAATCTTCTCGTCGTTCGGCGTTTTGGCACTCTTCTTCAGCCTCTGGCTCAAGAGGGAGAACCGCAAACAGAACTTCGGCCTTGAGGAACCCAATATTAAGAAATAACAACAAACAAAAAAGGTTCGGCAGTTTGCCGAACCTTTTTTTCTATCCTTTGCCGTTAGCCAACATTTCTTACCATAACGGCATTACGGAATATTATCGCAAGTTGTTTAGAATAGTCAAGATTTCCTCTATCCTGTCTGCCGTGGCACTCCAGGAGAAGCGGGCCTTATTGCGCACAACACCCTCGCGGTAGCGGGCCAGATTGTCGCCCTCATAGACCTTCGCAATAGCATCGGCCACCGAACGGGCACTCACCTGGGCAAGCACGCCCACAACATCATCCTCAACCATCTCCGCCAAGCCACCCACATTAGTCACCACCATTGGCACATCAAAGGCGTAGGCCACCTGTGTAACGCCACTCTGCGTTGCCGACTTATAGGGCAGAGCCACCATATCGGCCACCGAGAACCACTCTGCAACCCTATCATCAGGCACAAACTCCGTGTGCATAATCACATCATCTCTCAGGCCCAAGCGCTCAATCTGCTCAAGGTATTTCGCATCGCTGCCATAGACCTCGCCTACAACCAACAACTTCCTACCCGAGGTCTTACCCTCGGCCTTTAGGAGCGCCCACGCATCGAGCAGCAAATCCAATCCCTTATAGTCCCTCACATAGCCGAAGAACATAACATAGCTATCCTCTGGGTTGAGTCCAAGGCTCTCACACGCCTTGACGCGCTCCACCCTCTTACCATAGGTATCAAAGAGCGGATGGGGTGAGAAGAGTGCCTTTGCCTGGGGAAGATAGGTATGCAAGTCACGATTTACGGCCTCGGACATATAGATAAAGCCGTCACAGGAGCGAAGAAAATACCTATTCAGGGGGCGGTCGTAAAAGTGAGGCTCGTGGGGGGTGATATTATCCAGATGAACAACAACCTTCGTTTTCCCATTCCTGCGCGCCAAGCGGCAGATGGTACCAAAGGCGGGAGCCATAAGCGGTGTCCAATACTTCAGCACAACCACATCGGGGGCCTCACGGCGAAGGGCACGCCCCACACGCCACCACGAAAGGGGGTTGATGTTATTCACACAGCGAGTGATACTGAACCCCTCAGGGGCATCGCCCGTTCGAAATTGGCTCTTACCGGGAAATAATAGGCGGGGATACTGAAGAGTGAAAGTCTTGATATAGACCTCCGCACCACGCCCCTGAAACTCCTTTGCCAGAGTCTCTATAATGGTCGCAAGACCACCACGATAAGGGTATGCAGGCCCTACAAAACTTATCTTCATTGCTGAATATTTATCTCACGCACTACTCTTGCGTCATCTCCTTGAGCTTCTCACGATAGGCAGTCAGGATGCGCGACTTGCTCACAAAGCCCAGATACCTACCCCCGGCATCCACCACGGGAAGGTTCCAAGCACCCGTAGACTCGAACTTCTCCAACACGCTCGAGGCACTCTCGCCCTCAAAAATCGTATCGGGAGCGGTCACCATATAGCGCTTAACCGAGTTGGGGTATTTGCTCTGGTCGAACATATCTTTCCTCAACCTGTCGAACTCCACAACACCCAGCAGCTTGCCCTCGCCATCAAGCACGGGGAAGATGTTGCGAGTGGTGTGGGGAATAACCCTCACGACCATATCGCCCAGCGTGTCGTACTCGCCAACGCTCTGAATGTTGGTCTCAATGAGGTCACCAATGGAGAGCACCACGCTCACCGCCTGATCCTTATCGTGGGTGAGCAGCTGGCCCTTCTTACGCAGGGTTTTGGTATAGATGCTATCGGGCTCGAGGTAGCGGTTGATGACATACGACACACACGAGACAAGCATCAGCGGAACGAAAAGTTGGTAGGCACTCGAAATCTCGGCAATGAGGAAGACGGCCGTCAGCGGTGCCTTCATAACACCACTCATCAGGCCCGCCATACCAACCAGCGAGAAGGCCGCAATGGAGAGGTCGGCGCCAAACCAGGTGTTGGCCACAAAGGCCACGATTGCGCCCATAAAGGCGCCCACAAAGAGCGAAGGAGCGAAAGTTCCGCCCACACCGCCCGAGGCATTAGTCACAGCCATTGCCACAACCTTCACCAGCATAATAGCTAGCAAGTAGCCAACAATAACCCACTCATTATCACGAAATTGATAGAAGCCCGAGTTGTCAAACACAGCATTCACATCCCCCTTCATAAAGTGGTGGAAGATGCCGTAGCCCTCGCCATAGAGTGGTGGGAACAAAAGAATCATCACACCCAGCGCAAGACCACCCACAAGCCACTTATGCCACTGCATTGAGAGGCGGTCGATGAGGCTCTTCACGCGGAAGTTTACATTCATAAAGTAGTAGCACATAAGGCCACAAAGCACCGCAAGTAGCAGGTAGAGGGGTATGTGTGCAAACGAAAGATCGCCAATGGTGCTGGCCGAGAGCATAGGCTCAAAGCCCCTAACGAAGAAGGTGAGCGTCACAGCCGTAACGGAGGAGATAATCAGCGGGATGATGGCTGTCATACTCATATCCAGCAGCAGAATCTCCATAACGAAAATCACACCCGTAATGGGAGCCTTGAAGATGGCCGACAGGGCCGCCGCCACACCACACGCCAACATAAGCGTCAGGTTGCGGTAGTTGAGCTTCATTATGCGTCCGATGTTGGAGCCGATGGCCGCACCTGTGAGCACAATGGGGGCCTCGGGACCCACCGAGCCACCAAAACCAATGGTCAAGGCACCACCCACTACCGACGAGTAGCAGTTGTGGGACTTAATCTGCGAAGAGGTGGTACTCATTGCCTTGAGCACCTTGGTCACACCCTCCGAGATGTCGTCCTTGACGATGTGGCGTACAAACAGGGAGGCCAGGATGATACCCACCATCGGGTAGAGAAGGTAGAACCAACCCACCTCCTCCTTGGGGAACCAGCTGGTAAGTCCACCTTTAATGAGGCCCAAAAGCCACTCGAAGATGCAGGTCACTCCGCCCGATACCAAGCCCACAATGATTGCAAGCACAAAGGTTAGCTGACGGCCGCTGATGCGTCGTGTCTGCACATTGAGCCATAGGGCCAAGCGCTCCCAAAGGCTCATTCGCTCGGTGTTACCCCTCATACGCCTATTTCCGTTTTAGCTTCGTAATGTGTTGTTAGAATTTGTAGATACCCATTATTCTGCGTACCTCGTCGATGGTTGCGCGTGCGCTTCGGCGAGCCTTCTCGGCACCCATCTCGGTTACTTCGTGGAGATACTTGTCGTTGTTGCGAATATCCTCAATACGCTCCCTGATGGGGGCAACGGTTGCGATAATATCCTCCGCCAACTGCTTCTTCAGGTCGCCATAGCGAATCTCACACGAGGCATATTTCTCCTTAAAGTACTCAATCGTATCGGGAGCCGACACAGCCTCCATAATGGTGAAGATATTTTTGATAGGCTCCGAGATAGGCGAGTTGGGCTCGGTGGGACCGCTATCGGTCACAGCCTTCATAACCTTCTTACGGATAACATTGTCGGGATCCGAAAGGTAGATGCCATTACCTTCGCTCTTGCCCATCTTGCCCGAGCCGTCCAGACCGGGAATCTTCACAAGGTCCTTGCCAAAGTTGAAGGGGGCAACCTTCTCGTTGAAGAAGTCGGTATTGTAGATTTGGTTGAAGCGGTGGGCCAAGTGGCGAGTCATCTCGAGGTGCTGCTCCTGATCCTTACCCACGGGCACATAGTCGGCCCTATGGAGCAGGATGTCGGAGGCCATCAGCACAGGGTAGTTGAGAAGGCCGATATTGACATTATTGGGGTTTTTCCTAACCTTATCCTTGAAGGAGGCCGTACGCTCCAGCTCGCCAACATAGGCGTGCATACCGAGCAGCAACGACAACTCCGCAACCTCGGGCACATCGCTCTGAACATAGATGGTGGCCTTCTCGGGGTCGATACCTGCGGCCAGATACTCCGAGAGGATGTTGCGCACATTGGAGTGGAGGATATTGGGGTCGGGGTGGGTTGTGAGGGAGTGGTAGTCGGCAATGAAGAAGAAGCACTCTGCCTCATCTTGCAGTTTCACGAAGTTGCGCAGGGCGCCGAAATAGTTGCCCAAGTGCAGCTGACCTGTGGAGCGGATACCACTCAAAACGCGTTTTTTCATAGTTTTCTATCTTTTTCTTTTGTTTTCAACAGTTTCAATCATACAAAAATACACTTTCTTTGGCAATATCCACAATTATTTGAGTACTTTTGCGTAGTTTTTATTGATTAAACCTTTCAAAACAGAGAGTACAACGCTATGAAAACATATTTGAGGCTACTGACATTTGCGCGCCCCCTGAGCCGCTATGCCATTCCCTACTTCTTCTATACGCTCTTCTACGCCCTCTTCAACACCTGCAACTTTGTGATGATTATCCCTCTGTTGCGCACCCTTTTCGACAAGAGCGCCGTTTTGAGCACCGTAACCCAAGCCCCCGAGTTCAGCCTCAGCGTAGACTATCTCACCGAGCTGCTGAACTATTGGCTCTTCTGCCTCTATGGCACAGATTACAAGGAGATTAACATCCTCATTCTGCTTGCCGCCTTTGTGACCATCTCGGCCCTTTTGAGCAACCTCTTCCGCTACCTCGGCCAGCGCACCGTGGAGAACCTGAGGATCAACTCCTTCCGCAACATCCGCAATCAGGTCTTTGACAATGTTATGGCTCTCAACCTCTCCTACTTCTCGTCAGCACGCAAGGGCGATATGATGTCGCGCATCACAACCGATGTTCAGGCCGTAAGGTATTGTCTGGTAAACACCCTGCAGGTGGTCTTCCGTGAGCCCTTCCTTATTATCGGTTATGTGGTGGCAATGGTTGCCATCTCGTGGGAGCTCACCCTCTTTGCAATCATCTATCTCCCCATCATCGCCCTCATCATCGGCCGCGTGGTGAAGAAGCTGCGCCACCCCGCACTCAAAGCACAGCAGAACTTCGGCGAGCTCACCTCCGTACTCGACGAGTCGCTCTCGGGTGTGAAGGTTATCAAGGCCTACAATGCCGAGGGCTACTTCCGCAAGAAATTCACCAGCATCAACCATAAGTTCTCGGAAATTTCGCGCAAGATGATGTATCGTCAGCAGATGGCCTCGCCTATGAGCGAGTTCCTCGGCATTGCCGCTGCTGCGGGTCTGCTCATCTTCGGTGGTAAGCTCATTCTGGAGGGTGGCAGCTCGCTGGACGGCAGCGGTTTCATCGCCTACCTAGCCATCTTCACACAGATTACCCGTCCTATGCGCGCCTTTACTGACGCCTTCGCCAACATCAACCAGGGACTTGCAGCCGGCGGCAGGGTACTCGAGCTTCTGGACACAAAGAGCAACATCACCTCACCCGAGGATGGCGGACTGGAGCTCAAAGAGCTCAAAGAGGGCATTGAGTTCCGAGATGTACACTTCAGCTACGACGACTCGCGAGAGGTCTTAGCTGGCATCTCCTTCAGCGTCAAAAAGGGCCAGACGGTAGCTCTTGTAGGCCCCTCGGGAGGCGGCAAATCGACCACCTCCGACCTTGTGCCACGCTTCTACGACATCACCTCGGGCGAGATTCTCATCGATGGCCACAACATCAAGGAGTACAACCTCCAATCCTTGCGCGAGGCTATGGGTATTGTGTCGCAGGAGACCATCCTCTTCAACGACACCATCGAGAACAACATCCGTCTCGGCAACGAGGTGGCAACCCTTGAGGATATACAGCAGGCAGCACGCATTGCCAACGCCCACGACTTCATCACCGAGAGCTCCGAGGGCTACCAGACCAACATCGGCGACAGGGGCACCAAGCTCTCCGGCGGTCAGCGTCAGAGATTGAGCATTGCCCGTGCGGTACTCAAAAACCCCGAGATTCTCATCCTCGACGAGGCCACCAGCGCCCTCGACACCGAAAGCGAGAAGTTGGTGCAGGAGGCCTTGGACAAGCTTCTTGCGGGCCGCACATCCATAATCATTGCCCACCGTTTGAGCACCATCAAGAATGCAGACAAGATTTTGGTTATCGACCAGGGTAAGATTGTCGAGCAGGGCTCCCACAACGAACTCATCGGAGAGGGCGGACTCTACGCCAAGCTCGTAGCTCTCCAGCAGGTGAACTAAAAATTGACAATTGAAAATTATTTAGGGAACTTAGAGATGGACTCACTAAACTCACTAAACTCACTAAACTCCCTAAAGACTTAGGTCGGTTAGACTTTAGACTTTAGACTTTAGACTTTAGACT
>JAZQZA010000119.1:0-5156 GCA_045633765.1 Tidjanibacter sp. | reverse complement strand
GGTCTCTGTGCTCTTCTTTGTGGTGTACTATGTGATTAGTATTGCAGGAGAGAAGATGGCCAAGGAGGGTACTTGGGACGCAGCATTTGGTATGTGGTTCTCCTCGCTAATTCTCTTGCCGATAGCTATTTACCTCACGCGAATTGCCACCAACGACTCCAATCTTTTCAATTTGGATTGGTACGCCGTTCAGATAAACAAACTCAAAGCACGCTTGAAAAAGGGGAGCAAAACCGAGTAGTTAATTTTCTTGTAAAGGTATGAATTCTAAAGATTTGCGCATTGTTTATATGGGCACGCCCGATTTTGCGGTGGCCCCTTTGAAGGCCCTTGTGGAGGGTGGATACAATATTGTGGCGGTGGTAACTACGCCCGATAAACCCTCGGGCAGAGGCCTGAAGGTTAACGAGAGCGCCGTCAAGAAGTATGCCCAAGAGGTGGGGCTACCCATCCTGCAACCTGTGAAGTTGCGCGACGAGGAGTTTGTTCAGCAGTTTAGGGCGCTGGATGCCGACCTCGGTATTGTTATTGCCTTTAGGATGTTGCCTGAGATTATCTGGGCTGCTCCAAGGCTTGGCACCTTCAATTTGCACGCTTCGCTTCTGCCTCAATATAGGGGTGCGGCGCCCATTAATAGGGCTATTATGAATGGCGAAAAGGTTACGGGTGTGACCACTTTCTTGCTGAATCCGCAGATTGATGAGGGAGCTGTTCTGGGTCAAGTAAAGGTTGATATTGAGGCCGCTGATAATGTTGGTACTCTGCACGATAAACTGATGAATGTTGGCGTGGATTTGGTGCTCGAAACCGTGGAGAAAATTGCCGAGGGTAATATTACTCCCATAGAGCAGGAGGTCCTTGCAGAGGGTGTGGAGTTGAAGCCTGCACCCAAGATTTTCAAGGATGATTGCCACATCGATTTTGCGCATAGCGGCGAGCAGATTGTGAACCTCGTGCGCGGCTTGTCCCCCTATCCAGCGGCGTGGGCAAACCTCTCTGAGAGTCTGTCGGCAAAGATTTTTGATA
The DNA here is from genome assembly GCA_045633765.1 of Tidjanibacter sp. Lineage (GTDB taxonomy): Bacteria > Bacteroidota > Bacteroidia > Bacteroidales > Rikenellaceae > Tidjanibacter. Next base: position 4,130 of record JAZQZA010000119.1, on the reverse strand, counting down.
TTGCCTTTCAGCCCAAGAGTGTTGATGCCGAGGTGGGCACGATTCTCTCCGACGAAAAGAGATATATCAAGGTTGTTTGTGCTGACGGCTTGGTGGAGATAAAAGAGTTGCAGCTCTCGGGCAAAAAACGAATGTCTGCCGAAGAGCTGCTACGTGGTTTTAGGAATATTTGTTCCTATAAATTCTTCTAATTACCCGATTTATAGTCTTTTATGTTGGTGGCGATGCACTCCACCAGAGTCTCTATGGACTCCACTGCCGACCATGCGTTGTGGGGTGAGAGGAGGAGTTTATCGGGGTCTTTGGTGTGGAGTAGGGGCGAGGTTGCAGGCATTGGCTCCGAGGGGTAAACATCAAAGGCTGCGCCTGCCAATCTTCCTTCGTCGAGAGCGTCGGCTACGGCCTGTTCTACAATAATACCACCTCTCGCCACATTTACGATGAGTGCCGAAGGTTTCATCTGGGCTATCTCTTTGGCGCCAATGAGTCCATTGGTTTTCTCATTGAGAGGGCAGTGTACGGAGATGATGTCGGCCCAGGGTAACAGTTCTTCCAAACTCTTGTGTGGCCACTCCTCTTGGCGGGCAGCGCCCGAAGTGGAGTAGTAGGCAACCTCACAACCGAAGGCCGACGCAAGACGAGCAACTTCGCGACCAATGTTTCCCATACCGATAATGCCCCATTTTTTGCCCCACAGACGATGGGTTGGGCGGTCGAAATTAACCCATTCTCCCGATGCGCTATAAGCGCCACTCTTTACATAGCGATCATAGTAGCAAACTTGCCTTTGTAGAGTTAAAATGCTGCCCAGAGTGGCCTCTGCTACGGTGTGTGTAGAGTATCCGACGGCGTTGCGGACAGAGATTCCTCGCTCGGCAGCAGCACCTAAATCGATGTTGTTAACACCCGTTGCGGCCACGCATATCAGGCGTAGTGATGATCCAAGGGCCTCCATCTCTTTTGCTCCAATTACCACTTTATTTACAATGACCACCTCGGCTCCTTGTGCCCTTTCGATAACCTCATTGGGCTTTGTGCTGCTGTAGCCTGTGTAGTCGCCAAGGGCTATGATGGCGCTCAAATCTGTGCCACCAAGCGTGTATTCGTCCAGAAATACAATTTTCATATTATTAGCGTTTTAAGTATAATTATCTAAAGTATTACATTTCGCCCATAAGGTCCCTTATTACCACGCTGCTGCAAGCACAGCCAAAGGCGGCAGGTATGTAGGAAATCGAGCCTACATTGGATTTCTTGTTGGTCTCTTCGGCAATAATCATTGCTCCCTCTCTTACGGGTTCGGGGGAGAAAACAGCCCAAAAACCGCTTCTAATTCCCTGTTTGTGAAGGCGTTTGCGCAACATATGGGCGAGTGGGCAGTGGTGACTCTTTTCAATATCCTTGATTTCAATCTTTGTGGGGTCGGTCTTGGCTCCCGCACCCATAGAACTAACCAACGGTATGCCCCTTTCAAGGGCTCCTGCGATGAGATTTACTTTTGGGGAGAGGGTGTCGATGCAATCTACAACATAGTCGTACTTGGCCGCGTCGAGTAGTTCGTAGGTCTTCTCGTCGCGTATGTATTCGGTGTGTATGTGAAGCTTTATGTTGGGATTTATATCCCTCAATCTTTCAGCCAATACATCGGTTTTATCTCTACCAATGGTTGAATGGAGAGCTATGAGTTGACGGTTGATATTGCTCTCTCCAACGGTGTCGGCATCGGCAATGGTAAGTTCGCCCACGCCGGCTCGTGCGAGCATCTCGGTAGCGTAGGCGCCAACACCTCCAAGGCCAACAACAAGAATGTGGGCTCGGTTGATGATGGCGAGTTTCTCTTCGCCCAGAAGTAGTCGTGTTCTCTCTTGCCAGCTCATTGAAATATCCTCCTATAGTTGTTGAAAATTTGTGCGCAAAGTTGTTCGGTTGTGACCCCTTTGATGGTGGCAACGGCCTGGTAAAGTGTGGTTATATTCTCCTTCGATTCGTCGCTCTCAAGAAAGATGTTTTCTGTCGGGCAGGCCTCTATCGCCTTAATGGTTTTAGGCGAACGCAATGCGCTGAAACCAAATGAAATATAGTGTCTATTTGAAATAATCTCTTTAGCTTGTTGTGGGCTGCCTATGAAGCCGTGAACAATGGCCGCTGGTAGGCTGGGGAAACCCTTTAGTTTCTCGAGTATCTCGGCCTGTGACTTGACGCAATGAATAATCACGGGGAGCCCTCTGTGGGTGGCAATATCCAACTGTTTTTCAAAGAGGGTCTGTTGTGCCTCCCAGGCAGCGTCACATACCTTGTCCAGACCGATTTCGCCAATGGCCACACATTCAATTCCCTCAAGCTCCCTCAAGAGTTGCTCGGAGCAGGGGAGGAGTCGCTCCGAATCCCACGGATGAATGCCCGCCGAAAGTGGGTCGGAGGTGGGTTTTTCCTCTGCTGCGAGTCGAAAATTCCTCACTCCGAGCCTATGGTTCAGAGGGTTGTGGGTGTGTATGTCGATGTAGTGGTCCATATCGGGAACAAATATACAAAATTACTTTGTGAAAAAATGTGTGAAAATAATAACATAAAGATTACCTATTTATAAAAATATGGGTTATATTTGCCAAGTTTTAGAAGCCGCAAAGAGAATTTTATAACATCTAACAACAAACCAATAATTTATTAACCACTTATCTTTGTAGATATGTCGAAAGTCATTAAACTGAAAAAGGGTCTCGACATCAAGCTCGTAGGTGAGGCAGAGAAGAATGTCATTGAACTTCCCGTTGGGGAGCGCTATGCCGTTTCACCTCTCACCTTTGAGGGCGTTGTACCCAAACTTTTGGTGGCTGAAGGCGATAAGGTTGCCGCAGGTGACGCTCTGTTCTACGACAAGGCTCATCCCGAGGTGATGTTTACTTCGCCCGTCAGCGGAACCATTTCGGCTGTTCGTCGTGGTGAGAAGCGCAAACTTCTTGCTATTGAGGTGGCTGCCGATCTTCAGCAAACCTACAAACAATTCAACACCACATCCGGTAAGGCTACTCGCCAGGAGGTAGTTGCAGCGCTGCTCGAGAGCGGTCTGTGGGCTACTATCATCCAGCGTCCTTATGGTATTATTGCCAATCCACAGGATACCCCCAAGGCTATCTTTGTGTCCGGATTTGACAGCGCACCTCTGGCACCCGACATGAACATCGCTCTGAAGGATGATATGAAGGCAGTGTCGGCTGGTTTTGCTGCTCTCAAACAGCTCTGTGGTAATGTTCACCTCGGTCTTGAGGCTGGTAAGGAGAGCATTCTGGAGGCTGTGGAGGGTGTTGAGAAACACTACTTTAAGGGTGCTCACCCCGCAGGTAATGTAGGTGTGCAGATTCACCACATCTGCCCCGTAAACAAGGGCGAGACCGTATGGACTGTTGCTATTCAGAATGTGGCAATCATCGGTCGCCTCTTCACCGAGGGTAGGGTGAATATGGTGAAAACCTATGCTATCACCGGCTCGCAGGTGGCTCATCCCCAGTATGTAAGGTGTCTTGTTGGTTCGTCGCTTGCCGATGTGCTGACCCCCACCCGCATCAAACCCCAGTCGGGCGGCTCGAAGTTCCGAATTATTGAGGGCAATGTCCTCACCGGTAGGAATGCAGGCGCCAACGGCTTCTTGGGCCTCTATTCGTCGCAGGTGACTGTGATTCCCGAGGGCGGTGAGTTGGAGTTGATTGGTTGGCTCGCACCCCGTCTGAACAAACTCTCCGTTTCGCGCACCTACTTCTCGTGGCTTATGCCCAAGAAGAAATATGACCTCCGCACCGGTCTGAATGGTGGCGTAAGACCTTTTGTTGTTACGGGCCTCTATGAGAAATATCTTCCTATGGATATCTATCTTATGTACCTCTTTAAGGCTATCTTGGCCAAAGATATCGAGAAGATGGAGAACCTCGGTATCTATGAGATTATTGAGGAGGATGTGGCTCTGTGTGAGTTTGTTGACCCCTCGAAGATGGAGTTGCAGGCTCTCGTTCGCGATGGTATTAACCTCATGATTAAGGAGATGTAAGCGTATGAAACAGAAAAATACTACACCACTTCCCAAACGATTGCTCGACAAGTTTGCTCCCACCTTCTCGGAGGGCGGTAAACTCTCGTGG
>JAZQZA010000118.1:0-1760 GCA_045633765.1 Tidjanibacter sp. | reverse complement strand
GTTTGTTATTTTTCTACTACAAAGATAATGCAAAGTTTTCTATTTGGTACTCTTTGTGAGAATGATATTTTCCGATAGAATCATAAGTAAAACCTATAACTACCGACGACCAACGCCCCCAATGGGGGGAAAGAGTGAGGGTAGGCCCTAAAGACCTACCCTCACACACGTATTAATTATAGAGGTATGGGCTTACTCGGCCAAAATCTCCATAATCTTCTGAGCTGCGGTTGCAACAGGGGTACCGGGGCCGAAGATAGCAGCAGCGCCATCCTGATAGAGCTCCTCGTAGTCCTGTGCGGGAATCACACCACCCACAACTACCACGATATCCTCGCGGCCCAACTTCTTGAGCTCGGCGATGATCTGGGGAACGAGGGTGAGGTGACCTGCAGCAAGCGACGAAACGCCCACTACGTGAACATCGTTCTCAACAGCCTGCTTGGCGGCCTCCTCGGGAGTCTGGAACAAGGGACCCATATCCACATCGAAGCCGAGGTCGGCGTAACCGGTAGCAACAACTTTTGCACCACGGTCGTGACCATCCTGACCAAGTTTGGCAATCATAATACGGGGCTGACGACCCTCGCGTTTTGCGAACTCCTCAACCATCTCTTTCGCCTTGGCGAAATCTGCATCATTCTTCATAGCACTCGAATATACACCAGAGATTGAACGAATAACTGCTTTGTAGCGACCTACGATAACCTCGCAAGCGTCGGAAATCTCGCCCAGAGTAGCGCGAACTTTGGCAGCCTCAACAGCAAGCTCAAGGAGGTTGCCGGTCTTGGTCTTAACAGCCTCGGTGATGGCTGCAAGTGCCTTCTGTACGGCAGCCTCGTCGCGGCCAGCGCGGAGCTCTTTGAGCCTCTTAACCTGACTCTCACGAACAGCGGTGTTGTCCACTGCAAGGATGTCGATGGGGGCCTCTTTCTCCAGACGGTAGCGGTTCAGACCTACGATAACCTCGTCGCCCGAGTCAATCCAAGCCTGTTTGCGAGCCGAAGCCTCCTCGATACGCATTTTGGGAATACCGGTCTCGATAGCCTTGGCCATACCACCAAGTTTCTCAATCTCCTGGATGTGCTCCCAAGCCTTGTGGGCGATCTCGTTGGTGAGGCTCTCAACATAGTACGAACCTGCCCAAGGATCTACCGAGCGGCAAACATTGGTCTCCTCCTGGATATAAATCTGGGTGTTACGAGCAATACGAGCCGAGAAGTCGGTGGGAAGTGCAATAGCCTCGTCGAGAGCGTTGGTGTGGAGCGACTGGGTGTGGCCCAGAGCTGCGCCCATAGCCTCGATTGCGGTACGGCCTACGTTGTTGAAAGGATCCTGCTCGGTGAGCGACCAACCCGAAGTCTGCGAGTGGGTACGGAGTGCGAGCGATTTGGGGTTCTTGGGGTTGAACTGTTTTACGATCTTTGCCCACAACAGACGAGCAGCCCTCATCTTGGCAATCTCCATAAAGTGGTTCATACCGATAGCCCAGAAGAACGACAGACGGGGAGCAAACTGGTCGATGCTCATACCTGCGTTCACACCTGCACGGAGGTACTCCAAACCGTCGGCGAGGGTGTATGCCAACTCGATATCGGCGGTAGCACCAGCCTCCTGCATGTGGTAACCCGAGATAGAAATCGAGTTGAATTTGGGCATATTCTTCGAGGTGTACTCAAAGATGTCGGCGATAATACGCATCGAGAATTCTGGTGGGTAGATGTAGGTGTTACGCACCATAAACTCCTTGAGGATGTCGT
>JAZQZA010000117.1:0-11661 GCA_045633765.1 Tidjanibacter sp. | reverse complement strand
AGCTAAATGCTTGATTTACGGACTTTTGAATTAGTGTGGGAGTTGACGGATTCGAACCGCCGACCCTCTGCTTGTAAGGCAGATGCTCTAAACCAGCTGAGCTAAACTCCCAAAGTTTTGAAGAACTGCAGTTCCTTATCGGAATTGCGATGCAAAGGTAGCGCAAATTTTCATTCCTGCAAATTTTTCGAGCAAAAAAATCACACTTTTTTTAATTTTTTTTCGCCCCCAAATGGTAACCTTTTCTGCATCACCACGATAGGTTTTTCCCGTTGGGAGCAACTTTTTTTGCCCCGAAGGCTACCTGCCCTGAAATTCGATAATCCTACGGTCGAGAATCTCGCCCCTTTCAATACACTTGGCCGCGCGCAGCACCTCATTCTCGCTACCCTCAATGAGCAAATCGAGGTATTTTACAACCTCTCGGCTCAAACTCTCACTCGAGGTCTTATAGAAGAGCGAGGGGGTGTGGTCCACCACATAGTGGCGCACACCGCGGGTGAAATAGGTGGGCTCCTGGATGGTTGTGGGCACCGACGACTCAATAGCACCGGCCTTATCGCACGAGATGTCGATAATCATAGCCCCCTTTTTCATCCTCTCCAGGTCCTCGAGGTTGATGATGTGGTCCTCCCTGCGGGTATCCCACAGCACAGCATTGACAACCACATCGTACTGTGGCAGCTCCTCCCTCACCAGGGCCTCACTACGGCGGTCATAGACCGTCACATCTGCACCCATCGAGGAGAGCATCTTCACCGCACCACGCGCAGTGTTGCCCTTGCCAATGACTGCAACCTTCGTATTGTAGGGGAAGACGCCGTGAATCATATAGGCGTGGGCCACTGCTGCCTCGCCGGCAATCTCGTTGTTGCGCCAGAAGGAGTGGCGGCCATTCTCGCTCATATCCTCCCACGCATAGGCTGTCAGGCCGCCATCAATCAGCGCATCGGCAATCTCTCTGTTGCGCACAGCGTGGAGCCAGCCGAAGACTATCTGGTTGTGGAGCTCCACGAGGTAGTCGCCGTCGCCCAGCTTGGGGTCGCAGATGACCTCCATACGGAGCACCTCGCTGCGGGGCACAACGCCCACACCATAGCGGGCATACTCCTCATCGCTATAGCCGAGCACCTCGCCGTAGCCCTCCTCAATGAAGAGCATTTCGGGGTGGGCAACGAGTGCCAAATGTTCGGGAACGAGGGCTCTGCGGCGCTCGTTCTCCTTGTGACTGATGGGGAAACCTACTCTATTCATTCTGGTTCTTATTTTATCAATCTGTCGAATTCATCCTTGAGTCCTCCATATACCTGGTGGAGCGAGATGGCCCAGTTGTCGTTGGCCTCCACAAGGCATGGGCCCTCGGGGGTGATGGCAATATCCCAGCCGATGGAGGAGATGACATCCAATTTGCTATGGAACCTCAAACACATCTCCACCGCCTCGCGGTAGTGGGGAATACGGAAACCCTCAAGTTCTATGCCTGTGTCGGGATGGCGGGTGGTGCGCAGTCCGAAGGGGGGCTTGTAGTAGGCCTCGCCCTGCAGAACTCCCTCCTTGCTAATGCCCACGCAGATACCGCCCTGCGACCAGTTGTCGACCACATTGCCGCCCGCACCGATGCGCAGCAGAGCGTGGAAGAACTCAATCTCGCCCGTGTGCTCATTGCGGATGGTCACCAGGCGTATGGTGTTGATGGACTTGGGGTATATCCTATTCATCTCGGGGTGCTGGAGGAGTCTTTTCTGCACATAGAAGGGGCCCCTCTTTGCGCGGATGAAGGCCTCAATCTGCTCCTTGGAGGAGGGTAGGTCGTTCATCGTAAGCTCGCCGTTGGCCCTCAAGCCAAGGCAGAAGATACCCTCGCCACACTCGGCGTCGATGGGCTTGCAGAAGATGTCGCGCTCCCTGTCGAGCAGGTGGAATAGCTCTTCGGTGATGTCGTTGAAATTTCGGATGGTCAGGTCCGTGGCATCCAGCATACCGAGGTCCTTGATGCAGGGGATGGCGTAGTGGTCACAGACTATCGAGAAGAGTTTTTTGTCCCTTAAGATACATATATAATTAAAGGGGTGGGTGGGCCTGTTTCTGAGGTTGCGCCAATCCATAAACTCCTTGTAGGGCACAAGGCGTTTTTTCTCGAAGTCGGCCCCCTTGACATCCATACCGTAGAGGTAGTAGTATTGGTTGAGCTCCCCGTAGCGGCAGATGTGTACACACTGCTCCCAGAAAATCCTCAGTGGGCTTTTGTGGGGCAGCTCGGGGAAGTAGCTCTCCCTCGAGGTCATTCGCTCCGCCCCCACCAGGTAGCGCAGCAGGAGCTTTGCTCGGCGGCGGAAGTATGGTTTGACTTTTGCTTTGCGTGCCATTTAGGTTGTGGTTAAATAGTTTTCTTCTCGGGCAGGGTTATGCGGCTGCCAAAGAGCAGGTCGGTTTCTCGGAGCAGGTTGCAATCACAGCCGCTGCGAGGGAAGAAGGTGAGTTCGCCAAAGAGGATGCGGCCGTCGATGTTGTAGAGGTCCACCCTCAGGTAGGGCACACCCTCCGAGAGGCGCGCGGCAATCTCAAACATCTTGTCCATATTTTTGGGCTTGGACACGGTGAAACCCTCGGGGGCCTCCTTGCCGCGACGGTTGTAGCGCAGCAGATTCCACTCGGGGTCGAAGAAGTAGAACTTCGTGTCGCCCGAGGCCCTGTCGAAGCAGAGCATCACATCCGTAGCCACACCATTGTAGCAGGAGAACTTGTAGTCCTTGAGCTCGGTGCCGCTCTCGTCGATCATATACTCTTCGGCCAGGATGCGGGGTTTAATCTCCTTGTAGGGCCACTCGCGGTACTTGAGGTAGTAGCTGCGCTGGAGCGAGGCGGTGAGCCTCTTGCGTGCGCTCTCGCGGTCGAAGGAGGTTTTGTCGGTGCAGATGACCACACTTTTGCTGTCGTGGGTTGTCTTGAGCACAAACTTTTCGGGCAGCGAGTCGAAATCTATCTCCTCGAAACTATCCCAAACGCCCAGCGTGGGGATGATATACTCGGGGCCGAGGATGGCAGCCACATACTCCTTGGCCGCAACCTTATCGACCATTGCGGGGTATTGGGGCTGGTGGTTATAAACCTTCAGCCATTGGAGTTTCTCGTTGAAGGTTGTGGGGTTCTCCAAATTGAGCCTGTAGCCCATATCGCGGTAGAACATCATCTTCACATATTGGGGGTCGGCCACCGGAAAGATGGGGTGCAGGCGCATACGAATTTTGTAGACAAACCTGCGGATGATATGTAGAATACCTTTTCGTCTTGCCATTGCGCAGTGCAGAACTATTTTTTTTGTGGTTGTAGTGCCCACAAAGGTAGCTATATTTTTTCTCTCGTCAAAAAAAACTATCTTTGCGTCAGTAATGGAGTCTTCAAATTAAAACCATTAGCAAACAAAGGATATGATTGAAATTGGAACCAAACATATCAGCACCACAGTTGTTGATAGCACAAAGGTAGCCAGCGCCGTAGGTTCGGGCGGTCTGGATGTATTTGCCACCCCTTCGATGGTGGCTCTTATGGAGCACGCAGCAATGACGGCCGTTGCACCCTTCCTTGCCGAGGGCGACACCACCGTTGGCGGCTATATTGCAACCACCCACCTTGCCCCTTCGCCCATTGGCGCAACCATTGAGGCCGAGGCGAGGGTTACGGCAGTTGAGGGCCGAAAGATTGAGTTCGAGGTGGAGGCCCGCTGTGGCGAGCAGGTGCTCGGTCGCGGAAGCCACACACGCTTTGTGGTCAATGCCGCAAAGTTTATGAGCAAACTGCTGTAAGGTTTTTTTGTCAATAGATTAGCTATGACACGAAGGGAACTCTATCGCAAAGTCCAGAGCGTGGCCACCGAGCTCTATGGTGAGCAGGAGGGGTGCGCTGTTGCCGACCGCCTGACGGAGGATATCTACTCTTTTGGTCGCTTTGAGGTTGTTTTGGCCGGCGAGCTGGAGGTTGAAGGGTTCGACTCGGAGGGCTTCGAGAGGGTGCTCACAAGGCTCCGTACAGGCGAGCCTGTGCAGTACATTGTGGGCCATACGGAGTTCCTCGAGCGCAGGTTTGCAGTGCGCAAAGGGGTGCTCATTCCCCGTCCCGAGACGGAGGAACTTGTGATGCACATTGTGCGCCGATGTGGCGCGGGGGCACGCATACTCGATGTCGGCACGGGTAGTGGCGCTATTGCCATCTCGCTTGCGGGGGAGATACCCTCGGCCGAGGTTGTGGCTATCGATTTGAGCCCTGTGGCGGTTGAGGTAGCAAGAGAGAATGCTCTCTCTCTGGGCGTTGAAGTGACTGTCCGTCAGCAGGATATTTTCACCTATGAACCCTCTGCGGAGATTTTCGATGTTATAGTTTCCAACCCTCCCTACATACCCCTTGCCGAGCGAGGGGAGATGGAGCGCAATGTGGTCGATTTTGAGCCCTCCGAGGCGCTGTTTGTCCCCGACGAGAGCCCTCTGGTTTTCTATGAGCGCATTGCCGATGTGGCAAAGGTGGCCCTTACAGAGGGCGGTCTTTTGTGCTTTGAGATTCACGAAAGACTCTCCGAGCAGAGTGTCAAAATGCTTGCTGATAAGGGGTTTAGGAATATTGAGCTTCTCGATGACCTAAACTCCAAGCCCCGAATGATTATATGCCAAAAGTAGAGCGTTTCACTCCTCCCAAACCCCGCACCAAGACCCCCGAGCAGGCCTTGGCGCTGCTTATGCGCCAGTGTGCCCGAGGCGAGAGGTGCAGCTACGATGCGCAGACCTCAATGCGCCGTTGGGATATTGCCGATGAGGATGCAAAGGGGATTCTGGAGAGGCTGCATAGGGAGCGTTTCATTGACGATGGGCGTTATGCTGCGGCCTATGTGAGGGAGAAGATGCGCTTTTCTGGGTGGGGCGCAAGGAAGATTGCTGCCGCCTTGAGAGCCAAGCGTATAGCCCCCCGACACATACAGGAGGCACTCGAGCAACTCTCGACAGATGGTGATTCGGAGCGCCTGGAGGCAATGCTCCGAAAGAAGGCTGCGACCATCTCTGCAAAAAATGATTACGACCTCAAAGGAAAACTTGTACGATTTGGGGTTGGGCGAGGTTTCGACCTCGATGATGTGCTCTCGGCTATTGAGCAAGTCCTTCGCTCGTCAGAGTAGTCAGGTGCTTGGAGAATATGTGGGCGTAGATGTTCTCCAATTTCTGTTCGCCGATAGAGTCTATGCTCAATATCCCGACGGGTGTCATTACCAAAATCTCGTTGTAGCTCTCAATGTCCTCCAGCGTGGGAGCCTCCTCCACGATTTCAACCTTCGAAAGCTGTGCCAAACGAAACATTAGCTCCCTCTCAACCGAGTGGCGGCCACCCTCTGCTATGGGTGCCGTGAGGAGCTTGAACCCCTTGACTACCAGCAGTGGAGAGTCGTCGGCCGAGAGGATGAGTCCCGCACGCGAGGCCCTCAGTGCTGTGGCGCCTGCGGTGCGCTGGGCGTAGTCTGTGGCAAACTGTGCGGCCGAGAGCGAGAGGCTTGTTTGGTGCCTTTCGAGAGGTAACTCATAGCTGGCAATGGTGGCCTGTGGGCGTAGGGCGATGAGTCCGTAGCCCTCGTAGGGTGTTGTGGCCCTGTGCTGAATGTAGCGCCTCAGGCCCCCATCGGATGTGGGAGCAAGAGAGAGAGTTACGGTGTTGCCTCCCTCGGGATAGAGCCCGAAGTGAAGGAGCGAGTATATCTCCGCTGCCACCTGCTCGGCGGTTAAGGTGGGCCTTATGCCATAGAGAGCCTCGAAGGAGTCGAGGGCATATTTGAGCTTGCTTTTCAGGTGCAGGGGGCGGTGATGGAGGGTGTTGATGGTGGTGTATACCCAGTTGGCCCCCAGGAGTTCGTTGGGGGAGAGTGCGGCCTGGTTGAGTGTGGTCAGCCGCCCGTCTATGGATATACTTTTGTCCATCATTTAGAGCATCATTATCTTCATAATGAGTTCGCGCAGCAGCTCGCCCTGGTCGGCGCCGCCCGCACCGATACCCTTACCCTTCATATCATACTCGCGGATAAGCCCCAGAATGACAAAAATCTTCTTGTTGGGATAGAGCTTTGCGGAGTTCTTGTAGCCACCGAGCATAAAGGGGCTCACCTTTATGAGTCCGGCCAGCTCGGCGTCGCTTGCGGGGGGCATACCTTTGACCTTCGTCTGCCACTCCTTGTAGTTGATGGTAAAGAGCTTTTGGAAGTGGCCGAAGAGGGTGGAGGTGGTCACCACCAGCGGATGGTCCTTGGGGTTGCGGGCAAAGTTGTCGGCAATCTGCATTGCCTTTGTAAAATTCTTATTTGCCACAGCATCAATAAGTTCGAAGTTGTTGAAGTCCTTGCTGATGCCGATATTCTGCTCTATGTGGTCGGCGGTGATGACCTTGGTATCTTTGGGAAGTCTGGTGAGGAGTTTGTCAAACTCGCCGACGATTTTGGCGATGTCGGTGCCCATAAAGTCGGTCACCATCTTGAGCGCCTTCTCCTCAATGGCACACCCCTTGGAGGAGCGCAGATAGGTTGCCACCCAGGGGGCAAGTTCGTTGTCGTAGGGGCGTGGCGACTCAAAGACCACACCCTTGGCGGTGCAGTGTTTGTAGAGTGCCGAACGCTTATCCACACTCTTGCCCTTGCAGGCGATGATGAGCACCGTTGATGCAAGTGGTGAGGCGGTGTAGATGGAGAGGTTTTCGATTTTTTTGAGCGAGCCCGCATCCTTGACGATGATGACCATACGGCCACCCATCATTGGCATTTGTCGGGCGTAGTTGATGATGGTGCCCTCGTCGGAGTCCTTTCCGTAGATGACAATCTGGTTGAAGGCCTTCTCGTGTTCCTGAAGAATGGAGTCGGAGAGAAGGTCTGTGAGCTTGTCGATGAAGTATCCCTCCTCACCCATAAGCAGATAGATGGGTGCGAAGCGCCCAGCCTTCACATCTGCCACAATTTTCTCATACTGAGCATAGGACTCTCTGAAACGAACACCTTTTGCCATCTCTTATCAGTAGCTCTCTTTGGTTATACGAAGTACATTTTCGGTCTTGGAGGTGACCTTGTTGCGATTGTCGATGCGTCGTCCCACCACCCATACAATCTGGTCGCCGGCGGTGAGTACAAACTGACGCCTCTTTTCGGGCATCGACACCTTCTCGTCAATGAGGAAATCGCTCACCTTCTTCTCGTCCACCATCCCCAGCGGAACGAAACGGTCGCCCTCCTGCCACTTGCGCAGGGTGATGGGCTCTTTGAGGGTGTCCAGGTCGAGGAGTGCGATGTGCTCGGGAACCCTCAGGCTCTCAACCGTATCCACATCCATCTTCTCGAGGTAGAGCACCGAGCCGCCACAATAGACCTTCGTCTTGGATAGATTGACGGGGATTACACACTCGTCATCCTCCTGTATGCGCGATATGATGATGCGTCGGCGGTCGATGTAGGCCACCCAATCTTTCGAGTAGAAACGCTTGCCCGTAGAGTCCGACTTGAGCGCCTCGCAGAGCGAATCGACCACATCACCTTTGAAGCCGTAGTTCTGGCTCATAATCTCATAGATTACAAAGTCGAGAGGGAAGCCTGTGTCAATCTTTTCGGGGTTGATAATGTCCTCGTTGCCAATATGTTCCACCGCGTCGTTGGAGATTTTGTTGATCGCGTGGTTGATGAACATCTGGCTCTCGGTCAGGCGGTCTATGTTGCTGCACATTATGCCCGTAAATTGGGGTACAATCTCCCTCAGACGGGGCACAATTCCGAGCCTTATTTTGTTGCGCAGATATTTGGTTGAGCGGTTCGAGGAGTCCTCACGATAGGGGATGTGGTGACTCTTTGCCCACTCCTTAATCTCGTGGCGCGAGGCAAACAGCAGGGGGCGGATAACCTTGCCGTTGAGAACGCTGATTCCCGTGAGTCCCTTGAGGCCGGTGCCGCGCAGGAGGTTAATGAAGAAGGTCTCAATGCTATCGTCGGCGTGGTGGGCAACGGCTATGGTGTCGTAACCCTCGTCGGCCGAGAGCTCATTGAACCAGGCGTAGCGCAGACGCCTTGCAGCCATCTGCACACTCTCGCCCGTGAGAGCCATCTCGCCCTTGGTGTCGAAACGCTTGTTGTAGTGGGGGATGCCGAGCTTGGCGGCCTGCTGGGCAACGAGAACCTCATCCTCCTCGCTCTCCTGGCCGCGCAGCTGGAAGTTGCAGTGGGCAACGCCCACATTGTAGCCCGCCTCCACAAACAGGTGCATCATAACCATCGAGTCCACACCACCGCTGACGGTGAGGATGATTTTATTCTCCTTGGTGGCCAGCTCGTGGTCAATTATATATTTCTTGAACTTCTCTAGTAGTGTCATTCCTAAATAGCTTCGTTGCTCTCTATAAGATGTTTACCTCGGGCGAAATCTCCACTCCGAAGTGCTCCTTGACCTCCTTGCAGATGGTCTGGGCAAGGGAGAGTACCTCGCCACCGGTAGCATCGCCACAATTAATCAAAACGAGTGCCTGATTTTTGTGCACACCGGCTCTCCCGAGCTGTTTTCCCTTCCAGCCGAGCGTGTCAATCATCCAGCCGGTTGCAATCTTGAGCGAGTCGCTCCTTCCTGCAACCTCATAGACGGGCATTGTGGGATAGAGGGCCTTGAGGGCCTCCACTTGTGCTCGGGGGAGTATGGGGTTTTTGAAGAAACTGCCCGCATTGCCGATGACTTTGGGGTCGGGGAGCTTGCTCTCCCTGATGGCCACCACTGCACGGCGTATGCCTGCGGGGGTTCTATCGCCACTCTTCTCCACCTCGGGGCGCAGGGTGCCGTAGTCGAGATGGGGTGCGGGGAGTTTCGAAAGACGATAGACAACGGCGGTTATAATCACCTTGCCCGCCAACTCGTGCTTGAAGATGCTCTCGCGGTAGCCAAACTGGCACTCCTCGGCCTTGATTGTGGCTATCTTGAGGCTCGCAAGGTCGATATACTCAACCCATTGGATTACATCCTTTGCCTCCACACCGTAGGCACCGATGTTCTGCACAGCCGAGGCGCCCACGCTGCTGGGAATGGCCGAGAGGTTCTCGGCACCCCAAAGTCCCCTCTGGCAGCTCCAGGCTACAACATCATCCCACACCTCGCCGGCAGCGGCGCGTATGAGTGTGTGCTCGGGCCCCTCCTCGAGTATCTCAATGCCTTTTGAGGCGGAGCGAATGATTGTTCCGTTGAAATCTTTGGTGAAGAGGGTGTTGCAACCCTCGCCAAGGATGGTCCAGAGCCTGTCGTGGGCTATGTATTGTGCTCCCTCGCCTGCGAGGAAGTCCACCAACTCGTTGCAGTTGTCCCACTCCACAAGCCTCCTAGCGGTGGCGTGTGTCCCAAAGGAGGTGTAGGGCGCAATGTCTATATTTTCTTTTGTGTGTACCATATCAACCTACAAAGATACCACAAAATTCAGAATTCAAAATTCAAAATTCAAAATTGATGGGGTGGTTTTCACAAAAAGGGTAAAAAGTGTTGCGGGATGGTGAAAATGTGTGTAAAAAGTTGGTAAATGTTTTTGTCGTCGTGAAAAAATACGCTAACTTTGGCGAATTAATTTTGTTAAAATTAACGGCTAAATTTTTGCGCTATGTTTACCCACGAGGACCTTCTTCAAATCGAGCAGCACGGACTCACGCTTGAGGCTGTGAAAGGACAAATCGAAAACTTCAAAAATGGTTTTCCCTATCTGAAAATAATTCGTTCGGCCCGTGTGGGTGATGGAATACTCGCTGTCGATGAGGAGATGGCCAATACGCTGCGTGCCGAGTACCGCGAGGTGCAGGATGAGGTGAAGGTTGAGAAGTTTGTGCCCGCAAGCGGCGCCGCAACCCGAATGTTCAAGGATCTGTTTGCCTTTGCCGAGAGCGGTGTTATGAATCCTGTGGTGGAGAGGCTCTCGTGCAACATCAATAACTTTGCTTTCTCCGAGGAGCTTGCCTCGAAGATTGCGCTTGACGCCCCTCTGCGTGATGTTGTAAAGGCCATTGTTGGCGAGGGATTGGAGTATGGTGCCAAACCCAAAGGCCTTCTTCTTTTCCACAAGTACGCTACGGGCTCCCGCACCCCCTTTGAGGAGCACTTGGCCGAGGGTGCAATGTATGCCGAGAGCGATGGCAAGGTGAATATCCACTTCACCGTTTCGCCCGAGCACGTTGCAGGTTTCAGTGAGCTCTTCAAGAGCGTCAGGGAGCGCTACGAGAAACGCTACGATGTGAAGTACAATATCTCGATGTCGGTGCAGAAGAGCAGTACCGATACCATTGCCGTTAATGAGGACTGCACCCCCTTCCGTGAGGACGACGGCCGCCTGTTGTTCCGCCCTGCGGGCCACGGTGCGCTCATCGAGAATCTCAACGATATTGATGCCGATATTATCTTCATTAAGACCATCGATAATGTGGCCCCCGACCACCTGAAGGGCGACACAATAAAATATAAGGAGGTGCTGGCAGGTCTGCTTGTAAGCCTCCAGAGGCGCATCTTCGGCTATATGCAGCAGATGGAGCAGGGTAGTGCCAACCTCGAGGAGGTGAGCAACTTCGTGGAGAAGGAGCTCTGTGTGGTACTTTCGGAGAGGGTGCGCAACCTTGAGGGTGCAGCCTTGCAGGAGGCTCTCCGCAGGATTCTCGACCGTCCTTTGAGGGTGTGCGGTATGGTGCGCAATGAGGGCGAGCCCGGTGGTGGCCCCTTCTGGGCAGAGTCGGCCGATGGCACCGTGGCACTCCAGATTGCCGAGTCGTCGCAGATTGCCCCCGAGCAGAAGGCGCTTATGGCCGAGGCTACCCACTTCAACCCCGTGGATCTGGTCTGCGCCACCCGCAACTATAAGGGCGATAAGTATGACTTCAGGCTCTTTACCGATCCCGCAACGGGCTTCATCTCGAATAAGTCGAAGAGTGGTCGCACGCTGTTGGCACAGGAGCTCCCCGGCTTGTGGAATGGCGCAATGTCGAATTGGAACACCCTCTTTGTTGAGGTTCCCATCTCGACCTTCTCGCCCGTGAAGGTTGTGACGGACCTGTTGCGCAGGGAGCACCAATAGAAACGAATCATAAAAGAGATAAGCAAACATAAATAATCACAATTAAACAAAAACAATGGAAAACAAAAAATTACAAGAGCTTACCGAGAAACTCTACACAGAGGGTCTTTCGAAGGGCCGCGAGGAGGCCGAGCGTATGGTAGCCGATGCCGAGCAGAAGGCTGCTGCACTTGTTGCCGAGGCCGAGCAGAGGGCCGCTGCGATTGTTAAGGCTGCCGAGCAGAAGGCTGCCGAGCTTAAGAAAAACAATGAGACCGAGATGGCACTCTCTACCCGTCAGGTGGTGGCTGCTTTGAAGGAGAACATCACCAACCTTGTGGTTGCCAAGACCACAGCTCCCGCTGTGCACGCAGCCCTCTTGGATGTGGAGTTTGTGAAGGAGATGTTGCTGGGCGTAGCTCGCGGTTGGAATGGTGAGCGCGTAGCTCTGGAGGCTATCCTGCCTGCCGATATGAAGGCCAAGATGGAGGCCGAGAGCGAGGCTGCTGTGAAGGCTCTCTTGAATGAGGGTATCGAGGTTGGCTACTCGGAGAAGGTGAAGAGTGGCTTCAAGGTGGCTCCCAAGGATGGTGGCTA
>JAZQZA010000116.1:0-5978 GCA_045633765.1 Tidjanibacter sp. | reverse complement strand
CATCTATATAGTAGAACGCAAACAAATCAAACACAGAATAACTATGAAAAAATCATTTGCAATCATCGGTATCGGTGCGGCCTTTTTGGCTGTGTCGCTCTGGGTGTGGCTATCGAATGGCAGGAGCGCAAAGGCCGTGAGGGCCAAGTTCCGCCTGGGTGGCGCCCTGCTCACTCTCACGGGAATAATGGCGGCAGGCTGCACACCAGGCTCGGGCACCACCTGCTATGAGCCCGCCATCGAGTGTTACGACCCTGCACCCGTCAACGAGGTACACATTGAGGGCTACAGCTACAACCATATCCCCGAAGTGGCCAACGGCGAGCAGCTCTCCATTAAGGCCTATTATATGACTTTTAAGTATATAGGTGCCGCGTTGCTCAATGCCGACAAGGAGGTGATCCAAACGGAGATATACACCCTCGATGGCTCCCAGGGAGAGTTCATCTTCACCGTTGAGGCTGGTGACTACCGAGGTGCTGCCAATCTCGTTATATGGATGTCCGATGAGGATGTGGCGGTTGAGGATTTCAGCAACATCTACCACTACGATCACCCTATGAATATCATAGATGGCACCCAGGAGTAAGCACCACCTGCCCTTTGTGGTCTACGAGCTGACGGATGCCTGCAATCAGGCCTGCAAGTTCTGCTACAACCACTGGAAGGGTGCAGAGTGTCCCGCCCGACCCGACGCGCCCAACTACCCACTGGCGCGTCGTACCCTTCGCCGTCTGCTCCGCGAGGCTACCGTGGGGAGCCTCTCCCTCTCGGGCGGAGAGCCTATGCTTATGCCCCACATCCACGAGCTGGCACTCAAGGCAAGATTTGCGGGTGCCAATGTCAACCTGCTCACCAACGCCACACTGCTGGGCGATGACGATATAGAGATCTTCGACGACCTCGGCCTCGGAGCCATACAGATACCCATACTCGCTACCGACCCCGCACTGCACGACTACACCACAGGGCTCGAAGGCTCGTGGCAGAGGGCTGTGGCGGCCGCACGCAAGGTGAGTGCCCGCAAGCGTGGATGGCTTGTGCCGGTGCTCATTATGAGCCGACTGAACGCCCATCAGGTGGAGGATATACTGCGCTTCTATCATAGTGAGTTTGGGGCAAGTAGGGCTATGGTCAATCGCTTCAACATCGGCGGCCTCGGATTGCGCAACGCCGCCGAACTCAACCTCTCCCAGAGCGAGTTGAGGGAACTCTTCGCACGGGCCGA
Organism: Tidjanibacter sp.; assembly: GCA_045633765.1. Taxonomy (GTDB): domain Bacteria; phylum Bacteroidota; class Bacteroidia; order Bacteroidales; family Rikenellaceae; genus Tidjanibacter. The sequence goes on along the minus strand of JAZQZA010000116.1, from coordinate 4,750 downwards.
CAGGGTGGCGGGCGAACTGGGTATGACCCTTCAGAGCGGAGTCTGCACCCCCGTATGTGTTCTCGACCCAATGGATTACCCCAATATCCGCTTCTCCCACTGCTCCACGGACCTCTCGCAGAGGCCTCTGACGGTCAACTACCGCGGCGATGTGAGGTTCTGCAACCACTCGCCCCGAGTGCTGGGCAACATCTACACCACACCCCTGAAGGAGATAATACGCACCTCGCAGGAGGATGGCTATTTCGACTCGGTGCCCACCCCCTGCAAGGAGTGTGCGCTGTGGCACCGCTGCCGTGGAGGCTGCCGCGCCGCCTCCGAGCAACTCTACGGCTCCTTCGATAGAGTAGACCCGATAATGGAAAATTGACAAAACTAGAGTTTCGTCTAAAATGCTCCCTTTCCGCCTTGGCTCGCTCGTCATCCACCCCTAAATCATTAAAAATCAAAAAATTTTGAATTTTGAATTTTGAATTCTGAATTTTCTTCGTATATTTGCGCGCTTCTTTCCCGCGTATATGTGCGTGGGGGAGTCTATAAATAAAGTCTAACTTTTTAATTTTTAAAAACTTAACACAATGGAAAACATTAAAAATGTAGCCAACGAGAATTTCGATTGGGCCGCTTTCGAGACCGACGCAGAGCTCTACGGTAATTTGAGCAAAGAGGAGGTAGCTGCCAAGTACGACGAGTCTGTACAGAAAGTACAGGTAGGTGAGGTTGTAGAGGGCATTGTTACTTCGATCAACAAACGCGAGGTTGTTGTGAACATTGGCTACAAGTCGGATGCTATCATCCCCGTAACCGAGTTCCGTTACAACCCCGAGCTCGCTATCGGCGAGAAGGTGGAGGTTTATGTTGACAGCACCGAGGACAAAAAAGGACAGCTCAGCCTTTCGCACAAGAAAGCTCGTCAGCTCAAGAGCTGGGACCGCGTTAATCAGGCTCTGGAGAACGACGAGATTATCAAGGGCTTCATTAAGTGCCGCACCAAGGGCGGTATGATCGTAGATGTATTTGGTATCGAGGCCTTCTTGCCCGGTAGCCAGATCGATGTTAAGCCCATCCGCGATTACGATATCTACGTTGAGAAGACTATGGAGTTCAAGGTTGTTAAGATCAACCAGGAGTTCCGCAATGTTGTTGTTTCGCACAAGGCTCTCATCGAGGCCGAGCTCGAGCAGCAGAAACAGGAGATTATGTCGCGCCTTGAGAAGGGTCAGATCCTCGAGGGTACCGTTAAGAATATCACCTCCTACGGTGTATTCGTTGACCTCGGTGGCGTTGACGGTCTCATCCACATCACCGACCTCAGCTGGGGCCGCGTAAACCGTCCCGAGGAGATCGTTGCTCTCGACCAGAAGATCAATGTTGTTATCCTCGACTTCGACGACCAGAAGAAGCGTATCGCTCTCGGTCTCAAGCAGCTCACCGCTCACCCCTGGGAGGCTCTCGATGCAGACCTCAAGGTTGGTGATAAGATCAGCGGTAAGGTTGTTATGATGTACGACTACGGCGCATTTGTGGAGGTTGCTCCCGGCGTTGAGGGTCTCATCCACGTTTCGGAGATGTCGTGGAACCAGCACCTCCGCTCCGCACAGGAGTTTATGAAGGTTGGCGACCAGATCGAGGCAGTTATCCTCACTCTCGACCGCGAGGAGAGGAAGATGTCGCTCGGTATCAAACAGCTCACCAGCGATCCTTGGGAGGCTATCGAGGAGCGTTATGCTATCGGTTCGCGCCACACCGCAAAGGTTCGCAACTTCACTAACTTTGGTATCTTCGTTGAGCTCTCCGAGGGCATCGATGGTCTTGTACACATCAGCGACCTCTCGTGGACCAAGAAGATCAAACACCCCGCAGAGCTCACTCAGCTTGGTGCCGACATCGATGTAATCGTTCTCGGTATCGACAAAGAGAACCGTCGCCTCAGCCTCGGTCACAAGCAGCTCGAGGAGAATCCTTGGAACGAGTTCGAGGCTCAGTTCTCGGTTGACTCGGTACACGAGGGCAAGGTTATCGAGGTGAACGACAAGGGTGCAGTTGTATCGCTCGGCGAGAATGTTGAGGGTTTTGCTCCTTCGAAACAGATCGTAAAAGAGGACGGCACCACCGCTAAAGTAGGTGATGTTCTTCCCTTCAAGGTTACCGAGTTCTCGAAAGTGACCAAACACATCAGCCTTTCGCACACCCGCGTATTCGAGGAGGTAAAACGCGCAGAGGAGAACGCCGCTAAAGCTGAGCGTCGTGCCGCTGCCGAGGCTGCCAAATCGGCTGTTAAGAAGATCAACGCACAGGTTGAGAAGACCACCCTTGGTGATTTGACCGACCTCGCAGAGTTGAAGGCTAAGCTTGAGGCTGCTCAGGAGAAATAAAATGAGCACATAAGCGGCGCCTTTGGCGTTGCATTGCGATAAACCACCTCCTCGTTTACATTGAGTAAACTGCGGAGGTGGTTTTCTTGTGCGCCTAAGTTCCGCTCGCTTATCTGTGTTTTTTTTGGGGGGACCACCGTCCGTCAACCGACACCAATACCCTATAAGCCCCATAGGCCCTATAACTCCTATAAGCCCCATCATAATTATGTCGGTCGTCGGTAGATAAAAATTGTCAATTGTCAATTTCCAACTTTCAACTTTCAATTGTATCTTTGTGGTATGACATTCAGTGTTACCATACTCGGTGCGGCAAGTGCAAAACCTTCGGCCTCGCGCCACCAGAGCTCACAACTTATCAGCCACTGCGGGCAGTACTTCCTGGTGGATGCTGGTGAGGGTGTGCAGAGCAGGCTGGTGAGGGTGGGGGTGAACCCTATGAGGCTCACCGCCATATTCATCTCACACCTCCACGGCGACCACATCTTCGGACTCTTCCCAATGATCTCCACCCTCGGACTTATGGGGCGCAGGAAACCTCTGCATATCTTCGCACCCAACCCCTTTGGCGAGATTCTTGAGTACCACAAACGCTACTTCGACTCCGAACTGCCCTATGAGATCATCTGGCACGAGTTGCACACAACCCAGCACGAACTTCTCTTCGAGAATGGTGTGTTGGAGGTGTGGAGTGTGCCCTTGAGGCATAGGGTGCCGACGGCAGGCTTCCTCTTTAGGGAGAAACCTGCGGAACTCAATGTCCGCAAGGAGGCCATCAAGCGTTACAACCTTGGCGTTGCACAGATAACCTTAGCGAAGAGGGGCGAGGATGTGACACTCGAGAGTGGCGAGGTCGTGCCCAATGCGGCGCTCACATACATACCTTGGGAGCCGAGAAGCTATGCCTACTTGAGCGATACGAACTACTCGGCCAAGGCGGTAAAGTTGGTTAAGGGGGTAGATTTGCTCTACCACGAGGCGACCTATGCTGCCGAGGTGCAACGACAAGCCAAGAGCAGGGGCCACTCCACAACCCGCGATGCGGCTCGTGCGGCGGTGGAGAGTGGAGCTGGGAGGCTTATTATTGGCCACTTCTCCTCGCGCTATAAGGACGAGCAGGTGCTGGTGGAGGAGTGCAGGGAGATTTTCCCCGAGAGCTACATTGCCGAGGAGTATAAGAGCTTCGAGATAGAGATGAAGAAACTTTAGCAGATATTGCGTGAGAGATATGAAACGACACCTTATAATTATAATAGTGGCACTCTTGGCGTGCACCTCGTCGGTGTGGGCCCAGCGCGGTGGTGAGGATAACTACCGCGAGAGGCTGCGCTATCGTCAGATGAATCGCCAGGGTGTGTGGGCCGTAGGCCTGGGCATTGAGCCCGTTGTGAGCCTTAACCACCCCGTAAGCTACATTTACGGCAATGGTCGCCAGACGGGCGTGGGAAGCTTTGGCCTGAACCTTGAGACGAGCTACTTTGTGGTGGATAACCTGAGTGTGGTAGCCTCGTTTGGCTATGTGAACAACTCGTGGAGCTCGGTTATGAGGTTCAACTATATGGACTCGGCCACGACGCTCTCTTCGCGCAAGGTGCGTCTGGGTGCTCGCTGGCATATCGACAGCTGGGCGCTGGGCGGTGGTGTTACTTGGGGCCGTAGCGCTTTGAAGTATGAGTGTGCCGACCTGGAGGCTGGCGGCGTCAATAGCCCCATCTATGGCGAGGAGTCCTTCTATGACCCCCGAACGACCATTGGCTACTACTACGAGGGCAGCTATACGGTCAATCCCTTTGTGAGGGTGGGAGTTTTCTATGACCTTTCGTTCACCACTTTGGGCTCACGCTATGCCCACGCGCTGGGTGCACGACTGACCATCTATCTTCCATTTATGGATGCCGTAGTATGCCGATAGAGAGGCTCTAAAGGCGTATTTCGGCGTTACCCTCGGTATCGCAATCCTCATTTACTCAAAAGGCGGCTGTGACAGTAGGGCGTAAAATAGGCGGGCACACCTTTGCGCCCGCCTATCTAAAAATCGCTATTTGCCGCCAATTTTCTAAAAGTCGTAACCCACAATAACGTCGTCATAAGCGCGCCAATTTTCTGCATTTTTGTAGGCATTCACACTACCTCGTGGCACATAAATCCTGCGACCCGAAGCGTTGTATTCGAACATACTGTAGTTTCCTGCGCTTGGCGGAGTTGTGGGCTTGCAATACACCTTTATCAGCGATTCGCAACCAAAGAATGCAGACCTTCCAATCGAAGTAACGCTGTCGGGAATAGTAACTCTTGTCAGCGAGGTGCAATGACCGAATGCCCAATCTCCAATCTCAGTTACGCTGTCGGGAATAGAGTACTGTGTTAAGCCAAAA
>JAZQZA010000115.1:0-15839 GCA_045633765.1 Tidjanibacter sp. | reverse complement strand
CAACTTAAAAATACAACTATGTCGAAAGAGAAAATGGAGATTGGAGCAATCTCGAAACCCCGTTTCGAGTTCCGCTCCTTCGGTCAGAACTTCGAGGCTGCACACGCCCGTATGGCTCGCCTGTCGGTGCCCGTGCCCGAGAAAGTATGGCGTCGTACCAGCGACGAGATTTACATCATTTCGCGCGCTAACGACATCAATAACACCAAAATCCGCGACGGCAAGATGGATATCAAAACCTATGTTCAGACCGTAGATGGTCTTGAGCAGTGGAATCCCCTTATGAAGGGCGAGTTCCCCATCTCGCGTGAGGTTTTGGAGCAGGAGGTATTCCCCGCATTTATGGTGGAGATGCCCGCCCTCACCAAAGACACCTACACCTTCGAGGAGTTCCTGGAGATGGTGGAGGCTAACAAGGACCTTGCTGCCGTAAGGGTACACAAGGAGAGGTTTGGTTATATGGTTAATGACACCATTTGCGAGGTTGGTAATGTGCTTATCAACGGTGCAAAGGTTGTTACCATCAACTCCGAGTCGACCGAGATTGAGGATATCAAGAAGACCATCGCCGACTGCGGTTTGGAGGGCGTTGAGAACATCAACTACCTGCAGGCCATCAAACGCGTGATTGGTATGACCAAGAAACCCCTTGCAAACGAGTAGAAAACTGAATTGAATCTATTTTGCTTCATTCTTTTACTCTCTTTTCGCCCCTTTTGCTTCGTGTTTCTCGTTACATAGGGTCCGCTATGCGCCTCGAACCACAAAGCAAAATCGGCATAAAATAGAAAGTAAAATAACCTCGCAAAGCAGATTAAAACAGTTTTTTAAAATATTTTTAGTGAAATGGCACAGGAAATTGAGAGAAAATTTTTGGTAGCAGGTGAGTTCAAATCGCTCGCCAAAAAGGCTACCCGCATCACCCAGGGCTACCTTTCGTCCGTACCCGAGCGCACCGTTCGCGTGAGGATTAAAGGCGAGAAGGGCTTCATTACCATTAAAGGTATCGGCTCGGCAAGCGGTGCAAGTCGCTACGAGTGGGAGAAAGAGATTCCCACCGCCGAGGTTGAGGAGCTCCTGAAAATCTGCGAGCCCGGCGTGATTGACAAAACCCGTTATCTTGTTGAGGCTGGCGAGCACACCTACGAGGTGGATGAGTTCTACGGCGACAACGAGGGTCTTGTAGTAGCAGAGGTTGAGCTCGCATCGGAGGATGAGAACTTCGCTAAACCCGAGTGGTTGGGCGAGGAGGTCACCGGCGATGTGAAGTACTACAACTCGATGCTGATGAAGAACCCCTACAAAAATTGGAAATAAAATGAAGAAGGTATCCATACTCGCTCTTCTGTGTGCTGCGGTGTTCACCCTGGGAATGGCCTCCTGCGAGGAGAAGCCCGCAACTCCCAACGAGGAGAACAACGAACAGCAGCCCGAGGAGAAACCAGAACCCAAACCCGAGCAGAAACCTATTCCTCTGCCCGACATCCCCAAGGATGTGCCTGCGTGCTCCATCTCGGAGTTCACCAATTGGCAGACACACTTTGCCGATGATGATGTTATCGGTGATTTTTCAGGTCTGTGCTTCAATAAGGACCGCACCGGCCTTATCGGCGTAAGCAACTATCAGGGTAGGCTCTACAACATCAATTTCGATGGTACAAGGGACGAAAAGGAGTTCTTGCGCACGGGTAAGGATTTGGAGGGTGTCACCATCGACCCCGAAACAGGCATTATCTATGTCTGCGAGGAGGGTGGTAACTACATCTGGAAGGTGGAGGAGTATGATGGTGAGTATGTGGCCACTCGTGTGAAGTTCATCAAGACCAGCGGTGATTCCAACAGCGGTCTTGAGGCTATCACCTACCACGATGGCTACCTCTATGTTGCCAACCAGAGCCCCGCTGCTCTCTACATCTATTCGTTGGAGCACGGCGAGGTGGCGCATAGGTATAGCGCTCGCGTGATTAAGGAGTGCTTCTCGGATTTGTGGTTCGACACCACCAATAACACCCTGTGGGCTGTTGATGCCTGGGGTAACGAGATTGTGAACTTCACCGTGTGGGGCGACTATATTGCTCGCTTCAAAGTTCCCGAGGTGCCTTGGGTTGAGGGTATCTGTATCGACTTCGAAAACAACAAGGCTTGGTTCTCTTGCGATAGTACGGGTCAGCTCTTCAGCGCCGACATCGTCCGCAACAACTAGCCACACTGTTTTGGCATAACTTTCGGGGTGGACTCTCTGCCCCGAAAGAGCCAAAAAAAGGGGAGGGCCACCCCGTTATAGTGGGCCCACTATTGGCGGCCACCCTTGAGGCTGCCCACCAAAAGAGAATATAATTTTAATACATATAATATTATTATGGCTGAAACTACTAATATGAATCCCGAAGAGGAGAAGGTGTTCGATCCGCTGGATATGAACAACTATAAGGTTGAGAAACTGCCCAAGATGCAAAAGAGTGGCTTTGAGAGGTGGATGGCCCGCCTTGGTGGCCCACTTGCCATACTTGTCTTTGTTCTCATCTATTGGTTTGCCGATTTTTCGTTCCTGAATAATATCACCGAGGAGGGCCTCACAGGCGATAAGGCTATCAAGCGCCTGAAGGATGTGGGTGGCCTGGTGGAGTTCATCCGCATCAACTACGCAATGCTCGCCATCTTTGCGGCAGCCATTGTGCTGTGGGTTACGGAGGCTATTCCCAACTACCTCACCTCGCTGCTGGTGATTCTGGGCGTTGTGCTCACGGGCGTTGCTCCCCAGAAGGAGGCTTTTGCACAGCTCGGCCACCCTGTGATGTGGCTCAATATCCTCTCGTTTGTGCTGGCAAGTATGCTCGTTAAGACCAAGGTTGCCAAGAGGTTTGCACTGTGGTTTGTGCTTAAGTTTGGTAAGAATGCAAGCGGAGTCTTTTTCAGCTTCATTATAATCAACCTTGTGCTCTCGATGTTCATCTCGGCAACGACTGTGAAGGCTACCATCCTACTGCCCATCTTTATGGTGGTGGCTGCAATCTATGGAGCCGGCAATGGTCAGCGCAATAATGTTGGCCGCAACCTTGTGCTGCAGAACCTCTTTGCGGTGAACATTGGTGCGAGTGGCTTTATGACGGGCTCGGGTGCCAACCTGCTGGCCGTGTCGATTATTGCAGGTGCGGTAGGCTTCGACGCAATATCCTATTCCGATTGGCTCTATGCGGCTCTGCCTTTGGCATTGCTTCTGCTCTTTTTGGGCTGGTTTGTGGGCGCAAAGATTATCTTCCCCGTGAGCAAGGCAGAGTCCAAACCCCAGATTGAGGGTGGTATGGAACGCTTGCGCAAGGAGCTTGAGGCTATGGGCAAGGTGACCTTTGAGGAGATTAAGTCGGTGCTGATTTTCGTTGGCGTGCTTGTTCTGTGGGTTACCAAAGACCTGCACGGCATTGACGAGACCACCGTTGCCTTCATTGGTGCTGTGGTGGCTCTGATGCCCGGCATTGGTATTGTTAAGTGGAACGATGTGGATATTCCTTGGCACCTTATGCTCTTCTCGGCCGGTGCCTATGTGCTCGGTACGGGCCTGAATGCTACGGACCTCCACGTAACCCTCGTGGATACGGCCTTCAATGGCCTCGGCATTACTGCCGAGACCCCCTATTGGGTGCTCTATGTGGTCCTCACGGGCCTGATGTTGCTCAGCGCACTGCTCTTCTCGAGCAAGAATATGCGTACGATGATTTTCGTGCCCATCGCCATTGCTACAGCGCAGAAGTTCGGCTACCCCATTATGAGCCTTGCATTCCCCGTAGCACTCTTGATTGAGCACGTCTATGTGCTGCCCTTCAATAGTAAGCCCGCGGCGCTGCTCTATACGACCAACCACTACAGCTGGAGCGATACCTTCAAGTATGGTATTACGATGATGGGTATTGCGTGGGTGCTGATAATCCTCTGGGGTGAGACTGTGCTCCAGTGGCTCGGCCATACACCCGGCTTGTTTTAATGACTAACCACATACTACCATAATAGACGAGCGGAGGGGTGAGGAGGGGAAACCGCCTACGGCCCGCCACCCGACAACCATACGCCGAAATCCTGTCGGTGGTGTGGTGCTATGGTTTCCCAACCCTCTGACTCGGCTATATATGTGTGTGTGAAGAAATTTATTGGAAGATGATAACTATTCAAGCAAAGAAACACGACAACTTCTCTGTGGAGTTTAAGTTCGGCTTTGAGGGCAACCCCGAGGTCGAGCATAGCGAGTTTGTTGTCAACTCGTGGATTTTTGTGCCGAATAGCCTCGATATCAACCCCCAGACCTACGGCAAAGACCAATTCTACAGGGATATTAAGTCCAATGTGAGAATGATAACGCCCGTCTATCTGGTCAGGGAGTTGGCCAACCCCGAGTCGTTGCCATTTGTGGGGCTGCGAAAGGCGCTCTCGGCGCTCGCTCTGTCACCCACGACGACCAATGTGGAGAACTATGAGTCGGAGATAAAGATGTTTGCCGCCATCTTCAAGAGCGCCCTGAGGAACCATTCGGTCCACACGAGCAAGTGTGAGGTGGCGAAGGAGGTGGCCTATCTTACGGAGGATTTTGCTGTGGGCGTAAGGCGCATTATGGACGAATACCGCAGCCTCTACCAGCTCATCAATGTCCCCACGGTGGATGATAAGTTGCGCAACTACTTCCTCTTCGGTGACGAGATGATGAGCCACATTATTGATGTGCAGAGCCTTCGTATTGTGAAGAAAATCGACCGCCTCGGCGATGAGTCGCTTGTGGAGGCCCGTTGCCACCTTGTGGAGCTTATGAGTCACGAGAAGAGGTATAAGGTGGCACAGGGGTATGAGATTGTCGAGCCCGAAGAGACGGAGAGCAATCGCCAGCTGGTCTTCCGCTATGGACTGCTGAAGAAATACATCGAGAGCGATCTCTACATTAAGCTCGATAAGAAGCGCGACGGGTTTGCCATTGAGCAGATATATTATAGCCTTGCGGCGGGCCTGGCAATGATTTTTGCAACGGGCGTTGCCTGGTTTGCACAGCTCAAGTATGGTAACATCACCGGACCGCTGTTTGTGGTCTTGGTTGTGAGCTATATGCTCAAAGACCGCATAAAGGAGCTTATGCGCTACTATTTTGCCCACCGACTCGGCAATAAGTACTACGACAATAAGGCCGAGGTGAAGGTCTATGAGCGCAAGGTGGGACTCTTCAAGGAGGGTGTGGACTTCATCAGCGAGTCGAAGGCACCGAAGGAGGTTATGGACATCAGGGGGCGCTCGTCGCTCGTGGAGGCCGAAAACAGGATTTTTGAGGAGAAGATTCTGCTCTACCGCAAGAGGGTTATGCTCGATAGTGTGCAGCTCGCCGAGGGCAGTACCTACACCGTGAAGGGCATAAATGAGATTCTCCGCTTCCATATGCACCGCTTCATCCAGAAGATGGACAACCCCGAGGTGCCCGTGGATACACTCGATGCCGATGGCAATGTTGCCACGGTGAGGGTGCAGAAAATCTACTATATTAATATCGTTATGCAGCTTGTTGAGGGCACCCAGACAAGCTATCGCCGCTTTAGGATTGTAATGACACGCAACGGAATCCTCTCCGTTGAGGTGATATAGAAAATAGGGTGTGAGAATGAGAGTGTAGAGCCCTCTGTCCTACGGGATGGGGGGCTATTTTTTGCTCGAGAGTTGCCAGCTGTTTATGAGGTTCTGCCACACGATGTAGGCGGCGGGGGCTACCGACGAGAGAGGGTGGAGGTAGCTTTGGGCGAGCAAAATGGCAAGCAGGGTGTTCTTCTGGCCCACCGACTGACCACCCGCAATCTTGTCGCCACAGCGCTTGCCCCACCAACGGCCAAGGGCAAATTGTCCCACGCAAATTACGCCGGCAATGATGGCCATTGCCACCTCAAGCCCCACCAATTCGCCAGGCTGGGAGAGTATGAAGGTGGTCGTGGAGCCCATCAGAATTGTGAGCGAAAGGAGCCAAAGATAGAAGGACCACGACTGATGATTCTTCACATAGTCGCGAGCCTTGGGGGCAAATTTTCCGAGCAATTGCGAGGCTACGAAGGGGAGAACAACGAGCACCAAAAGGCGTCGGAAAACGAGCCAGAAGGAGGTTAAAAATGGTAGGTCGGTGTGGCTTCCGATGAGCGAAAAAATCAGGGGAGCAACCACCGCTACGGACATATTGGAAAGGAGCGTAAAAGTGGTCATTGTGGTGACATTTGCGCCCAACATTCCACCCACCACAACGGAGGCCATCGCAGTGGGAATAAAGACACAAATCATCGCTCCCTGACAGATGATTTCATTCACTCCAAACGACCTCAAGCAAAGGTAGAGTAGTGGGCCGCCAAGTAACTGAATGGCAATCTGTCCGAGGTGTATTCGCTCAAGTTTTAGTTCAGCTGCTTTTACTCTGGTGAATGTGACAAAAAGCATAGCCGCAATGAGGTATGGTGAGAGCCCATCCAATGCCCCGATGTGGGTGTGGAAAAGCGCTCCCACAACCATCGCTACGGGCATCGAATAGGTCCTTACTTTGGGGCTCATTGTTGCCTGGCCGAAGAGGGTTATTTTTGACGGAAATAGATCTGCATAGGCACTCCGCAGAAGTCCCAATGTTCGCGAATCTTATTCTCCAGGAATCGGCGATAGTGGTCACGGATATACTGGGGAAGATTCACAAAGAATGCAAACGAGGGGGTAACCGTCGGAAGCTGGGTTACATACTTGATGCGGATATATTTTCCCTTGGTCATTGGGGGAGGAGTCTCCTCAATGATGGGCAGCAGATACTCGTTCAGCTCGCTTGTGGAGATGCGCTGGCGGCGGGACTCATAAACCTTGATGGCCGTCTGCAGAACATCCATAATGCGCTGTTTGTTGATTACCGAGGTGAAGATGATGGGCACATCGCTGAAGGGAGCGAGCTTCGACAGCAGAGCCTCTTTCCACTCCTTCATCGTGTTGTTGCTCTTCTCAATCAAATCCCACTTATTGACCACAATCACGCAGCCCTTTTTGTTGCGTACGATGAGCGAGAAGATGTTCATATCCTGCGACTCGATGCCCTGACGAGCGTCCAGCATCAGTATGCACACATCGGAGTTCTCGATGGCCCTGATGGAGCGCATAACCGAGTAGAACTCAAGGTCTTCGGTCACTTTGCCCTTCTTGCGCAGACCTGCCGTATCGACCAGATAGAAGTCCAGTCCGAACTTGTTGTAGCGAGTGTTGATACTGTCGCGAGTGGTGCCGGCAATGTTGGTCACAATGTTCCTCTCGGTGCCGAGCAGAGCGTTGGTGAGCGACGATTTGCCCACATTGGGACGGCCCACGATAGTGATGCGGGGGAGCTCCTCCTCAACCTCGGGCTTGTCCTCGGGCAACATCTCCACGATTTTGTCCATCAAATCGCCGGTGCCGCTACCGCTCATTGAGCTGATGCAGTAGGGGTCGCCAAGGCCGAGAGCATAGAACTCGTTGGAGCCATAGATGAGCTCGTAGTTATCTACCTTATTGACAACCAGCAAGCTGGGTTTTTTGCTACGGCGCAATACATCGGCCACCATTTGGTCCAGATCGGTAATGCCGGTGGACACCTCCACCATAAAGAGAATCAGGTCGGCCTCGTCTATTGCAAGGTGAACCTGTTTGCGAATCTCCTCCTCGAAGGCGTCGTCACTACCCACCGAGTAACCGCCCGTGTCGATGAGCGAAAACTCCTTACCATTCCAATCTGTTTTACCGTAGTGGCGGTCGCGCGTTGTGCCTGCGGTGGAATCCACAATTGCCTGACGCATACCTACCAAGCGGTTGAAAAATGTGCTCTTGCCCACATTGGGGCGGCCTACTATTGCGACTAAACTCATACTCGTTTTGTGATTAATTCGAGTGCAAAGATAAGGAACTTTGAGAAAAAAAACTCTTTTTGTGCTAATTTTGGATAATATATATTATATTTGCGCCATATATATAGAGGTGTCAATCATAAAACGGAATTTGCAATGAAAAAACTTCTCATTTTGTGCGTGGCTGTCTTGACGGCAACAATGACTGCAAACGCAGGAAACATTCTTGGAATCTTCAATGTGGGCGGCCGCATCGGTATTGTCTCCTCGAGTGAGCAAGTGCCCACCACCAGCGACGGCATTGCCGAGGCTATTAAGGCCGATGGTACGGGTTGGTGTGGCTCGGTGTTCGCACGCGTGAACATCCCCAAGCTCCCCATATATCTTCAGCCCGAGCTGCAGTACACCAGCACCACAATCACTATCCCTATGTTGTTGGACAATGGTCAGACAACCGAGAAACACTCCTATATTGACCTTCCCGTCTTGGTGGGTGCAGAGTTTGGCTTGGGACAGCTTGTAAACCTCAAGGTTAATGCAGGCCCCGTATTTGCTATCGCCTCCGATAAGGGTGTGAGTGATCTCGTAGAGGAAGACTTCATCTCGGCCTATAATGACCCAACGATGAGCTGGACTGCCGGTCTGGGCGTTACGGTTTTGAGGTTCACCGCCGAGGTGCGCTACAATGGCAATTTTGTGGATGGCAAGATTGACACGGGCAACATTATGGGCAGTATCGACCCCAATCGCACAAGCTGGAGCTTGAGCCTCGGTGTGGTATTCTAACGGACAAGAAATTATTAACCAATAAAATTCAAAAACAACTATGAAAAAAGTTATTCTTTTGGTGGCTGCTGCTCTTATGGCTGTAACCACTGTAAATGCACAGAGCCACGGTTGGTTCTGGATGGGTGCCAAGGCAGGTTTGACCTCCAATGCAACCGGTGTGACAATGGATGGCGAGAGCATCCAGGGCGTTGTTGATGGCGCTATGGGCTACAATGCCGGCGTTATGTTCCGTCTGAATGTGCCCATCTCGATCTTCTCGCTGCACGTTCAGCCCGAGCTGATGTACAACTGGAAGAAGGGTGATTTGAAAAATCCCGAGACCGGCAAAGTGGAGGTTAAGGATATGACTCTCAATGAGTTCAGTATCCCCGTTTTGGCAGGTGTTGGTATGGACCTTGGTCTTTTCAACGCTCGCGTACAGGCTGGTCCCGTTGTTAAGTTCAACTCTTCGGCTCCCGTTATGGGCGAGAATGCTGCCCCCATCAACTGGCAGGATGTAAGCTACACCTGGGCAGCTGGTGCAGGTATCGACCTCTTCAACTTCCTGATGGTTGATTTCCGCTACTTGGGTGGCTGGAACGAGGGTATGGAGCCCAAATCGTTCGGCGAGCTCTTCAACTTCGACAATGTGAACAAGGAGACCGACACTTGGTATGTGTCGCTTGGTGTGATGTTCTAGTAGAATAGACGAACCAACTGTAAATGACAGAGAAGATTATATCGATTGACGGTATTGGGCTTCTCGACTTCTATGGGGTCGCAAATTCTCATTTTAACAGGATTTGCGACCTCTTTCCTAAACTCAAACTCGTTGCCCGAGGCAATGCCATAAAGGCAATCGGCAACGAGGAGGAGATTGGGCGCCTGGAGGAGAGATTGGAGGCTCTGGAGCTGTACTACAACAAGTATGGCCACATCTCCGTAAGTGTCGTCAATCAGATTTTTCAGGGCGGTCTGCCTCATTCGGAGAATCAGCCCGCCGATGCCGATGTGATTGTCTATGGAAACAATGGATTAATCGTCAAGGCACGCACTAAAAACCAACAAAAGCTCGTTGAACTCTACAGGAACAACGACCTGCTGTTTGCTGTGGGCCCCGCAGGTAGCGGAAAGACCTACACGGCAATAGCTCTCGCGGTGGGGGCGCTCAAGAACCGCGAGGTGAAACGAATCATACTCACTCGTCCCGCGGTTGAGGCGGGCGAGCGGCTCGGCTTCCTCCCGGGTGACCTGAAGGAGAAGCTCGACCCCTATCTGCAACCGCTCTACGATGCGCTCAACGATATGATTCCGCCCGCCAAGTTGCAGAAGTTTATGGAGGAGGGTGTGGTGCAGATTGCGCCGCTGGCCTATATGAGGGGCCGCACATTGGACAACGCCTTTGTGATTCTCGATGAGGCACAGAACACAACCCTCCCACAGATTAAGATGTTCCTGAGGCGTATGGGACTCAATGCCAAGTTCATCGTGAGGGGCGATTTGACACAGATCGACCAGCCCAGGAAGAGCGACTCGGGTCTGGAGAGAGCCGTTGGGATGTTGCGTAATATCGATGGCATAGGAGTTGTTGAATTTGACAATAAGGACATCATCCGCCACGCATTGGTGAGCCGCATTGTGGGCGCCTTTGAGGGCAATGAATCGGAAAATAAAGAGTAAAGACAACATACACTAAACTAAAAGAAAACACACACTATGGACAAAAATCTCTCGAAACTTGCCCCACAGGCAGTTTGGAAAAACTTTGAGGGTCTGACCCAGTGCCCCCGCCCCTCGCACAACGAGGAGGCTGCTCGTAACTACATCATCGAGTTTGTGAAAAAATTGGGCTTGGACTATACTATGGATGAGGCTACCAACATCCTCGTCAGGAAACCCGCCACTCCCGGTATGGAGAACCGCAAGACTATCGTTCTTCAGGCCCACGTGGATATGGTTCCCCAGAAGAACTCGGACAAGGAGTTCAACTTCGACTCCGACGCTATTGAGGCCTACATCGACGGCGAGTGGGTTACCGCCAATGGTACCACCCTCGGTGCCGACAACGGTATCGGTATCGCTGCTATGATGGCTATTCTGGAGAATAAGGAGCTCAAACACGGCCCCATCGAGGCTCTCTTCACCGCAACCGAGGAGACCGGTATGGACGGCGCATTTGGTCTGAAGCCCGGTATGCTCAAGGGCGAGATTCTCTTGAACCTCGACTCGGAGACCGAGGGTGAGCTTTATGTTGGTTGTGCAGGTGGTATGGACTTCAACGCCACTATGCGCTACGGCACCGGCCGCATCATCAAGAGCGACTTCAGCGGCTACCGCTTGGAGATCAAAGGCCTCAAGGGTGGTCACTCGGGTATGGAGATTATCCTCCAGAGGGCCAACTCCAATAAGCTTATGTGCCGCTTCCTTAAGACCTTTATGGATAAGTTCGGCATCCTGCTGTGCGACATCGATGGCGGTGGCTTGAGGAATGCTATTCCCCGCGAGGCATTCGCTACCGTTGCTGTGTTGAAGCAGTATGAGAAGAAGTTCCTCGCAGCCGTTAAACGCTATGAGAAACTCTACCAGAGCGAGTTTAAGGGTATTGAGGACAGCATTTCGTTCAAGGCTGTGCCCGTTAAATGCCCCTCGAAGTGCATCGACATCTTCGACACCCAGGACCTCATCGACGCAGTTGTTGGTCTGCCCAACGGTATCGCCAAGATGAGTACCACTATGCCCGGCCTCGTTCAGACCTCCACCAACCTTGCAAGGGTCGTTTCGGAGAAGGGTAAGTTCACCATCCTCTGCCTGTTGCGTAGCTCGGTTCGTAGCGAGAAAGAGGCTTTGGCACAGCAGATGAAGGCTGTGTGCGAGATGGCTGGTGCAAGTGTGAAACTCTCGGGTGCTTACGACGGCTGGAACCCCAACCCCGAGTCGCCCATCCTCAAGACTATGCAGGAGGGCTACAAGGCTCTCTACGGTAAGGAGCCCGCAGTTATGGCTATCCACGCAGGTCTGGAGTGTGGTATCATCGGCGGCGTATATCCCAAGATGGATATGATTTCGTGTGGTCCCACCATCTGCTACCCCCACTCACCCGATGAGAAGGTGAATATCGCCTCGGTGGAGAAGTTCTACAACTACCTCTGCTACACCCTCGAGCACGCTCCCGAGAAATAGTGGTTGGGGAGGATAGAACCCAAAGATAATGTCATCTCGGCGGCCACCCTATGTGAGGGATGTCGCCGAGATGTTGTGAAAACAAATAGAGGAAGGAATGAGTAAAAACAATAGGTGGCTCGCCATTGTCAATCTGCTCTCGGGCAGTGGCAGGTGTGGCCGCGATTGGGAACATATTGCACGAATGCTCTATGCCAATGGCATAGACTTCGATACGGTCTTTACGGGGTGTCGTTACCACGCCATTGAGCTGGCCGAAAGGGCTATTGTGGAAGACGGCTACCGCAACATCATAGCCATCGGTGGTGATGGTACCGTTCACGAGGTCGCCAACGGTATTTTGCGCCAAAAGGAGGTGCCCTCCAATCAGATACGAATGGGTGTTATCCCGGTGGGTACGGGAAACGACTGGATTCGCCCCTATAAGATTCCTCGCGATTACCAGAGTGCTGTGAAGGTCATTGCCGAGGGTAGGGAGTTTGTGCAGGATGTGGCAAAAGTGAGCTATGTGGGCCGCAATGGCCAGCAGGAGGAGCGCTATTGTGTCAATATCTGCGGTATGGGCCTCGATGCGGCTGTGAACCTCAGAGTGTGCCAGATGAAGGATAAAGGGCGCAACGGTAAGCTTGCCTATATGCTCCAACTTGCCAAGTCGGTATTCTCTTATCGTTCGTGCAAGATGACGGTCAATGTCGATGGCGTCAATGAGGCCAAGGGCTCCATTATGAGTGTCGCTGTGGGCATCGGTCAGTATAACGGCAGCGGTATGTGGCAGCTCCCCGATTCGAAGGCAGATGATGGTCTGCTGGATATTACGGTGATTGAGACAATGACGGTTCCTCGTATTGCGATGGTTGTCGGCCGCCTGTTTGATGGCCGAATCTACACCGTCAAGCGTGTGCATAACTACAAGGGCCGCCGTGTGATTGTATCCTCCGAGCAGGTCCGAGAGATGGAGATTGACGGCGAGGCACTCGGTACCACTCCCGTTGAGTTCACCATCGAGGATAAGCGCCTGAGGGTTCTTGTCCCGTAGGAGAATCGTTCCTCTTCTTCCTATATAAATAAGCGCCCCGAGAAAGGGCGCTTATTTTGTTTCTTCTTATTTCGAGCCCACCCCCGAGTGATTTGGGTAGAAGGGTGGGGAAGGGGCTACAGCAAGGCGTCGGATAGAGCCTCCAGGGCCTCCTGATTCTCGGGCCTCATTCGTGAGCGTATGTTCACCATCGGCGAAACAATCTCAATGGCCTTCATCTGCTCCAGCATACCGCGCATAATGCGGCCCGAGCAAGGCGACCACGAGCCATTCTCAATGATGCCTACACGGCGCTTCTGGTAGTTCTTGAGCTGAAGGTGGTGCAGGAAATCGTGCATTGGGGGGAATACATCGCCATCGTAGGAGGCAGCCGCTACAACCATACGGTCGTACTTGAAGGCGTCCTCAATGGCCTCCGCCATATCGTCACGACATAGGTCTGTAACACTAACCTTCTTCACACCCCTTTCGCGCAACATCTCGGCGAGCTTGTGGGCCACAGCCGCAGTGCCTCCGTGGATGGATGCGTGGGCAATGAGCACACCCTCCGCCTCGGGCTCATACTTGCTCCAAGTGTCGTAGAGGCCGATGTAGTAGCCGAGATTGTCGCTCAAGATGGGACCGTGCAGGGGGCAGATGTGGGCAATGGAGAGTGTGGAGGCCTTCTTCAAGAGAGCCTGCACGGGCTGACCATACTTGCCGCAGATGTTGAAATAGTAGCGGCGAGCCTCACAAGCCCACTCCTCCTCGTGGCTTAAGGCACCAAATTTGCCGAAACCATCGGCCGAGAAGAGCACCTTTTCGCTCTGCTCGTAGGTGACCATCACCTCGGGCCAATGCACCATTGGGGCCATAAAGAATTGGAGTGTGTGGCTGCCGAGCGAGAGAGTGTCGCCCTCCTTTACCGCAATTGTGCGGCCCGAAAAATCGGTATCGTGGAAGAATAGGGGCAACATATCTATTGCGCGGGCCGAGGCCACAATCTTCATCTGGGGATAGCGTGCGGCAATGTGCGCAACGCTGCCTGCGTGGTCGGGCTCCATATGCTGAACGATGAGATAGTCGGGCGTTCTGCCTTGGAGCGCCGCCTCCACATTGGCCGCCCACTCGTCGTATTTTCGACTATCCACACTGTCCATAATGGCAATTTTCTCATCCGTGATGAGATAGGAGTTGTAGGACACTCCGTTGGGCACAACATATTGACTCTCAAAGAGATCAATGTCGGTATCATCAACACCGATGTATTCAATTGCCTTGGTAATATTCCATTTCATAATAGTATATCTATTCGTTAGTCGTGTTGTTACTTGCCGATGCAGTGTAAAAATGACATTGATAATCAATGAGTTGCAAACTTCGAGCCGAAATAGGGTAGATAATTGTGCTATTCTATTATAGTAAATGCACACTTCTCAGAATCCCTGCTTGGAGCCCTAATCCGAGTACAAAGATAATAAAATTTCATAGAAAATTGTATTAAAAGGTGTATAAATAGAGATTCCCTATTTGAGGCATTTTTGCTCACTAGGGTATAAATTTTACTTTTTATTTTGGAAAGTGTAGATGGTATTTCAAAGTGCCATTTGACAATGTTTCTTTATCACAAAAACACAAGATGAAATGCCACAAAAAAGCAAGATGGTTAATAGAACAAAAACAACTCGTGAGGATTGCTCACGAGTTGCTTAACTTTATTTAGTGCCATTTCAAAGAGCCATTTTGGCACTTTGAAATTTTGAATTTGGCACTTTGGAATTTTTATTACTCTTCCTGCTCGTAGTAGTACGAGTAATCAATACCCTTCATAAAGGTTTCACGGTCGTTGATTTTGTCAGTTAAAGCAGACTGCAAAAGTCGCTTGATATCCGTCGAGTCGGCGACACTTTTTTGCATTGCATTCAAGTAGTCATTCTTGTCAATCTTGCTCCAATCGACGCATTTCTGCAATTGCTTTTTGAGAATTAAATCGAGCCAGATACGAGTAGCACGACCATTGCCCTCACGGAACGGGTGAGCGATGTTCATCTCGACATATTTATCGGCAACCTCCTCAAAAGTTGTTTCGGGCATATGCTCGATTGTCGATAGCGTCTGCGGAAGGAATTGTGCCATCGCAAACTGGAAGCCACCCTTTGCGATATTCACAGTGCGAATTTGACCGGCAAAGTCATACAAGCCACCAAATAGGTAGGCGTGAATCTGCTGCAGACATTTGATGCTTCCCGGCTCTACGCTATTCAGCATACCGCTCTCGAACAACGAATACGCCTTCTTGCGACTCTGCCCGTCAATGGTGTTGTCGCTGTATGTGAACCAATCGAGAAAATCAGCACTTTGCTTGCTCGGAATCGCTTTTACCAAATCGGTTACGTCATCTTGTATAAAGCAGTCGGTAGCGTATTTCTTACCATCGGCAGCGGTTAATTTCAGTTGACTACACTTTGTAGTCAACTCGTTATTACCCCTCTTTAAACGGGTTTTCAATACACTCCAATACTTCCTCGGATTAGGGCTATCCGTGATAGCAGCCACAATATCAACCGCAGAGAACCACCATTTGGAATGCTCCTCATCCCAAATCGCCCGCACCTCACGGTCATTATAAAATCGAATGGATATTTTAGTCATATAATTATCTACGATTTATCTAATTTGCCAACTACTATGTATTTCCCGAACCTTTTCATAATTTCCAATATGTTATTGTCGATTAATATCGGGCATATTTTGCACTATTTTACCTTGCAAGAGTTTTCCATTTACTTTTTTGTTTCCTCTTACGCCATCTTTGCTCCAAGTTCCCCATTGCTTGAAAAAGAATGGAATATTATTCGCCTCGGCCTGTCTTTTTATATTGAGCACCCACTCTTCTTTCATAGGGCGAGCTTGTGAGCCCCTTTCTCCTCCTACAATTATCCAATTTATACCATCAAGATTTAGCTCTCCTAAATCTCCTAACAGTGGTTCGCATGAAAGAAATTTGACAGTTGCATCTAAAT
>JAZQZA010000114.1:0-6254 GCA_045633765.1 Tidjanibacter sp. | reverse complement strand
GGTATGCGCTTGCCGTTGTACTTTGGGTGTGGCAGGCGTGTGTAGGGCAGGTCGAAACTATGGTCGAGCTGCTCGGTGGTCATCTGCTCATAGGGGGGATTGATGACCACAAATCTCTCGCCCGTGGGCTCAACGATTGTGCGGTTTTGCTCCATACGGTTGCTCTCCACCTCCATCTTCACGAAGTTCTCGCCAAAGGCCCTCTTGTTGCGGCAACACTCCTCATAGGAGGCCATCATTATCGTCTGCTCCTTGTCGAGCTTGGAGATATACTCCCCATCGGCAACGAATGCCACTTGGGGCAGTTTGCGTAGCAGCTTGGCGTTGTATCCGTTTTTGAGCGCCTTGGCAACCTCCACAATGCTCCTTTCGCCCATTCCGTACATCAGCAGGTCGGCACCACTGTCGATGAGCACCGAGGGTTTCAGCGAGTCGCTCCAGTAGTCGTAGTGGGTGAGCCTGCGGAGTGAGGCCTCAATGCCACCGATGATGACGGGCGTGTGGGGGTAGAGATCCTTGAGAATCCTGGTGTAGGTCGCTACGGCGTAGTCGGGACGGAAACCAAAGGCACCGCCGGGGGTGTAGGCGTCGTCGTGACGCAGACGCTTAGCGGCCGTGTAGTGGTTGACCATCGAGTCCATCGAGCCTGCCGACACGCCAAAGAAGAGCCTCGGAGCACCCAATTTTTTGAAGTCCCTCAGGTCGTCCCTCCAGTTGGGTTGTGGCACGATGGCCACACGATAGCCCTCGGCCTCCAGCAGGCGACCGATGACGGCAACGCCGAAGGAGGGGTGGTCGATGTAGGCGTCACCCGAGAAGAGGATTACATCAATGTAGTCCCATCCGAGGGCCTCGACCTCTTTTGCGGATGTTGGTAAAAATCGTGACATTTGGGAGTTCAAAATTCAAAATTCAAGATTCAAAATTTTTCGGGGACGAAGAGTAGCGAGCTATCTCCGTAGGAGAGGAAGCGGAAGCCGTTGGCCATAGCATAGCCATATATATCCCTCCACCTCTCGCCCACGATGGCCGAGATCAGCAGCAGCAGGGTGCTCTTGGGCTGGTGGAAGTTGGTCACAAGTCCGCTGATGATGCGGAAACGGTAGTGGGGGGTAATCATTATCTGTGTGGCGGCCGAGAGCGACTCGGTGCCCTGGCACTCCATCCACTCGGCAAGTGCGGTGAGCAGCTCGTGGGTGGAAACCTCGGCGGGGATGTCGTAGATTTCCCACTGCCCAACGGCCCTCTCGGCATCGGGCGAGCCACTCTGCAGAACCCTCCAACCGAGTGCCGAGAGCGACTCGATGGTGCGGGTGCTGGTGGTGCCAACCGAGATTATGTGGCCCAACTTCTCCCTCAGCTGACGGAGGGTGGCGAGCTCAATGACAAAGTGCTCGGTGTGCATCGTGTGCTTTGTGGCGTCCTCCTCCTTGACCGGAAGGAAGGTGCCGGCTCCCACGTGGAGCGTCACCTCCTGGGTGGTGATACCCTTCGCGTGGAGAGCCTCGATAACCTCGGGAGTGAAATGCAGACCGGCGGTGGGGGCTGCAACGGAGCCCTCAATGCGTGAATAGACGGTCTGGTAGCGGGTGTTGTCAATCTCCTCGCTCTCGCGGTTCAGATAGGGAGGAATGGGAATACGCCCCAGGTGTTCGATAATCTCGCCAAAGGTGGCATCGGCATCCCAACGGAAGGTCACAACGTGACTCTTGTCTATCTGCTCGCCCCTGTAAGCCTCCATACGGCAGGACCTGCCATTCATCTCGAACTCAATCTGAAGGGGGCCCTCCTTCCACTTCTTCAGGCCGCCCACCAGACACCTCCACTGACTCTCACCCCTTACCGAGAAGGCGTTTTCGTAGTCGGCAGGTGCGTGGGGCTCAAGGCAGAAAATCTCCAATCGTGCGCCGCTGGGCTTGTGCATAATGAGCCTTGCGCGGAAGACCTTGGTGTTGTTGAACACAAGGAGAGTGCCCTCGGGGAGCTCCTCGGGGAGGTTGAAGAATCGGCGGTGGGAGATGTTGCCCTCCCTCCACACCAGAAGGTTGGAGTGGTCGCGCCTCTCGAGAGGGAATTTGGCAATTCTCTCGTCGGGCAACTCGTAGTCGAAATTATTTATGTCGATGGTGAAGTTCATATACGTCTATCGTCTAACGTCTAACGTCTAACGTCTATCGTCTAATGTCTAACGTCAATAGTCGCGGTCGCAGTGCGCCCGAAAACTTAACATACTCTTGTCCTAAAGAATGCCCCGACATAAATGATTAGAGGGGAGATTAGGTGAATATGCTTTCTAACAAAGGTCGTTTAGACGTTAGACTTTCGACGTTCGACAAAAAAACATTTGGCGTGGCGTGTAAGCCGAGTTCTGTACCGCTGGGTCCCCCTCGGGTGGATTGCGCACAACCCTTCCTCGGCGGAGCGGCCTTCGTCATTAATCTATGCACTATGCTCTCGCATAGGCTAAAGCACTCTACCCCTCGACATCGGGCGAGCAACCCTACATACTGTCGATATACTTGAGCTTGCAACCCGTCGGTAGTACTGTCCCCAATGTGTTGCCACACGGGCGGTGGGCTCTTACCCCGCCTTTTCACCCTTACCCCTTGCGGGGCGGTTGTTTTCTGTTACCTTAAACCTTGCCGTTGCCGACAACTTTCCGTTAGAAAGCACGGTGCTCTGCGTTGCTCGGACTTTCCTCTCCCTCCCTAAAGGGAGGCAGCGACGAAACCCCCACGCCAAATGTGACTGCAAAGATACATCTTTGTTGCGAAATTTGAAAATTTCAATCTCCTTCGCTGCCGTTTGTGTTATTTTTGTACCAATAGCGTACTTTTCCTTGCGTTTTTACTTGTTTTTCTTTATATTGCGCAAAATCAACCTAAAAACTATAATGCTTATGAAACTAAAGGTCTTATTTTTTATTGCAATAACGGTTTTTGCAATAAGTTCGTGTGTTGTTGAAAATAGGCTTTTGGAATTAAAACAAAAGTCTCAAGATGTTAGTTTGACAATTCCAATAGAGGAAGCTATTGAACAGTTAGACGTTTTTTTAAATCGTAATTTTTACTTAACTCGTGGTCAGACTATATCTTACTCTGATGTTGAGGTTGTTTCTTCTCGCCAGATGACTCGCTCGAATGGAGAGTCGTTGCCCAAGGTTGATACTCTTTTGTATTTGATTAACTTTGGAGAGGATTCTGGCTATGCTATTCTATCGGCCGACAAAAGATTGGGCACTTCAATTATTGCAGTTACAGAATGTGGAAGTATTTCTTCGAATGACTTTGATTTCTCAATTCAAAATGCTACGAGAGTTGAGGGAGGAGGTACGCTCGGTTCGGGATCTGATGATTTGGGGGATGGAGATGACGACGGTAATTTGCCCAATGACTTTATTGTAGAGTTTGTTGAGGGGCAGTTGGGCGATGGATTTAATTATGGTGGCATAATTGCTCCGCCCTCTGACACGACACATAATTATAGCGTTGCTCCAATGTTGACAACAATATGGGGACAGGATTCCCCATACAATCTTAAGTGTCCGATTGAAGATGGAGTGCAAACTCCTGCGGGATGTGTCGCAGTTGCCGTTGGCCAAGTTGCTGCTTTTTTGGAATTAGATTGCTCGCAATTAGAAAATAATTATGATTGGAGTATAATTAAAAGTGTTGGAAGTATAGTTGATCATAATGATACGTCATATACATCTGCTCAAGAGGAGCAGATTTCTACGTTTATCAGGGAGGTGGGAGACATGTGTGATATAGACTACGATATAGATAGTTCGACTACACTCCCTTGGAAAATTAATAATTGTTTGAATGAGTTTAAGTGCGAAAATAATACTTTTTACATAGGATATGACGTTAGTGATGTGACAAGGTCGCTTAGTAGAGGCAA
This sequence comes from Tidjanibacter sp., assembly GCA_045633765.1. Taxonomy (GTDB): domain Bacteria; phylum Bacteroidota; class Bacteroidia; order Bacteroidales; family Rikenellaceae; genus Tidjanibacter. The sequence goes on along the minus strand of JAZQZA010000114.1, from coordinate 2,351 downwards.
TCCGGTAATAGTGTCAGCAGCCAGAAATTGGGCGATTAAGGGGCATACTTGGGTAATCGACGGATATGATATTCATTATAACCCTTATGATGAGAATAATAATGTTCTTGTGCATTGTAATTGGGGGTGGTGTGGATTGTGTAATGGATTTTATTATTCGGGTGTATTTGATGTAGTGGCAGGTGCAGTGATACGCGATTCTAATTATGGTGATATTCAAGATACCAACAATGAAATCGATGCAAATTATACGTGGATGTTTAGCACAGTTCTGTTGGATAATTAATGAAGTAAATATCAATGTTAAGTAAATACCTAATGCTTATGAAACTTAATAGAGTACTTATTATTTTGGCCACGCTGTTTATTGCGGGATGTGTTGGTACCTTGCCTTGGGATTATACTTACTATCGTTCTTTCATTAGCAAATATTGTGGAGGAGAACTCAGTGTTGTGAATGGTCGAGAGGGTACGCCTTTTATGCGTGTTTATTTTGTGGGCGAGCAGTACAGATACGATAGTACAGGTGAAAAGAAGGAGATATACGATGAATTGTGTCGCAAAAATCAGGATATGGGTTACAACCGGAGGGGTCTAAAACCGGAAGAGGTGCCCGACCCATCTTCTTATTCAACAGCGGCATTTTGGAAGAATTTTGTGGCAATTGATGTGGTGAGCGATAGAGATTTCGACGCCGACCATCCGGCCGGCACATCGCTTGGTGATGTGATGATGTATGAGTATTACGGTTTTTGGAAATATGTGCAGAATAACTACATTTTCCCCGATGATGAAGAACGTGTAGGTATCAGATATAGTACGTATGAGAACGGCTACATCAATTCGATACCCGCAGGGGGGTTGAGGCTTATCACTGACTTAAATCTGTATATGACCGAAGTGCCCGCATCGGCCGATGGAGAACACAATCTGACAATAACCATATTGACCGATGATGGTGTCGAGTATGTGATTCATAATACGATAACTATGAAGGAGGGAATCTATTCTTAATGGTTGCGGTTTTTAAGTTTATTTTCATATCTTTGTGATGTGAAAAAGAAACAATTAGTTGTATCATAAAACACATTTCCAAACTATGAAGAAAATCATTCTCTCCGCCCTTGCGCTCGTGGCAAGTGTGGCTCTTATGGCACAAGAGGAGCAGCCCTCCCCTTGGACTATGGCAGGTAGTGCCGGTATCACGGGTTCGCAGATGACCCTTACGAATTGGGCAGCGGGTGGCGACCCCAGTGTTGCAGCCGACCTCCAGTTCAACTACTCCATCGACTACAAGAAGGATAACTCCCTCTGGCAGAACCGCCTCGAGCTCGCCTACGGTATCAACCGCACAGAGAGCAACGGCATCCGTAAGACCAACGATAAGATCTACTTCTCCTCGTCCTACGGTCAGAAAGTATATGAGAGCCTCTATGTGTCGGCCCTCTTGAAGTTCAACACCCAGTTCGCAGGTGGCTACGACTACGCCACCGCACTCCCCGAGGGTGGCTACAAGCAGACTTCGGGCTTTATGGCTCCCGCCTACTTCAGCGGCGGTCTTGGTTTGGAGTGGAACCCCAAGGCGTGGCTCTCGGTCAACGCCTCGCCCGCAACCTGGAAGGCTACGCTTGTGAATGTTGAGGCTCTGCGCCCCATCTACGGCCTTACCGACCGCCCCACTCGTCACGAGTTTGGTGGCAACGTGAAGATTGAGATGAAGGGCACCATCATCGGCGACCTCTCGGGCTACACCCGTCTGAACCTCTTCTCCAACTTCCTCGATAAACCCCAGAATGTCGATGTCGATTGGACTATGCGTCTTGACCTTAAGATCAACAAGTGGCTCTCGGCCAACGCCAACCTCCATATGATCTACGACGACGATATCAACATCCCCCAGCCCGATGGCAAAGCCTATCCTTGTCTTCAGGTGCAGGAGGTGGCGGGTATAGGACTACTCGTAACCTTCTAAAAAAAACACATATAGCGGGTGCTTTTTGCACCAAACTTCAGTGAGCGAGTTCCTCACCTACGCTTAAGTAGGCTGCGGACTCGCTCCTTTGTTTGGCACAAAAATCCCTCCGCTCTATGCGTTTTTTGACACAGCGGAGGGGATTTTCTTGTGCGCCTGGCATTCATCCCGCTCTCTGCGTTTTTTGTTTCCAAGTACAGGAGAGGCGCAGGGAAGAACTCCCAGCACTCGCTGGCACCGTTGTGCCCTGCGGACTCGCCTTCTCGTTTGGCAAAAAATTCCCTCGACAATCTGCCCTCGTTTACTTTCAACTTTCAACTTTCAACTCTTTGGAGGTGAAATATGGGTCTTATAGGTCTTATAGGCCTTATATGCCCCA
>JAZQZA010000113.1:0-9006 GCA_045633765.1 Tidjanibacter sp. | reverse complement strand
TGCTGTTGTCTTCCTAAGACCGCTTGGCCTCCGACTTAGGCATTGGGCAAAGAGGGTGAACTCGGAGTTATTGCCGAGGGTGCTTTGGCAGATATTATCCTTATTGACACCTCGCGCCCGCACCTCCACCCGATGAACGACATTGTTTCGGCGTTGGTCTATTGTGGTAAGGCGTCGGATGTTTCGACCGTTATGATTGATGGACGAATAGTTGTCCAAGATGGAGTAATTGTGGGGGTTAATCTTCCCGAATTGTACAGCGAGATTGACGCTTGCATCAGTTCCATAAAGCAGAGGGTGTAGAGCATTTGGATAAAACAAAAATATATCATACATTTGCACCGCAAATCAAGGGGGATTAGCTCAGTTGGCTAGTGCGCTTGCATGGCATGCAAGAGGTCACGAGTTCGACTCTCGTATTCTCCACGAACGAAAAGGCAGACTTCTGGTCTGCCTTTTTTTCGTGGAGAATGGTGTTACCCTCCCCCTAAATCCCCCTCCTGTGAGGGGGACTTTTCGCTTCGCTCGGTTTGGGGGAATACACACCCTCCGTCATCTCGCACAATCCCACCCCAAACCACTCTCCTTCAGAAAAATAGGGCAAACCAAAAAAGGCTGGCTTTTGCCAACCTTTTATGCTGTTTTATGGGCTACCTACCCGCGTTGCAAGGAGATTAATTGACCGAGGTGTCGAATTGGGTGCGTTCGGCGCGGGACTCCATCTCCATTTGCAGGCCGACCATTGTCACAGCCGCGCGGGCAAGCGACACGCCATCGGGGTAGGAAATGGTTGTCACAATGGGCATATTCCAATCCAGAACCACCTCCGTAAGGCCATTCAGGGCTGCCGAGAGCACCGCCGAATGTTCATTGGTGGGGAGGAACACGAGCACCGCATCGACGCTCGTCAGCTCCGCAAAGCATTTGGCAGCCAGAGGCGTCTCACCCGTACCCGGAACAAGGCGGTATTCGACCTCGCCCTCAACCTCCACCATCTGGTGGAGCGTATGCTCGGCAATCATTGTCTGTTCGCCACAGCCCTCCACGATAACAAATCCAAATTTCAGTGCGCCCATAGTGCCAATTCCTTTTTTTCTTTACGCAAAAATAGCATTTTTTCACCACCCACCAAACAAAGCGACCGGCTTTCTTCTCGGTGGCCCCCATAAAAAAAGTGCGCCCCACAAGGAGCGCACCCTATTTGTGTCTGCTGTGAGGATTATTTCCTCAAGCGAGCAATGTAGATATCAACATCGCTAACACCAAACTCATCTTTGGCGCGCTGGAAAGCCTCGATGGCAGCCTCATTGTTACCCAGAGCCTCCTCAACCAAGCCGAGCTTCTTGAGGAAGTAGGGGGTCAAACCTGCGGCGGTGCACTCCTCGATAGCCTTGCGGTAGAGGCGAGCAGCCTTTGCATAGTCGCCACCATCCACATAGAGGTCGGCCTGAAGACCCAGGTTCTGGGCGTTCACGATCTCTGCGGGGGCGCCACTTGCAGCGTCATATTTTGCCAGGTAGGCCAGAGCGTTCTCTTTGTCACCAAGTTTGAGGTAGCAGATGCCTGCGTAGTGTGCAGCCAACGAGCCCTGAGGAGTGGAACCGTAGTTGTCCACAACATCGAGGAAACCGGCATAGTTCTCGTCACCCTCGAGTGCGAGCTGCCACTCATCAACATTGAAGTTCTGGATTGCTGCAAACATCTCTGCCGAAGCCTTCTCTGCGCGGGGCTGAGCAACGAGATATTTGTTTGCGAAATAGCCACCGATGATTACGATGATGGCGATAAGTGCCCAAGTGATGAGCTTCTGGTTTTTCTCGAAGAATTTCTCGGTTTTACCGACGGTCTCGGTTACAACCTCTTCGTAGGTAGTCTCTTGTTTTTTGTCGTTTGCCATAGTTTCTATTGTGTTTTATAATTTTTTACTCTGCGAGTTCAAACCACAAAAGTATATCTTTTTGCGGAAAAACAACCCTCTTTACACCATTTTTTCTCTCCTCGGTCTGATATTGGGCGATTTTTACACCTCCAAAGGGGCTCTCGTCGCCCATAAGAGAGGGGAAGAGTGCCTCGAGAGATGGTGGGGTGGAAACAAATTTAGGGGCGAAGATTTTCTCCTCTGCATTAAAATCACTAACTTTGGAGCACAAAAAAGAGTTAGCGATGAGGCTTGAGAAACTTTCGATACTGAACTTCAAGAATATTGCCGAGTGTGAGCTCCTGCCCTCGGAGGGTATCAACTGCATTGTGGGCAGCAATGGCGCCGGCAAAACCAATGTGGTCGACGCCATCCATTATCTCTCGATGAGCAAGAGTTCGCTCCCCACAACCGACGGGCAGAGTGTCAGCCACGGCGAGCAGTTTTTTATGCTCTCGGGCGACTACACCACCGATGGAGACCTGGGTGTCACCGTGGCCTGTGGTTTCAAGAAGGGAAGCGGCAAGTCGCTGAAGTTCTGCGGCAAGGAGTATGAGCGACTGGCCGATCACATTGGCGTAGTGCCTGTGGTTATGGTGTCGCCTGCCGATGGTGCGCTTGTGGTGGAGGCTGCCGAGGAGCGCCGTCGCTGGCTCAACGCCTTCATCTCCCAGCTCGACCGCACCTACCTCGACGCTACGATGCGCTACAACCGCCTGCTGGCCGAGCGCAACACCATCCTCAAGCAGGGCGAAATGATGATGCCCGAGCTGCTCGAGGTCATCGATGAGCAGTTGGTGGAGATGGGCGAAAAGGTTGCGGCTGTGCGTCGCGACATTGTGGCCAAGTTGGCACCCATTGTGGAGGATATATATGCCAAGATTGCGGGCGAGAAGGAGCGAGTGGAGCTTGCCTACCGCTCGGAGCTCAACACCACCCCCTTTGGGGAGTTGCTCCGACAGAACAGGCAGAAGGATATGATTATGGGCTTCACAACCGCCGGCCCCCATCGTGACGATGTGGTGATGACCATCGGAGGCTATCCTCTGCGAAAATATGGCTCCCAGGGCCAACAAAAATCCTTCCTATTGGCTCTGAAGCTCACCCAATATGCACTGCTCCGTGAGCGCCTGGGCGAAAAACCCATACTTCTGCTCGACGACCTCTTCGACAAACTCGATGAGGAGCGACTTGCGAGTCTGCTCGTGACTCTCACCTCCCAAGATTTTGGGCAGGTTTTCATTACCGATTGTAACCGCGAGCGCATCATCACCCTTCTGAAGCAGAGTGGCTGTGAGTTCCGCCTCTTCAGCGTGGGCGAAGGTGTGGTCCAAAGGGAGGAGGTGTAGGCCTATGCGACGCTGCTATCCTACCCGCATCGGGGACCTCTGGAGTGGATTCAAGGAGGAGCACCCCTACATTAGCCGCCTTGTGGCCGAGGGCTCTGTGCCCGATGTGTGGCGCAAGGTTGCCGGTGACCGCATTGCCGACGCATCACAGGTGACCTTCGTTAAGGGCACAATGCATATCAAAGTGGGGGCCTCGGTGCTGCGCCACGAGATTTTTATGAATCGTGAGAACTTCCGCTACGAGATGAACTCCATCCTCGGCCAGGAGATAATCAAAACCATTATTGTCAAATAGCCCACCGCTCGGGAGGCGAGTTGCACCCCTTGCAGTATTGACAACCATCTGTCAAAAACCGCACGCAGACCTGCATTTTTGCGGTTGGTAATCACTTTTTTGAGATTTGTGCGCCCACACTTGCGCAAAAGTGCTAACTTTGTGTGGAATCTGCCACCTCGAGTGGCGCAAAAAAGCAGCCTATGGACCAACCGAAAATTGAGCGAGTGCTCCGTTTGATGAAGATGATGACGGGCAACAACAACTACACCGTGGAGGATATGGCCGAGCGCCTGGGCACCTCCTATCGCTCGGTGTATCGCTATATCGAAACTTTCAAGGCCTCGGGCTTTGTGGTGCAGCGCAAGGAGGGCGGCATCTACCGCCTCGGCAAGGAGAGCCGCTACTTCAAGGAGATTTCCCAACTCATCCACTTCACCGACGAGGAGGCACACATCGTGAATCAACTCATTGAGGGGCTCGACAACACCAACATCATAAAGCAAAACCTGCGCAAGAAACTCTCTGCGGTCTATAATTGCACCTCGCTGGCCGAGTGCGTTGTGGAGGGCAGGAACGCCGTGAATGTCAACCGCTTGGTGGAGGCTATCGGTGGGCGCAGGCAGGTCATCTTAAAGCGTTACGCATCATCGCATACGGGAGTGGTGCGCGATAGGCTGGTGGAGCCTTTCGGCTTTACTACGAACTATGTTCAGGTGTGGTGCTACGAGCCCGAATCGGGCCTTAATAAACTCTTCAACACCGCCCGCATCGGCTCGGTGGAGGTCTTGGCGGAGGGTTGGCAGTTCGAGTCCGAACACCACGAGGGCTACATCGACATCTTCCGCATCACGGGCTTCGAGCAGAAGCGGGTGCAACTCGAATTGGGCGTTATGGCCCACAACCTGCTGGTGGAGGAGTACCCCCTCGCCACGCGCGACCTCTCCCCCATCGACGACACCCATTGGCTTTTGGATACTATGGTGTGCGACTATGTGGGCATTGGCCGCTTCACCCTCGGCCTTATGCACGACATCCGCATCCTCACCCCCGAATTCGAGGAGTACATCCATAAAACCCTCGCCAGAATAATTAAAAATAACAAATGAAATATATTTAATTATGGAATCAAAATCTACTAATCGCCACAAGTTATATGATGAATTTTTGGGAGAATTTCCATTGGATTATCTCAAAACTATGCCTCTTGAGAAGTATACCAATCTTCATCGCACAGATTCTTTTTGCTACTGGATAGAGAGTAAAACATATGAGTTAGGCTCTATTTGGGGTGGAACCTCTTATAAGTTCGGCATTTATAGGTATGCTAAAAGACCATATCAACCAAGCGTAATCGTGTCCGATGATGAATATGCGTGGTATAAAAAATTCAATGCTCCTAATAGAGAACAGGCCTATCAAATAACATTAGCGAGTGTGGTTCACATTGCTCAGTTGGCTGCGCAGGGAGACTTTGAGCATATAGATGATGATACAACGTTTGGAGAAGCACTGCGTTGGAAAATCGCATTTCTCTACTCTAACAAACGACTTATTCCTATTTATAGCAGAGAAATGCTCGAAAAGGTTGCATCTATTTTAGGACACCCAAATCCGAACTCCACCAGCATTTACGATTTGCAACTATTTCTGATGAGCAAGAAGGGAAACAGAGATTTATTTGAATACTATGATTACCTATTATCTTTGCTTCCACCGAAGGAGAGAAAAATCGCCGAGACCACAAGCAGTCGTCGCATCTGGCTATATGCTCCCGGTGAAAATGCCAGTATATGGGATGAATGTCTCAATGATGGTCAAATGTATCTGGGATGGGATTTGATGGGAGATTTGACTAAATATGAGTCGCGAAAATCAATGACCACTATGTTAAAAAAGTTATATGGAGCAGATAAAAGCCATAAGAATGACAGTCTTGCTGTGTGGGAATTTGCGAATATTATCAATATAGGTGACATTGTATATGCAAAGCGTGGCCGTCGGTCTATTATCGGAAGAGGTGTCGTTAAGGGTGAATACATATTTGATCCCACAAGAAATGCCTATGTTCACACCAGAACCGTAGACTGGGAAATGACAGGCAATTGTGAATCGGAAGAATTACTACCCATGAAAACATTGACAGATATCACAAAATACCCAGAACTTACGAAGAAGCTCAGTATTTTAACAAATAACCAAGCTATTGAACCAGATTCCAAAATAAATGTGCCGCAATCTATGGTATCGTACTCTAAAAATGAGTTTTTGAAAGAAGTATTTATTTCAGAGGAGGACTACGATAGTCTTTCTACTGCATTACGCTTTAAGAAGAATATTATCTTACAAGGCGCACCCGGAGTTGGTAAGACATTCTCTGCACAACGACTTGCATATTCTATGATGGGCGAAAAGGATGATAATAGAGTTGGTTTTGTGCAATTCCATCAGAACTACTCATACGAAGATTTTGTGATGGGATATAAACCGAACTCCGATGGCGGTTTTGATTTGCGATGTGGTATATTCTACAATTTCTGTATAAAAGCAGCTAATGATCCAAGTAGAAAATACTTCTTTATTATTGACGAGATAAACCGCGGCAACCTCTCAAAGATTTTTGGAGAATTGCTGATGCTTGTCGAGAAAGACTACCGTTTTGATTATGTGAAGAATAAGGGAATAAAGATTACTTTGGCGTATAGCGAGGAGTGCTTTGCTGTCCCCGAGAATCTATATATCATCGGTATGATGAACACTGCAGACCGCAGCCTTGCGATGATTGACTATGCACTTCGTAGAAGATTTAGTTTCTACCCGATGAAGCCAGGGTTTGATAGTGATGGTTTTAAGCAATATCAAGCAGACCTTGGTAGTGAAAGATTTGATGCTTTAATTGCAAAAATTAAAGAACTAAATGAAACGATTGTAAACGATCCGTCGCTTGGAAATGGTTTTGAAATAGGTCATAGCTACTTCTGCAACAAAGAAAAAGTAACCGACGAATGGTTACATACCGTTGTAAACTATGAAGTTATCCCTATGTTAGAGGAGTATTGGTTTGACAAAAGGGATGAGGTAGAAAAATGGAGTAAGCAATTAAGAGATGCAATTAAATGATAAACGATAAGGGCATACTAATTTGCAATATCTACTACATGCTGACTTATGCTTTTACAGATTTGAAGCATAAGCACTATCAAGATATTAAACCAGAGGAGTTTGAGCACATCTACGATTTGTTTGCCGAAATCCTCTATAAGGGTATGTCTATGCAAATCAAGCAAGGACTCTATCGTGCATATATTGACAAGCATGAAAATCTGCACACGCTACGTGGCAAGCTAAACTTGCAAGGTACTATAAAGAATCGCATTAGCAGACAAACAGCTATTGATTGTGAGTATGATGAGTTGTCGGTTGATAATATATTAAATCAGATATTAAAGTTTTCCGCAATGACACTTATTCGCGAAGGGTCGGTAGAACAAAAGCGTAGAGCAGCTTTGCGTAGATTGATGCCATATTTTAGCAATGTAAGTGATATTTCAAAGTCTGATATTCATTGGAATATGCTTTGTTATGGTCGCAACAACCAGAGCTACCGTATGCTTATGAATATTTGCTACTTTATTCTTGATGGATTGTTAATGACAACCGAAACGGGCGAGTATAGAATGTCAACATTCTCGGAGGAGCACATGAATACACTCTTTGAAAACTTTGTAAGAAATTTCTACAAAGTGGAGTGTGAGGATATTAGCGTTGATCCGAAAAGAAAAATTGAGTGGGATATTGACCACGATGCAGAATGTTGTATTGAGTTTTTGCCAGAGATGCAAGGAGATATCATTCTTCACAAGAGAGACAAGACATTAATTATTGACACAAAGTACTACGGCAAAACGCTCTCCACCCACTACGCTAAAAAGACTCTACACTCAGCAAATTTGTACCAGATATTTGCCTATGTAAAAAATTACGACAACGGACACACTGGTAATGTAGCGGGCATGCTGCTTTATGCAAAAACCAGCGAGGAGATTACAGCCGATTTGACCGTAACACTTGACAATAATAAGTTTTGGGTTAAGACTCTTGATCTAAACCAAAGATTTGAGGATATTAAGAAGCAGTTATATGCTATTAAAACACTTTATTTGAACTAAAAATATCATTGACAGTAATTGTCAAAACCGCCCCTTACCTTTGTCCCGACAATGCAGCAAGAGCCTTGTCGGGACTTTTTTTGTATGGCCAAATGTCGGTGAGGATAGCAGAGAGCGTGGTAACATCCTCTTCGGCGGAGGCGCAAATTAACAACCCATTAGCAAGTTTAACACTAAAATATCAGGATTTTATGATGGTTTTTATAAATCCAGAATTCGACCCCAAGACAAAGAAACAACTCAAGCGACTCCTCAATTTGATGTTTCTGTTTGTGGCTATCGTTATTATAGTTACATTATTTTCATTAGAGTACTAAATCAATTAAAAATCAATCTATTATGAAAAAGTATGTAGTATTTATTTTAGGTTTCGTTTCGGGTGCAGCGGTTCTCTTTTTGGTATTGTTGATGGTGGCAGCAGGTATGAAGTCGAACTCCCACACGACCAAGATTCCCGGCCTCACGCTCCTTGAGCAGCCCGGCGAAGTGATGACCTCGGACTCCTACAAGGTCCTGCAAGTGGTCGATGGTGGCAATGCGTTGGCTAATGCCTCAACCGGTCACGGAACTCATTACGGAATGGTGGTTCTCTTCCTTTCAGATGAGGGCACCAACTACTATGATGACCAAATCCTCAAAACACCTCAGGGCAAGTGTGTGCGTCAGGTGGGAACATATAAGTACCCCACAAAAAATGGCTACAAAACCGTTCCGGCGGTGAAATTCATAAACCGATAGCGCTATGGGTGTTTTGTATACGATTAAGTGCGAGCAGTGTGGCTCGGTGTTTCAGCATCAGGCGGGCGTGGGGTTTGCCTATGCGTGCGTGGGGTGTGGCGATGTGACCGACGAGAGAGCGCCATTCTTCTGCCCCTGCTGCAATAGGCGCTACAACCCTCGCGAGGAGAACTTTGCCGACAAGCTGCAAGATGTCATCCTATGGGATTAGACGGCACATATCAGGAGTTTCGGGAGTTTTTGCGGGCGGAGGGGTGCGAGTTGCAATTTGACCTTGCGTTCCTGCGCCACAACGGCCACACCGCCCTGGATGCGGCCCTGTGGGAGGCGAGCGACGCGGAGCACATCTTCGCCCACGCCTTCTGCTGGTCCGCCACCCCCGAAGGCCGAAACTTCTGGCAGCAAATCGACCACAAGTGGCAAAGACACGCCACCTCAATATCCTCTACCGATTATTAACCCCCGACTTCCTCAATAATGAACTTGGAGCCGCTTCTGGCGCCCCTTGTTCCCAAATCCCTCCAAACCTCCCCGAAAGGAAATTTGGAGGGATTTTAG
>JAZQZA010000112.1:0-3449 GCA_045633765.1 Tidjanibacter sp. | reverse complement strand
ATTTACGGAGAGAGTGGTACCGCACGAATTGAGTGCAAGGCTGCCCGTCAGGACAGCGAGGATTGCAACTATGTTTCTCATTCTCATCATATTTCTGTTACTTTTAGTGTATTTAACATAATCTCCTTTACTATATAGATGCAAAAAGGGGGCAAAATGTTGCACGAGGTTAGAAAAAAAATTGCTTTTCCTCCACCAAACCCGCTTTCTGCTCCATATTTTCGGCAAAAAATTGTACATTTGTGCCGAAATTATGCGATTCCTACTACAAAGATAGGAATTTCACATAAGATTTCGCACAAGAAAACGATTTTAGAGTAAAAAACAACATAAAGAAATGGCAAAAGAACTTAAGCAACTGACCCCTCGCGAGGAGAACTACTCGCAGTGGTACAACGATTTGGTAGTGAAAGCAGGCTTGGCCGAGAACTCGGCTGTGCGTGGATGTATGGTCATCAAACCCTATGGCTACGCCATCTGGGAGAAGATGCAGCGCGCTCTGGATGATATGTTCAAGGCCACCGGCCACCAGAACGCCTACTTCCCTCTGTTCATCCCCAAGTCGTTCTTCAGCCGTGAGGCCGACCACGTGGAGGGCTTTGCAAAGGAGTGTGCAGTGGTTACCCACTACCGTCTGATGAACGACCCCGAGGGTAATGGCGTGGTTGTGGATCCCGAGGCTCGCCTCGAGGAGGAGCTCATCGTGCGCCCCACCTCCGAGACCATCATCTGGAACACCTACAAGAACTGGATTCACTCCTACCGCGACCTGCCCATCCTCTGCAACCAGTGGGCCAATGTGGTACGCTGGGAGATGCGCACCCGCCTCTTCCTCCGCACCGCCGAGTTCCTCTGGCAAGAGGGCCACACCGCCCACGAAACCCGTGAGGAGGCCATCGAGGAGGCACAGAAGATGATTCGCGTCTATGCCGACTTCGCCCAGAATTGGATGGGTGTGCCTGTGATTATGGGTACCAAGAGCGCCAACGAGCGCTTCGCAGGTGCTGTGGATACCTTCACCATCGAGGCCCTGATGCAGGACGGTAAGGCTCTCCAGAGCGGTACCTCCCACTTCCTCGGCCAGAACTTCGGTAAGGCTTTCGATGTTCAGTTTGCTACCCGTGACGGTGGTATGGACTACGCTTGGGCAACCTCGTGGGGCGTTTCGACCCGACTGATGGGCGCCCTCATTATGGCCCACTCCGACAATAACGGTCTTGTTCTGCCTCCCAAGCTCGCACCCATTCAGGTTGTGATGATCCCCATCTACAAGGGCGACGAGGAGCTCCAGAAGATGACCGAGGAGCTTGAGAAGATTGCCACCAAACTACGCGCCAAGGGTATCAGCGTGAAGATCGACAATAGGGACAATGTTCGTTCGGGCTTCAAGTTCGCCGAGTATGAGCTCAAGGGTGTGCCCGTAAGGCTCGTTGTTGGTCCTCGCGATTTGGCCAACGGTACCGTTGAGATGATGCGCCGCGACACTCTGGAGAAGGAGAATGTTGCTCTTGAGGGTATCGAGAACCTCGTGGAGCAGACCCTCGAGGAGATGCAGAAGACCATCTTCGAGAAGGCCCTTTCGTTCCGCAACTCGATGATTACCAAGGTAGATACTTGGGAGGAGTTCAAGGATGTTCTGGAGAACAAGGGTGGCTTCATCCTCGCCCACTGGGACGGCACCACCGAGACCGAGGTTGCAATCAAGGAGGCCACCAAGGCTACCATCCGCTGTATCCCCTTCGATACTGTTGATGAGGAGGGCACTTGCGTCTTTAGTGGCAAGCCTTCGCAGCGCCGCGTGCTCTTCGCCCGCTCGTACTAAACCGCACATTAAGCAACAGAGGGTGATGCTCCTCGGAGCAGAGCTCACAGCATACAAAAGAGGCAGGTTAAACCACGGTTTAACCTGCCTCTGACATATAAAATGGTTGGGGGGAGGAGCATAAGGAGTTAATCCTCCTTGTATTCAAGAATATCAGCCGGTGTGCAGTTGAGCTCACGACAAATGGCATTGAGAGTTGAGAAACGCACCGCCTTGGCCTTGCCTGTCTTGAGGATTGAAAGGTTTGCAAGGGTTATGCCCACACGCTCGGAGAGCTCACTGAGGGAGAGCTTGCGCTTGGCAAGCATTACATCCAAATTCACGATAATCATACCACGCAACAGAGTTTAAATTGTTAAACTACTCTCCTCGGCAAGCATTGTGGCCCTGCGATAGAGCAACGAGATGAGGAGCAGCAACCCCGCGCCGAGCATCATTCCCGAGGTGAGAACGACATAGCGGTCGCCGCTGATGATGCCGATATTGCTCTCGCAAAAGGCGTAACAAAGGTAGGGAATCATCGCCCAAAAGAGCAACGACACATTGTCACTAACAAACAGACCCGACTTGGCTCGAACAATGTTGCGGACAAAAATCACTAACATAACCACCAGCGCCAGCATAGCCACAGCACGAAGAGCGACAATGGTGAGCTTCAGACCAGCAGCCACACTCCAATCGATGGCAGGCACCCACTCCCCGATGGAGATGATGTAGGTCTGAACTGCCACATCAAGAATGTGGATAAAAGCAAAGATGGCCACTAAAACCGAGGCCACAATCATTGGGATTTTTCTTGTGTTTTTCATAATCATTTTGAGTTTTTAGATTGTTTAGGGATAAATATTTATCGTTTGTCGATACAAAGGTAGTGCAATTTCCCGAACTTCCAAACGAAAAACGCAAAATCTTTATTGTTTTACGATAAATTATAAACTTCGCCACACTATTTTTGCTTTGGCAAGATGTCGGATATTGATTAAATTAGTAGTGTTACATCAAACACCTTTAGATTCAAATATGTTGAAAATATCGCGCGCTTGATTGCAATGAACACACCTCAGGGCTCATAAGGACAGCCCTATACTCCCTATACTCCCTATACTCCCACACGCTAAGATAATAAGCCCTATACAGAAGGGTTAGGAGCTGGGTAACACAATCGCTGGCGGCAATAACCAGCCCTTTAAGGTAGCAACGGCCACGGCGAGTGAGGGTGGCGCTAAACAAAACGTGCACCTATCTTGTAAGCACAAAAAAAGACCAACCCTATTCGGATTGGCAAAATAATAAGTCCCCCTCACAGAACCGACGCCCGAAGCGAGAGCAGAGGCTACTTGCAGACTATGCCTCGCAAGTAGGAGGAAAAGACACCGCAGGTGGATTAACGGGGATTTAGGGGCTGGGTAACACAATCGCTGGCGGCTATCTTCAGGTAGCACGCCTCTTTAAGACCACTGAACGGCTGTGGGTAGAGGCAAGACCTTCCCGTCGTTTATGCATAAAAAAAGACCAACACAAAGATAACACCTATTATATAATAACACAATACCCGCAGCTGCCAAAACAAAAGCCTCCCCTACGAAAGGGGAGGTTTGGAGGGGTGCTCGTATAAATCAATGGCGGC
>JAZQZA010000111.1:0-12085 GCA_045633765.1 Tidjanibacter sp. | reverse complement strand
ACGAGGAGCTCGCAGAGTGGTTTGTTCGGGAGGTTGCTCCCTCGCTTGAGGACAACCCCAAGGCCGAAGTATTAATCAACAATACCGACCTAGGAGTGGGGTAGAGTGGGGCTCTCTGAAAGGAGAGAATGCTCTCTATTTGCTCTCCTTTGCTCCTCGACGCCAGATGATTATGCCGTTTATGGAGTTGATGGTGTACATCGAATATTTGATGAGCATCAGTCCGCCCACAACATCTCCTTGGGCCATAACCACCGCCCATAGTACCACATTGAGAATATTTCCCGCCAACCAGAAGAACCACTGCTCCCAGAAGGCAAGGGTCATAAGAATCTGCCCTACGATGAATACGGTCGTCACAAAACCATCTTTGAGTGGCTGTGCAGCGTCGGTGTAGTGCCCGAGGATGTACCACAAAAGGAGCGCGCCGATGAGTGTGCCCACAACCGAAAGGAGAATGTGTACGGGGCGCATCGAACGGGTCTTGACCTTCGATTTATCAGCCGAATCCTTGCGGTGACTCCACGCCAGATAGCCAACAACCTGCATAGGCAGATAGTAGAGGGCGTTGAGTGCGGCCTGACCATAGTTGCTCGCTTGGAACGAAATGTAGGCATAGAGGGTTACATTTACGGCTCCGAAGAGGAAGTTCCAAATGCTCCTTTTGGCACTCAATACGGTACCCGTCACGCCCATCAGCAGGGCGATGGTACCGATGAGCTCAAACTTCTTCATTATGAGCGAGTAGGCGATAGCCGAGAGCACTGTGATGGTGATTATCGCAATGTCAAATGGCTTGAGTGTTGAGGTTTTCTTGCAGGACATAATTTTTTGGGTCTAAAGTCTAATGTCTATAGTCTAACCGACCTAAGGTCTTTTGGGGAGTTTAGGGAGTTTAGGGAGTTTAGGGACTCATCCTTAATTTCTCTAAACTCACTAATTTCCCTAGCAATTTTCAATCGTCAACTTTCAATTTTCAATCCTCAACGATGGTGATGGAGAGGATCAAATCGCCTGGGCGGATGTCGTCGATGACATCGAGGCCCTCGACCACCTTGCCGAAGCAGGTGTGTACGCCGTCGAGGTGCTGGGTGTTCTGACGGTTGTGGCAGATGAAGAACTGCGAGCCCCCCGTATCTTTACCCCTGTGGGCCATCGACAACACACCCCTGTCGTGATACTGACGGGGAGCCGAGGTCTCACACTTGATGGTCCAGCCGGGACCACCCGCACCGTTGCCAATGGGACAGCCACCCTGAATCACAAAGTCGGGAATTACGCGGTGGAATGTAAGGCCGTCGTAGAATCGCGAGGTGGCAAGTTTTATGAAGTTATTTACGGCGATAGGGGTCTCGTTCTCATAGAGCTCCGCCTTCATTTCGCCCTTCTCGGTAAGGATAATTGCGTATTTCATTGAAGTGGTTTTTTGTCAAATTGTTTGTTGTTTGCTGCAGGGCGCAATGAAAAGCATTTTACCCCCACCCCAAACCCCTCCCCTTTGGGTTGGGGCTTGGTCAGCCTGTGGCTGATAGTCGCCCTTCTCGGTAAGGATAATTGCGTATTTCATAGTTCTATATAGTGTCTAATGTCGAAAGTCTAAAGTCTAAAGTCGAACCGACCTAAGTCTTTAAGGATCTTATCTCAACTTTCAACTTTCAACTCTCAATTTTCAACTTTACTTCTCGTAATTGGAAATTTTCTCGATGCGTCCTGTGTGGCGACCGCCCTCAAACTCGGCCTCAAACCAGGCATCAACAATAGCCTTGCCCATCTCCAGACCGATGAGCCTTGCGCCCATAGCCAAGACATTGGCGTCGTTGTGGTTGCGCGACAGGCGTGCCGAGAGGGGCTCGGAGCAGAGCGCACAGCGCACACCCTTCACCTTGTTGGCCGCAATAGAGATACCGATGCCGCTGCCGCAGATGACAACGCCGCGCTCGGCCTCGCCGCTGGCAACAGCCTCGCCTACAGCGATTCCGTGGTCGGGATAGTCGGCCCTTTCGGGGGAGTAGCAACCCTTGTCAAGTAGTTCGTGGCCCTTTTCGGTGAGGTAGGCCTTAATCTCCTCTTTGAACGAGTAGGCTGCGTGGTCGCAACCGATAGCAATTTTCATAGTTTATAAGATTTTTAGGTTTAGTATTACATTTGCTCGAGAATCTCCACAAAGGCCGAAAAGTCGGTGTGCTCCGTAACGAAACGCTCAAACGAGTCGGCGTCGCAACCCTTCTCGGGGGTGTCGCTCACCATCTTCATAACCACCACAGGCACACCTCTTTGGGCGGCTATCTGGCACACAGCCGTAGCCTCCATATCGAACAGTGCGCGAGGGGTCGAAAACCTCTCCTTAATCTCCTCAATCATCTCCTTACCCACGAAGCTATCGCCCGTGTAGATGACCGCATCGTCTTTACCCTCAAGCTTGTAGGGGTCTGTGAGGAAACTCACGCCGTCCAATCCCTCGGGCACTCGTGCGTCGTGGTAGCGAGCCTCTCGGGGGCATACAACATCGCCTGTGGAGAACTCCTTGCTGGCTGCGGCATAACCGATGACGGCCACAAGGTCGAAGTGCTCCTCTTCCATTGCGAGGGCGGTGGCTGCTGCTGCATAGACCTTGCCCACATAGCCTCGGCGGATGGTGTAGGAGTTGAGGAGTGGGTTGGGGTAGTTGTTCAGGGCTTGGAGCATATTCTCTTGCTCGGCAGCCATAGGGGTAATAACGAGTATGTTTTTCATCTCTCTTTTCTCTTATTTAAGCAGTTTTTCCAGCAGGTCGCCATACTCCTTGAGGGCGGCGTTGCTCTCCTCTATATTGTAGAACTCGGGGTTGCCACACTGAACAACCGTAAGGCCGGGAATATCCTCCTTGGTCTTCAGGTCCGATTGCGTGCGGCACACCTCCAAGACAGCCTCCATAACCTTGCGCTGTGAGGTCCAGCCCTTTACGACCACATAGAAGCCCGTCTTGCAACCCATAGGGGCAAAGGATACAACCTTGTTGCCCAGACGCTCGCGCAGGTAGTGGGCCATAAGGTGCTCGATGGAGTGGATAGCCTCGGGCGAGAGGTACTGTTTCTCGCGGGGCGCGCGGAAGCGCATATCGTAGCTACGAATGGGGTAGAAGCCGAGTGCTGTATAGGCCGAACGGAGATAGAAACCCCTATCGAGGGTGGTGTGATCTACAGAAAAAGATGCAACTTTTGATTTCATAACTTAATGTATAATTTTTATTTGCTCCAAAGATACTAAATTTTTGTATATTTGTGGTTGTATTTAATATTAAGAACCGAACTTTTATGGCAAAACACACGCTCAAAGAGTGGTATCTGGCCACTCGCCCTTGGTCTTTTCCTGCTTCGGCTATGCCCGTTGCTTCCACCATCGCCTATCTCTTTTGGGCCTCCAAAACTCTTCCCGGCGCTCCTCAAATCAACATTCTTCAAGGTTTGTTGGCCTTGGTGGGAATCGTTGTATTCCACGCTGCCGGCAATGTGCTGAGCGACTACAACGACCACCGCAAAGGGGTTGATACGCCCGAGAATGCGATGATGTTGCCGCTGGTTAATGGCTCCTTTAAGGGTGTGGAGTTCAAACGCTATGGCCTTGTGCTCCTCTTTGTGGGGTGTCTTATTGGCGGTGTGTTGCTGTGGCTCACCGAGAGCCTTCAGCTCCTTTGGGTTGGTGTGGCTGGCGGTTTGCTGACCGTTCTCTACTCATTCCTTAAGTACCACTCGCTCGGCGATGTGGCCATCGTTCTCAACTACGCCGTGCTGCCCATTATGGGTACCTCGCTCGTGACTGTCGGCACTATCGATTGGGCGGCGATGGTGCTGGTGGTGCCCCTGGCCCTCATTACCGACTCCATACTTCATATTAATAACGCGCGTGACGCAGTGAGCGACCGCGCAGCAGGTATCCGCACCTTTGCGATGCGCATAGGCCCCAAGGCCTCGGTGGTGCTCTATAAGGCCGAGCTGATTATCCCCTTTGTATGGGTTGTTGTGGCGGTGGTTTTGGGTTGGCTCCCAGTCTTTTCGATTCTTGTCTTTGCTGTTGGTAAGGTGGCGCTTGGTATGGCCAAGACCTCCTCGAAACTCCTCTCGGAGGGTGCCGCGGCTGTTGCCACTCTCGATCAGCAGAGTGCGGCACTTCAGGCCAAGTTTAGCCTGCTTATGATCCTGTCGCTCGTGGTGAGCGCCCTTGCAGGATGGGGGCCCGTAGTCAATACTCCTCTGTTCTAACCACTTGTTAAGGTGAAAAAAACCGTCATTTCCATTCTGATTGCGGCCCTTTTGTGGTTTGTGATGTTCAGCCCGTGGACTGCTCCACATCTGAACTTCTGGGCCACTATGGCCCTCTCGGGAGTGGTTCTTTCGACCTTGAGCTTTGCCTTTGGCAAGGAGTTGAGGCTCTCGCTCAAGGAGAACTTCCGTTGGAGCGACATTCTTTTGGGTGTGCTCATTGGCGCCGCATTGTGGGGAATTTTTTGGGTGGGCGATAAGGTTGCTGTCTGGATGTTCCCCTTTGCCGATGGCGAGATTGGGTCGATATACTCAATGAGGGATGGCACACCCTATCTGCTCATTGGTGCGCTGCTACTCTTTGTTGTGGGCCCTGCCGAGGAGATTTTTTGGCGTGGTTTTGTGCAGGATAGGCTGGGGCGTAAGTGGAACCCGTGGGTGGCATTCTTCGCCACGACAGCCATCTATGCCTTTGTGCACATCTGGTCGCTTAACTTTATGCTCATTGTGGCGGCGGCTGTGGCCGGTGGCGCCTGGGGTCTGTTGTATAGGTTTTTCCCCGAGCGCTTGTGGGCACTTGTCATCTCCCACGCCGTTTGGGATGCGGCAGTGTTTGTCATCTTTCCGATATAGCGGTCAGTTATCAGTTGTCAGTAATCAGTCTTCAGTTATGACTCACGGGTATTAAAAAAGATACCCGTGAGTTTTTTTTTGTCGGTCTGCTGAAGCATATTTCCTCTGGTGTGAAATCCTCCGTTAGCACTTTTACAAAAATATTGAATTTTTTAATCCGTAGGATTAACTAAATAGATTTACTGAAAAACTAATTTATTTAGTTGCTCAACTAAATATTTTAGTTATATTTGCGGTAGAAAATTCATCAAACTACCAAAGACTATGATAAAGTTGACAAAGAGAGAGGAGGAGGTAATGAGGCACTTCTGGCAGAGAGGGGCGATGTTTGTGCGCGAACTTGTGGAGCTCTACCCTGACCCTAAGCCCCACTTCAACACCCTCTCTACAATGGTGCGCTCGCTCGAAGCCAAGGGGTACATTGCCCACGAAAGCTACGGAAACACCTATCGTTACTACCCGACCATTACCGAGGAGCAGTATGGTCACTCGACAATCCGAGGCGCCATTAGTCGCTACCTCGACAACTCCTACCTGGCAGCCGTTTCTGCTCTTGTGAAGGAGGAAAAAATCTCGCTCGAGGAGCTTCGTGAGTTGATTGACCGCATCGAGCGAGGAGAACAATAACCAATCCCAAAGCCCCACAAATTATGCAGGAATTTGTCGCATACGAGCTGAAGAGTGCTGCAGTGTTGGCGGTTTTCTACCTGTTTTTCAAGGTGTTGCTCTCGCGTGAGAGTTACCACCGACTCAACCGTCTTGTGTTGCTGGCTACGGCAACACTCTCATTCGTTCTTCCCCTTTGTGTCATCACCATTGTGCGTGTGCAGACTCTGTCGGAGCCTATGTCGGAAGTCGCAGTTGAGCCTATGGTGGGAGAACTTACGGCCTCTGCCACCAAAATAACCGCAAGCTCGGTTGATTGGTGGGCGGTAGCTTCGTGGGTGATGGTGGCAGGAGCCCTGGCTGTTGTGGCGTGGAGCGTGGTCTCCGTAGTGGCTATCCGTAGGCTGATGGCCTCATCCCGAATGGTGCAGTATGAGGGCGCAAGGCTCTTTGTGACCGAGCGTGAGGTTGTGCCCTTTAGTTGGTTTGGTAACATAATCCTCTCGGAGCGCGACCTCAGCGAGGGTGGGGATATTATCATTACTCACGAGCAAGCACACCAAAGGCTCTATCATTCGGTGGATGTGCTCTTTATGAACCTGTGTTGTGCTCTGCAATGGTTCAATCCTGCGGCGTGGCTACTGCGTCGCGACTTACGCGAACTGCACGAGTATGAGGCCGACGAGGCGGTGCTTTGCTCGGGCGTGGATGCAAAGGAATATCAACTACTATTAATAAGGAAGGCTGTCGGCAACAAATCCTACTCCATTGCCAACAGCCTCAATCACAGTACACTTAAAAACCGTATTACTATGATGTTACAAAAGAAATCAACTCCTGCGAGTCGTATGAGGGTACTCTACGCCTTGCCGCTGGTGTGCCTTTCGCTCACCGCATTTGCCAAGACTGAAACTATCGTTCAGTTCGACGACAAAGTTACCCAAAACATTTCGGAAAAACAAACGCTAAACATCACATTGAGGGGCGAGGAGATTTTCCTCAACGACCAGAGGGTAAGCCTCGAGGGGCTTGCTGAGGCGTTGGCACAGAGTGGCGCACCAACCCAGTCGGTCGTTGATATCACCTCCGAGGAGGATGTGAAGGCCGAACTCGTAACTGCCGTCAAGGATGTATTGCGTGAGAGTGGCTACCTGCGCATTACCTACGACAAGTTCACTGCCCGCATTTTGCCCCCCACCGAAAGCCACAGCGACAAGGTGGAGGTTCTGGAGGAGGTTCCTTTTATGCTCATCCCCGAGCGAAATCTTATGAAAATCACCATTGAGGAGGACAACTCGCTTTGTGTGGAGTTTGGTGGCGAGAAGTGGAAGTTGGAGTACGACGCCAACAAGATTCTCTATGGCGTGAAAACCTTTGTGAAGAATCCCAATAATTCTGACAAACTCTCCGCCAAGGAGGTCATTACCCTCACTCTGCCCAATGGCGAGAGTCGCCAGTTTGACCAAAGCCGAGGTATTATCGTGGTGAATACCAGTGGCAAGGCCGACTTCTCAATTCACAAGCAGTGTACCCACACAATCTATCGAGCCTACAACGATTTGCACGATGAGCTTGCCCGAGAGTGGTTTGGCCACCCACTCAACCAATGTTCCACCGAGGAGTTGGAGGTGATATTCAGAGCCATCCCCATTAACCTCGCCGAGGCAAACCAGAAATAGCAACGACCGTCTGCCTGCAACATACCTGGTCTACGGGGTTAAGAATCCACAAAAGATTGGCTTCCAAATCGCCAATTTTTTGTGGATTCGGAAATTTGTACTACCTTTGATATGGTAACATAAAAGATAGTCAGTATAAAAGGAAACTATGTGAAGATATGAAAAATCTCAAGGCAATTAATCCCAAAGAGTTGACATCCAATCCATTCCGCCTTATTGGCGAGCAGTGGACTCTCATTACGGCAGGTGACGCCGAGGTGTTCAATACGATGACTGCAAGCTGGGGTGGCTTCGGTGTGCTGTGGAATAAGCCCGTGGTCTATATCTTCATCCGCCCCCAGCGCCATACGCTCGGCTTTGTGCAGAACAAGAGCCACTTCACCCTCTCCTTCTTCGGTGAGGAGCACCGTTCCGCACTCCAACTGCTCGGCACGCGCTCGGGCCGCGATGGCGACAAGGTTGCCGCCTCGGGCCTTACCCCCTGTTTCACCGAGAGTGGGAATCCCACCTTCGAGGAGGCAACGCTCGTTATGGAGTGTCGCAAACTCTACGACGGCTGCTTGAAGGCTGAGGATTTTGTGGTTGACGCCCTCCGCGATGTTGTCTATCCCGATGGCGACTTTCATCGCGTGTTCGTGGGCGAGATTGTCGGCTGCTGGGAGAGGTAAAAAGTTGTGGATAGCGACTAAAAGAATTTCCAATAAAACACAAAAGGCGCTCCTTGGTGGAACGCCTTTTGTATTTTGGGCCGTTGCCCAGAATACTTTGGTGAAATCGTGGTCGAAAGATTATTTCTTGTTGAAGAACTCTTTAACCTCCTCGGTGGGAACTACATCGGTTTTGAAGATGTAAGCACCGGTCTTCTCCGATTTAACCATTTTGATGCATTTGGTAAAACCCTTGTTTGCACCCTCTTTCTTAAGTGTTGCAACTACTTTCTTTGCCATAGTTCTTTTCCTCCTTATTTAATCTCACGGTGGATAGTTACCCTCTTCAAGTAAGGATTGTATTTCTTACGCTCCATACGGTCGGGTGTGTTCTTTTTGTTTTTGGTAGTGATGTAACGGCTCATACCGGGAACACCGCTAGCCTTCTGCTCGGTACACTCGAGAATTACCTGTACTCGGTTACCTTTACCTTTTTTTGCCATACTTTTTTACTGTGTTAAAAAAGATTAGTGAATTTTTGCGGGTGCTTTAGCCTCTTTGAGTGCTGCATCCAGACCTTTTTTGTTAATGGTTTTGATACCAGCTGCGGTTACTTTGAGGGTAATCCAGCGGTTCTCCTCCTCGCTCCAAAAACGCTTTGTCTTCAAGTTAAGATTGAATTTGCGTTTGGTGCGCCTGTTCGAGTGGGAAACATTGTTACCCGACTGTGCAGTTTTACCGGTGATTTCGCAAATCTTGCTCATTTACAATAAGTTAATTAAAATGTTACTATATTCCGCCTAAAATAGGCCCGCAAATATACGAATAAAATGCATAATTCAAAATTCAAATTGCAAATTTTATTATTTCTTGAGCGCCGAGAGCCCGAACTCCGAGCGAGACCAACAACCCATAAGTTTCCGACTCGTTGCTACCTGCTGAAACAAAAACTTTTGTTTTTCGATTTTAAATTGTATCTTTGTGAAAATTAATAATCTAATGCCTATGAAACGCTTTTTGACTCTCTTTGGAATTATGGCACTCATCCTGGCGTATGGTTGTCAGGAAGATAAGCCAGAGGAGGTAACCCCCGGTGAGCAGAAACTTACACTCAGCAGCCACAATGTTGCCTTCGATGCCGTGGGCGGCTCTGTGGAGCTGACTATTACCGCCACTTCGGCCTGGAGTGCTACGGTGGTGGGCGAGTGGTGTACACTTTCGGTATACGAAGGTGAGGGTGATGCCACCGTTAGCGTAACTGCAGCAGCCAATGAGGGCGAGTTGCGAAGTGCGGAAATCTCTTTCACAATGGGCGAGAAGTGCGAGAAGGTCACTGTGACGCAGTTGGCTGCCGACAAGGGGCCCTTTGGTGCGCTCCAATCGCTCTATGAGGTCCCTGCCGAGGGTGCCCACATTCAGATTCCCATCCCTGCCGAGACGCTTGAGGGGCTCGAGTGGAACTACGACTACAACCACGAATGGCTGTGGATTAGAGCAGGCGAGAGTGAGGATATGAGCTTCTGTGGCGTGGAGATAGAGGTGCTATGCAACAATGATCCCGTAACAAGGGAGTGTGTGGTGACTCTCACCAAGGGTTCCGATGTGAAGGATGTGACCATTCGTCAGGCGGCTGGTGAGGTCTATCTTGAGGCCACTCCCGAGCTTGTGGAGGTCGATTTCACCGAGCAGGAGATTACTCTGGCGGTTGGCGGTAATGTCGAGTTCGACACCACCTATAGTGATGGTTGTGACTGGATTGCGTTCAAGAATGAAAACTACCTTGGCAGACACTTCACCGTGTCCGAAAATCCAACGAGCACCCCTCGTGAAGGACAGATTATTTTTCAAAATACCACCTATAATGTAAGAGTGGAAGTTACCGTTAGGCAGGAGGGTAGGCCCGAAAGGCCCGCATCGCCTCCCAACAACCAGATTTGGTACTCCACCTGGGGCTATGGCGAGACTCCCTATGTTGACGATAGTAGCTTCGACCAGAAGATTGTGTCGAATGTCTATTATTGGGAAGAGAAACTCGGCATCATCACCTTCGAGGGCGATGTGACAGAGGTCAAGGATGGTGGTTGGGACTACGACGACCGCTGTACCAAGATTATCCTTCCCGAGAGTGTTACCAAGATTGGTGACAAGGGTTTTTATAAGTGTTCGAGGGTTGAAACTTTCATCGCTCCGGGCATTACCGAAATAGGTTCGGAGTCCTTTGCGGAGTGCGAAAAACTCACGAGCTTCGATTGGGGTAAACTTGCCGACATCCCCTACAAAGCATTCTACAAGGCCGGCTTTGTGGACCTCGTTATTCCCGGACAAATCAAGGATGTTTCGGGCTCCTACGCCTTCCGTGAGTGTAAGAATCTCAAAACGGTAGTTTTTGAGGAGGGTGTGGAGAGCATTAGTGGTGACTATGTATTCACTAACACAACCGCGGTAGAGTGTGTCAAGTTCCCCTCCACTATGAAGAGCATTGAAGAGGGTGCTTTCTATGCCAACTATGGCTTAAAGTCCATCGAGTGGGGTGGCTTGGAGAGTATCGGCTCACTTGCCTTCTCGGCTTGTATGGCTCTGGAAGAACTCGAAGTACCCGCCACAGTTAAGTATGTGGGTGGCGGTGCGTTCCACGAGTGTGAAGGACTGAAAAAGCTGGTTCTTGCTGCCGAAACCATTGATCATAATGCTTTTTCGTACTGTATTTCGCTCACCGATATTGAGATTAAGCCCACAACGACTAATTGGATTGGCACGGGTGTGTTTACAGACTGCGACGCTCTGGAACACTTCACCTTCCCCGACCACTTTACATCTACGGGAGTGGAGACTCTCCACTATTGTGATAAACTCTCCACTATTGATTTTGCCAATATTGAGACTATTCAACACGGCTGTTTTGCTTGGTGTCCGTCACTGACGGAGATAAATATCCCGGGTACGGTTAAGACTATTGAATACAATGCGTTTTTGGCTAGCAATAATATCACTTCGATTATTCTTAACGAGGGTACAGAGGTGATTTGTGAATCGTTGGCGCTCAATAAAACTACCACTTTAACCATCCCTGCGAGTGTTAAGGTGATGGGAGGTGTATTTGCCGATGAAAGCTCCGATACCATCTATTTTAAGGGTGATTGCCCCGAATTTGCGGAAGGTGAGGAGTTCCCTTGGTGTCGCGATACGGCAGCAACCGTCTATTGCCCTGCTGCCTACTATGAGAACTTTAGCGCCAAGAGGGAAACCTATCTCGGCTATTATGTGACTCTCGTTGCCTATTAGTGGCGAGAGGTTGGGTGATAAAAAGAGGAGTGCCTTTTGGGGGCACTCCTCTTTTTGTGCTTGGAGGTTGTGAAACTAACCAAGCAACTCCTTTACCTCGGCGGCAACGGTTGCGCCATTGAAGCCGAACTTCTCGTCGAGAACCTTGTAGGGGGCCGAGTAGCCGAAGTGGTCCACGCCGTGAACCCTGCCGTTCTCACCCACAAGACCTTCGAGCGTCAAGGGCAGACCTGCTGTCATACCGTAGCGGGGCAGGCCCTCGGGCAATACGCTCCTCTGGTACTCCTTGCTCTGGTCGCGGAAGAGGCCCTCGCTGGGAACGCTCACGATGCGTACGCCAATGCCCTCGGCCTTGAGAATCTCTGCGCCCTCCACGAGGGTCGAAACCTCACTACCGCTGGCAATCAGCACAGCCTTTGCGTCGGCGTCGTCGCATACCACATAGCCACCATTGGCTGCCTGTGCCGCCTCTGCTCGGCGGTTGCCACTCTCGGCGGGCAGGTCTTTGATGTTCTGTCGCGAGGTGATGAGTGCCACGGGCCTCTCATCCTCCATTGCGAGCTTCCAGGCCTCCACGGTCTCGGCGCCGTCGGCGGGACGCAAAACGAGCATACTGCGCTCGCCCTGATGGTTCTTCAGGTGCTCCATAAGGCGGATCTGTGCCTCGTGCTCGATGGGCTGGTGGGTGGGGCCGTCCTCGCCTACGCGGAACGAGTCGTGCGACCAAATGTAGATGACGTGTGCGCGCATAAGGGCTGCAAGCCTAACTGCGGGTTTCATATAGTCCGAGAATACGAAGAAGGTACCACACGCGGGAATAACGCCGCCGTGGAGCGCCATACCGTTCATAATACAAGCCATCGTAAGCTCCGAAACGCCGGCCTGGAAGAACTTGCCACTCCAATCGCCCTTGGCGAAGGCGTGGGTCTTCTTGAGATAGCCGTCGGTCTTGTCCGAGTTGCTCAGGTCGGCCGATGCAACTATCATATTGTCAATCTGC
>JAZQZA010000110.1:0-14951 GCA_045633765.1 Tidjanibacter sp. | reverse complement strand
GTGCCCTTCATCAAGAGCAACCTCACATTCAATGTGAATATGAACCTCTCGAGCACTCCCAGCAAGATCAACGACTACCTCAATATTATGCGTGGTCAGAGCTATACGGGAGGCCTTCAGATTGGTAGCAATGTGTCGGAGAACCTGGATTTCACGCTGGCCTACAACTTCAGCTACTCCATCAACGACAACAGCTCGGAGATCTACTCCAGGCAGAACCACTACTTCAATCACAATGCGCGTGCGGAGTTCAAGTGGGTGGCTTGGAAGGGCTTCACTCTCACCGCCAATGGTACCTACAACCAATATAAGGGTATCACCGACAACTACAACGAGGAGATTCTGCTCTGCAATGCATATATCGGCAAGAAGATCTTCAAGGATGATATGGGTGAGATTAGCATTGGTGTAAACGACATCTTCAACCAGAATCGCGATTTCCGCCGTTCGACAGGTACAAACTACATCCAGAACACCACCAACCTCGCCATTGGCAGGTATGTTGCAGTGCAGTTTGTCTACAACATCCGCGTCTTTGGTGGCGGTTCGTCGGCAAAGGATTTCGACAATATCGGTATGGGCGGAGGTCCCGGCGCTGGCCGTGGTCGCGGTCGCGGAATGATGATGCACCATTAGAGATAATTCACACCACCACAAGGTGTGTGGTTAGTTAGCGATTGGAAATAAAAAAGCCACGAATTCTCCTCGGAGAGCGTGGCGGGACGGAGGGATTTTTGTGGTTGCCCTCCGTCCTTTTTGTATTTTCAACTTTATTTACTATTTTTGTGGGCTCAATATGAGCACGCATAGGGTTGCCCGAATGGTGGAATAGGTAGACACGCCGGACTTAAAATCCTGTGGACCGAAAGGTCCGTACCGGTTCGACCCCGGTTTCGGGTACCAACAAAGGAGAGGTTATTGCCTCTCTTTTTTTGTTCTGACAACAAACCTTCCACACACGCCCCCGCCCTAAAGGGCACCCCCTCTAACTTAGAGGGGGAATTGCTTATGGGCATTGGACAGTGGACAAAAAACGGCAAGCATTTTGCATCCGACACACACGGATAACCAATAAAATAAAATGTTTGCTTATGAAAAGATTTTTTACCACTTCATTTGTGGTGCTATGCGCCCTCGGCTCAATGGAGGCAGTCGCACAGCGACGACATCACCACCACCCCGCACCCTCGCCCCTCAAAGGTCAATGTGAGATGACCGATGTGAATCAGTATGGCCAAACCGTTGGCGTCATTCCCCTCTCGGCCGAGGCGCAAGACGGATTCCTTGTCTTCCAAAACAAAGAGGCCGACTATCGCATCTGGTTCGACATCCGCGTACAGACCGACGGCGCTGTCTTCTGGGGCGCACCCGACGGAGCCGACAAGATTGGCAACGGCGTGAGCATCAGGCGTGCCCGTTTTGCCGTCAAGGGCGAGTTTCGCAAAGATTGGTACGGCGAGTTTGATATGGACCTTGCCGACGGCGTAGTGGAGCTCAAGGACGCCTATATGCGCTATGACGGCATACGCAATATGCAACTCCAGGTGGGTAACTTCAAGGAGAGTTTCTCCATCTCGCGCAACACCACCAGCCGCTATCTCCAATTCATCGAGCGCCCAATGGCCGTAGCCTTTGCACCCTCTCGCCACATTGGTTTTCAGGCCAAGTTTGATGTACCTATGTTCTGGGCTGCTGCTGGCGTCTTCTTCCAGCCCGTCGAGGGCGCCGAGACACGAGCCAATGTCGAGGACAACAACAAAGACGAGGGCAACAGCACAGGCTACTCCTTCACAGGCAAGATGGCCTTCCGCCCCCTCTACGAGATGGACGAGGCCTCACTCCACATAGGCTTTGCCGCCTCCTACCGCACACCCAAGGCCGACCTCTCACCCGACCGCTACGGCTCGGTGCGCATCTCCTCGCGCAACGCCACGGTCATCAACCGCAAAAAGTATCTCGACACGGGCTACATCCCCGATGTGAACTATGAGCTGTTGTTCACCGCCGAGTTTGCTGGCCACTACAAAGCACTGCGCTGGGAGGCCGCCTATCTGCGCGACAATGTCCACATCGACGAACACATCACCGACTCACCCACCAAGCACTTCTGGGGCGTCTATGCCCAAGCGGGCGTGCTCCTCTTCGGTGGTCGTCAGAACTACGATGCAGGGGGCGCTAAATACACCCGCATAACCCCCGGTCGCAGCTGGGGCGATGTGGAGCTATGCGCACGCTACGACCGCCTCGACCTTGATTCACAGGGCATCTATGGCGGCGCTGCAAATGGCTGGACCGTGGGTGTAAACTATTGGGTGAACAGCAATATCAAGATGATGCTCAACTACCAATATGTCAAAAATAACGACAATGCCAACGGCAACGGCAAACTCAACATCGGCCTCGACTCTGCGGGGCAGCCTACTACCAACCCCGCCGAGGTTGTGGGCAAAGATGCCGGCGTGGGCTACAATATGATGGCCTGCAGGTTTGAGATTAACTTCTAAAACAAAAATATGCACTCATCGGGTTGCAGGACAATATTACCTTATTTTATATAAAAACACGGGTTACAATTGTAACCCTTGTTTTTATTTTGCCACGCTTGCCTCAATATAGACGGTTGGCATCTACCATTATTAAGTTTGAATATAAAAATCACTCCACGCAACTTAATATAGTTCAAGGGCAACCTTATAGTAGCCCAAAGCTGCATCTGCCGACTTGAATAGATAGTCCAACAAATCATACTCCATACCTAATACATTAATTTGCTCTTCGTTAAAATTCGATAAAATAATACCAAGAATAACCGATTCTTTTGTTGCTGCTGCAAGTTCTTTTAATGACTCTAATTTAGATACACTCACATCATAATTAGCTTTATAGGCCTTGTATAATTCGTAATTAAAACCTCCATGAAAATGATCAACAATAATTTGGTTTGACTTAATATTAACTTCATTACAAAAGTTTTGTATGTCGTTATGCAATTTATTCAATTTAAACTCGTAAGACAAAAAATCGTAGTCTTGCTGCAATTTATTAAGCTTGTTTACAAGGCTATCCACGACTGTGTTTCTTTCTTCAACTAACAAAGAATCAATTTCTTGCGCAGTTGCACTCATGATACCAACAAATGACACCATGATAATTAATAGTAGTTTTTTCATAGTTAAAGATGTTTAAAGATTAATTGCATATTTCACAACAGTTGCAACCGTTCTACCCAATAGAAAAGCGTGAGTATAGCTTCAGTTGAAAGGGACGACCAAGTTGTAATGTTACCACAAGTATAATAAAATTTTCACTAAACACAAAATTAGTAATGCAAAGATACGCAATCAAATAACCTACTTTATTACAAGTACCGAGCAAAGGACAAAAAAAGAGGCGAGCATTGCACTCGCCTCTTTAGCTTATAATTTTTAAAATTACTCCTCGGTTGCATTCTCGGCCTCGGACTCCTCAACAACGGAGAAGTCGGTCATACCTGCGCCAACCAAAATGTTGAACCACTGGCACACCTTGCGCATATCCGACAGGTGGAAGCGCTCCCTATCGTAGGTGGGAAGTACCTCGTCGAAAAGCGAGCGAAGCTCCACCTCCGAAGCCTTATGCGAGAGGGTCTTCTCACCCTTCGAGTGCTCGAAAATCTTTGTGAATACATCGGCAAGTGCCACATCCTCCTCGTCGGTGAAAATGCTAATCTCCGCCAGCGAGCTAACCCTCGAGTGGGTACCCGAGAAGTTCTTGCGTTTGCCATCCACAAGGCTCTGGGCAATCACGCCATTACGGCTGCCGGCAAGGTATTGATACAGACCGGGCTCACCCGAAATAACCAAAATGTCCTGAATTTTCATAATCTCTTGTTTTGTTTCTAAATTTATAGCGTTTCAATAAAATTTCTTCTATCTCCTCTTATTCTGCACCCTCTTGATGAAGTCCTTGGCCATCTGCGAGATGTCGTCCTTACGGTCGGCCCAGCGACCTCCCGAAACCAAAGCGTCGCGGTGGCGCAGAATCGAATAGGTAATGGGGAACTGGGGAGGTTGCAGACCCTCATAGCGCTCTCTCTCGCTCGGATTGACAACCCAGCCGCCCATAATCTGCTCCTTGGTGGGTTTATCCTCAATATACCACACAAAGTTATCCATCCTCTGCGGCTGCGAGGCGGGAATCTTATCCATCGGGTAGATGGTATAGACGGGGTTGCCACGATACATAATGCCGATGACCGTATTGTCCTCGATATAGAACGACATATCGGCACTCTCGGCCACAAGGTAGCCCGTAATGGCACCATCGGAGTCATCGACCATATAGTAATAGGTCTGGGCGTTACCCACAACATCGGTACGATACATAACACCGTCCTCAAAGTGGGACTCAATGGTCTTACCTGCAATCTGGTTATAGTGCATCGTATCGATCTCGGCACTCATCAGAGGCTTACCCTCCGAGAACAGCACCCTATAGGGTTTCTGGCCACGAGTGTAGACATCGGCCCTCTCGCTCACCACCTGATTCATCTCGTTCCACATCACGCTATTCTTATGCAGCTGTGCGGTGGAGTCGGCAGAGAACATCAGCATCGAGTCGCAGATGCCCTGAAAATCCTCACGATAGACCTTAACCCTATGCAAGCCAAGCATTATCCTATCGCGCTGTGTCTTAACGGGAACCGTATCCACCCTTGGGCGACCAAGTGAGTCGATGAGGTTGCGGCGCACAAGTATCAGCGAATCGGTCTTGGCCCTTGTGAGGCTATCAAGGCCGGGATTAACCCTTCTCAGCGAGTCCACCAAAGCAACCACACTGCGCTCCACACCCTCAAGGCTATCATTCTTCTCCTTCAGTGCGAGTTCCGTGCGCACCTTCACAAGGCTATCCAGCAGGCTCTCTCGCGCCTCGATGGTTGCCTTCATCACACTATCGGCCTTGAAAATATCCCTCTTGGCGTTGGCAATAGCGGTGCTATCGGCACGCATCCTATCAATCACATCCTGCGCCTTCTTCGCCAGCTCGGCAGCAAGCGCAGCCGAATCGGGGCGTGTAAGGGTACAGTAGCCAAGCGAATCGACCAGGTAGAGGTACATCGAATCGGAGCGCATATAGACCGTATCGTTGACGCCATCGCCATCGGCGTCGCCAAACGAAAGATAGGCGGGGTCGAGGGTGAGGAAGGTGTCGCCAGTAGCGTCATTGTAGTTGCCATAGTGGCCGAAAATAACGCTCTTATGCTCATCGTCACGAATCTGGCCCATATGGCGCAGCTCGATGAACTGCACCTGCTCGTGGTAGTCAATCGTGTCGGCCCACATCTCCTTATTCTCGCCCATCACATAGGCACTACCGCGGAAAATGTAGCGCTGCTCCTTATTGAAATACTCTCCCCTATCGGAGGTGATAATCTCGCCATCATTCTTCCAGGTGGTGCTTCGGGTGAAGTATTTTGCAATCTCGCTCTCGGAGTTGTAGCTCACAGAGTCGGACCTCATACGGTAGGTTTCGTTCTCCATCTCCACATTCTCAACGCCCACAATCTCATCCATATCGGCATAGAAATATCCCCTCTCGGCCTCCAGCGTATTCACACCATTGGAGAAGGTCGCACCTCCATAGAAGCGACCGATATTCTTCGCCGTATTGAAGACCAGATTATAGGTATAGAGCGTGGCATCCTTATTCCTCACCTTGATGAGTGGCGAGTAGATGCGAGCCTCACCCTTGTCGCGGTTGTAGTCCACCCTATTGCCATAGATGTATGTGTCCTCCTTCTTGACAATCACCTTGCCGAAACAGCTCATACGGCGCTCGCTATAACGAACAACACTATCGCAAGTAATCACCGCGCCATTGTGGTAGAGGATAACATCGCCCACCATAGCATAGCCCGTAGAGTCGCCAACGGGCACAGGGCGTGTGCGTTTGGCCTTAATATCCACGGGGGTAAGGTTGTTTTTCGAGCGTCGCTGGGCGTAGCCCTCCTCCACTGCACCCACGGCGCAGAGCAGCAGTAGTATGTAGAGCAATCTCTTCAAAGCAAAACAGTTTCGGTGTCCCACACTATTTTATCCAATTTCTATTCTCAAACTCGGAGGTGTCCATCATCGGGTCGATATAGACATACATTGTCGAAATCTTCTTATTGAGCCACTTCTCGAACTCCTCCTGCTGCTTAAACTGCAAGGCACTCTGCTCAATCTGGAGGTAGTCGTTGGCAAGGCTTGCCGAGTGGGAGGGAATAATCTCAATGAGTTTGATAATCTTCGTCAGGGTGTTGCCCCTCATATCCTCGCTCTGGAAGGGAATCGACACATCGCCGGGCTTCAAGGAGCGCATATAGGTATAGTCCCTACCCAACTCATCCTTATAGAAAGCCGTGCGCGAGTAGCTCGTGTCGTTGGCACCATAGACCTCCAACATCTCGTGGTTGGTCACCAGACCGCCATTCTGCTTGGAGTACTTATCGTCGGAGTGGTTGATGGCCGCCTCCTCAAAGGTGATTCGATTCTCCACAATCTCGTTGCGAAGGCTATCCAGCGTAGCAATATCGTCCGAGAGCTCAAAGTCGGTGAAGGTGGGGCGCAGCAGAATGTGGCGGCACTTATACTCGTTACCCTTCTTCTCGATAAGCTGGATGATATGGAAGCCATAGACCGTCTCCACAACGCCCGAAATCTGATTGGGCTGAAGGGCTGCAAGCGCCTCGGCAAAGGGTTTTTCGAGCTGCTCAAGGGGCATAAAGTCCATCTCGCCGCCCTTGAGTGCGCTACCGGGGTCCATCGAGTACATACGAGCAAGCATATCGAACCTTGCGCCACCGATAATCCTCTCCCTCATCTCCAACAGGCGCTCACGAGTGCGCTGCTTAACCTGCGTGATGGAGCTGGGGAACTTGGTAATCTGGGCATAGACATACTGCTCGGGGATGATGGGGAGTTTATCCGCCCTCAAGGAGTGGTAGTAGCGCTCAACCTCACCGGGGGTGATGGTCACAGCGTTCATAATGGAGCCCTGCATAGCACGAGCATACTCGCTCTCGGTGGTCATACGCACCAAGTCGCTCTTGAGCTCATAGACGGGCTTGCCAATCTCCTCCTCCAAAGCGGCAATAGAGCCTGCCTGTGCAATCATATCATCCACCCTCTTGTCGATATTCTCCGTCACAGCGTCGTTATTGATCTCAATGGAGTCGATGAGGGCCTGATTGTACAGCAATTTCTGCATAAGCAAGCTCTCCAGAGCCTCGCTCCTTGAATCACGGTCGGAGGTGTAGCCCCTCTCCCTGCGCTGCTGGAGGATCTGGTTGCTATAGTCAATGACTTCCGAATAGAGAATTGCAGAGTTGCCCACAACGGCAACAACCTTATCCGCAATTACTGTCTGCGCCTCCATTCGGGGCAAGATAAGCAGCATCATCACTGCTGCCACGATTACTCTTTTCATATCTAAAGTTTATTATTCTTCCGTTTTAATCTCAATTACACCCTCCTCCAGAGCCGACTTATAGAGGCTATCGTTGTAGCTCTGAAGAATCTCGCCCCTGCGACGACCATAGAGCATTCGGCGAACATTCTCCGAGACTCGCTCAAAAGGTGCCCTCTCGCCCTTTTTCAGCACAGCCGTAACCTCTACGAAGTATTTGCTGTCGGCATCGGCCATCTCGTGAATCTTACCACACACCAGCAGGTTGTCGTTGCTCTTGCCGCGGCGCACGGGAAGATAGGAGAGAAACTCGTCGAAATCAACCCAACTCTCAAACGAGTAGAGCTCAAAGCCATTCTTATCGCAAAGGTCCAAAAAGTCCTTCTGGCTCTCCTGGTCGCTATCGCCCATAAGGCTAAAGAGTTTCACCGACTGGCGATAGTTATCCGGAAGCCTCACAATCCTACCCTTGACGATTGTGCGATCCATCTCGAACTCCTCCAAGTGGCCATCGTAGTATGCCCTCACGACACTATCCGACACCAGCGTATCGAGCCTACCCTCAAGGTATCTCTGCTCCATACGGCTCACAAGCAGCGAGGTGCGATACTCCTCGACCATAGCCTCAACCTGCTCGATGTCACCACTGAAAACCTTTGCAGCCTCGCGGGCCCTCACCTGACGGCGCACCCACTGCTCCACATAGCCATTTGCCGCCACAAGGCTATCCTCACCACTCAAGCCCGAGGTCACAGCCTCCAACTGCGAGAGTCGCAAGGTCTCCTTGCCCACACGAGCAACCGTCTCGTCCTCATACAAAGCACGACACGAGCTAAAGCCCGTCACCAGCAGCAACAAAAGGATATATATTTTTCTCTCTTTTTTCATTTCGGGCGCAAATATAACTCTTTAGAGTTAAAAACGCAAAGATAAAAGGCTTATTGTGATGATTGGGCGCTATTTTGGCCTTGCTACATAAAAAAACTTAAGCAGGACCACAAGGCCCTGCTTAAGCATTTCAACTAAATGGACTTTCGCAAACTACTCAACCTCCGTATTGTCGCGCAGAGTGCGATAGAGTCTTAACATTGCAAAGATGAAGAGCGCAGCCGACAGAGCGTAGATGATCCAATAGAGCCACGAAGAGGATATCATCTCTTCAAGGGTAACATTCGCATCCGCACCCAGCAACGCCATAGTCGCATAGGCGATAGCGTTATTCACGCCGTGGAGAATGATTACCGAGAGCAACGAATTGGTCTTCAGATAGACATAGCCGAGAATCAAGCCCACAACAAAGGCATTGATCACCTGCACGGGTATCACGTGAATGAGGCCAAAGAGAAGTGCCGAAATGAGCACCGCTGCGCCTCTGCCAAATCGCTCCCTGCACGACTCGAAGATGAGTCCCCTGAAGAGCACCTCCTCCAAAATGGGGGCAGCCACAACGGCCGAAAGAATTGCCCAGCCACCAAGGCCGATAACATCCTTCACACCATCGTAGGCCTCCGTCGGGAAGAGTGCCAAAATGGGCTCAACGACCACCCCTGTTGCCATAAGCAGCAGCACGCCCCAGAGCACCATAGGCATATTCACACGCCTTAGGCCCAAATGGATAGCGTTGTCCCTACCCGCCTTGCGACGCAGGATGACGAGAAAGACCACCACCGGCAACATCTGCACAAGGTAGCTGACAAAAGTCATATCGGGCGTGGGCGCCTCAACGCCTCGCGCCTTCATCATAATCATCAGAATAATGCCACCAAGAAGGGCCGAAAACAGAAACACTCCTGCGGTGGAAAATAGGTCCATCCATCCGGGGAACGGACGCCCCTTTTTCTCACTCTTCTCGGGCTCCAAAATAATCTTTTCACCCGCCCTTTTTGGCTCCTCGGAACTCCCCTTTTGGGGCTCCTCGGCACCACTCTGCTCGGACTCCGGAGCCACCTCCTCAACATCGGTGATGACTACCACATCTTCGTCCCTTTTGTCAAACTCCTCGCTGTTCATCTTTTACTTTAGGTGTCAACAAACAAACTGCTTACTCACCGAGAGTTGCAACCATCACAGCCTTGATGGTGTGCATACGGTTCTCTGCCTCGTCAAAGACAATCGAGTGGCGGCTCTCGAATACCTCATTGGTAACCTCCAACTCCTCGGGACCGAACTTCTCGTGAACCTCGCGACCGATACGGGTATTCAGGTCGTGGAATGCGGGCAGGCAGTGCATAAATTTAACCTCGGGGTTGCCGGTTGCACGGATAACATCCATATTAACCTGATAGGGCATCATACACTCCAGACGCTCAACCCAAGCCTCGTCGCTCTCGCCCATCGAAACCCAAACATCGGTGTAGAGGAAGTCGCAATCTTTCACAGCCTCTTTCACATCCTGGGTAATGGTAATCTTACCACCGGTCTCGGCAGCAATCTTACGGCACTCCTCAACAAGCCAAGCCTCGGGCTCATAGCCTGCGGGGCAAGCTGCGCGGAAGTCAATACCCATCTTGGCACAACCAACCATCAGCGAGTTACCCATATTGTAGCGTGCATCGCCCAGGTAGCAGAACTTCATATCCTTGAGAGGCTTATCGCTGTGCTCCTGCATAGTGAGGAAATCGGCGAGAATCTGGGTGGGGTGATACTCATTGGTAAGGCCATTCCAAACGGGAACACCTGCGTAGTGGGCAAGCTCCTCAACAATCGACTGACCGTAGCCACGATACTCAATACCATCAAACATCCTACCAAGTACCCTTGCGGTATCGGCGATGCTCTCCTTCTTACCCATCTGCGAGCCGCTGGGGCCGAGGTAGGTTACGTGGCCACCCTGGTCGTGAACAGCCACCTCAAAGGAGCAACGAGTGCGGGTCGAGTCCTTCTCAAAGAGAAGCACAATATTCTTACCAACAAGGTGTTGCTGCTCTTTACCAGCCTTTTTGTCGGCTTTCAGCTGAGCTGCCAAATCCAAGAAATAACGAATCTCGTCGGACGAGAAATCGAGAAGTTTAAGAAAGTTTTTGCCTTTCAACGATTCCATAATTTTTGTGTTTATTTGGTTAAAAATTGAAATAGGTTTTCACTGCTCGGGAACCAAAAAATGGTTTTCCAACTTCAAATATAAGTATTTTCATTGAAATAATAGGAATTTTCCAAAGAAAATTGCTATTTTTGCTCCAACTTATATTGGAATACTATGGGTAAAATTATAGCACTTGCCAACCAAAAAGGTGGCGTAGGTAAAACTACCACAGCGATTAACCTCGCTGCAAATCTTGCCATTATGGGCAAAAAAATACTCCTTGTGGACGCCGATCCACAGGCTAATGCAACCTCCGGCCTCGGCTTCGACATCAAGAACGAGGGCATCTACGAGTGTATCGTGGGACTCCGCTCGGCCGAAGATGTAATCCTCAAAAGCGAGGAGGTCAAAAAGCTCTCCGTACTCCCCTCGAGCATCAACCTTGTGGGCGCCGACACCGAACTCGCCTCGCTCGACGACGGACACTTCCGTATGAAGAAGGTTCTCGACCCCCTGCGTGAGCAGTATGACTACATCTTCATCGACTGCTCCCCCAGCCTCGGCTTCACCACCGTCAACGCCCTTGTCGCTTCCGACTCGGTGTTGATTCCCGTGCAGTGTGGCTACTTCGCACTTGAGGGTCTGGGCAAGCTGCTCAACACTATCAAGATGGTCAAGAGCAAGCTGAACACCTCGCTGGAGATTGAGGGCTTTGTGATGACGATGTATTCGCGTTCACGCCTGGCCAACCAGGTGACAATGGAGGTCAAGGAGCACTTCAAGGCTCTCACCTACGACACCATCATCTCGCGTAGCGTAAGGCTCGATGAGGCCCCCAGCCACGGTGTGCCCGTAATCCTTCACGACGCCGCCTCGTCGGGTAGCAAGTGTTATATGGAGCTGGCCAAAGAGTTCCTCAAACGCAATCGTAAAAAGTAAGCAAACCACTATACAACAAAGCATTAAAAACAGAGTTTATTATGAAAAAACATACCGGACTTGGCCGCGGATTGGGCGCAATTTTGGAGGCCGAGAACTACTTGGAGGATCTACCCGCGGTTAGCCGAATGGAGGAGTTGGATGTGGATGCCATCATCCCCAACCCCAAACAGCCCCGCACGATTTTCGACGACGACGCTCTCGAAGAGCTCGCCGACTCCATCTCCACACTCGGACTCATTCAGCCCATCACCGTTCGCAAGGAGAAGAACGGCAAATATATCATCATCAGCGGCGAGCGTCGCTGGAGGGCTTCGCGTCTGGCAGGTCGCAAAACCATCCCCGCATACATCCGTGAGGCCGACGACAAGGAGCTCCACGAGATGGCTCTTGTGGAGACCATCCAGCGTCAGGACCTGAACGCTATGGAGATTGCCATTTCGCTCCAGAGGCTCATTGACGAGTGTGGCGTAACCCAGGAGGCCGTGGCGCAGCGAGTGGGCAAAAAACGCTCCACAGTGGCCAACTACCTCCGACTGATTCATATGTGCCCCGAGGTGCAGGCTGCCCTCAAGGAGAACCTTATCACTATGGGGCACGCCAAGGCTATCGCCTCGGCTCCCGAGGAGGCACAGCCCTCGCTCGTGAAGAAGGTCATCAAAAAGGGACTCTCCGTGAGAGCTACCGAGGATTTGGCTGGCAAGCTCGCAAATCCCAAGGAGGCCACCCACGAGGAGGGTGAGGAGTTCCCCGAGATCTACACCCGTGCCGTAGAGCAACTCTCCAAGCTCATCGGTGAGAACATTAAGGTTAAACGCTCGGCAGACGGCAGTGGCAAGATTGTCATCGGCTTTGCCAGCGACAGCGAAATCAATATGCTCGTTGAGCGACTTGAGCAACTAAACAAATAGAGATGAAAAGAGGAAGGATTGAGATTTTCAGGTGGGCCCTCATTGCGCTGCTCTTTGCGCTACTCCCCTCCACGCTTCTGGCACAGCAAAGCGACTCCCAAGAGAGTAAGCAGGAGGAGGCAAAGGGTAATAAGAGGGGCAAAAAGGAGGTTGTGGCCATCGTGGACTTCACCCAGGGTTTCAGCGTCAAGAAGGGAGAGAAGATTCTCCCCGTGGTGCGCACACCCGAGACAGACTCCCTCGAGGCAGCCAAACTCTCCCTCCTCATCGACTCGCTCATCACCGCACGCGATAGTTTCCTCCCCGAGGACTCCCTCGCCATTGCCGCAATGAGCCACCGCATCGACTCTCTCACCACCCATCGTCAGTCGCTACTTCCCAAAGATGTGCAGGCCGACTCGTTACTCTCGCAGCTCGACACACTCGCAACCGACACTCTGCCCAAGGAGCGCTACAATTGGCTCTTCAGGGACTCCCTTTCGCTCTCCACCACAACACTTGTGAGCGCCGTAATTCCGGGCTTTGCACAGGTTTATGAGGAAAACTATTGGAAGGTGCCCCTACAATACGCAATGATTGGACTCCCTATCTGGGGCGGTATCCACCAAAATAAAATCTATCAGGGCTACAAGACCGAGTTCGACAAGCTCGCAGCCACGGGCGCCTCACAGGCAGAGCGTACGCCCGTGCAGACCAAAATGCTGGAGCACAAGAGCTATAGCACCCTTTTCTTCGGTGCGGCCATTGCCTCCTATATGGGCTTTCTGGTCGATGGCGTAATCAACCACCCCTCCGAGAGTTCGGACATCCAGAAGGCCACTACCCTCTCGATGGTATGCCCCGGCGCCGGTCAGATCTACAACGGCAGCTATTGGAAGGTGCCTATCGTTGTGGTGGGCGCAGCAACTATGGCCTATGTCATCGATTGGAACCAGAGGGGCTACACCCGTTTCAAACTCGCCTACGACCTGGCAACCGACGGCGACGACACAACAATCGGTGAGTTCCCCAACACATCCGAGGAGTCGTTGCGCTCAATCCGCAACTCCTATCGTCGTAACCGCGACCTTGCAATCATCGGTGCCGTGGCGGTCTATCTGGTGCAGGTGGCCGATGCCCACATCGACGCACATATGCAGGCCTACGACATCAGCGACAAACTCTCAATGGAGGTCGAGCCACAAATCATCCCGACAATGAGCCCCAGCGGCCTGACTAATAACTTTGGTTTTAACCTTACAATGCACTTCTAATGACAAAAAGATTTCTCTGCATTGCTGCCGTTGCACTCCTTCCCCTCTGGGCCGCAGCACAAGAGCCCCAAACCAACCACAAAGGAGCAATCACCACCTCCGAAAACGCCACCACCGCACAAACCATAGCAGAAGCCGAACAAAGAGCACAGCTGAGCAACGAGCAGCTCGACTCGCTCCTTATGGTGTGGAGCAAGGAGTATAGCACAATTATGACCGACAAGCTCCACAACGAGGTCATCTGCACAGATGGCGTGGATATGGAGGCAAACAAAACGCCCGACTCGGTCTATATCAAACGCCTGGAGAATATGGGAACTCTGATTCCTATGTCATATAATAAAGAGGTGAGAAAGTACATCATCTCCTACACCACCCGCAACAAAGGTGTCGTCAGCCGCGCATTGGGCCGTGGACAGGTCTATTTCCCCATCTTCGAGGAGGAACTCCTGAAGAACGATATGCCTCTCGAGCTAAGGATGTTGCCCGTCATTGAGTCGGCACTCGTTGCCAATGCCCGCTCGAAGGCCGGCGCTATGGGCTTGTGGCAGTTTATGTACCGTACAGCCCTGGGCTACAACCTCCAGATGACCTCCTTCATCGACCAACGATTCGACCCCGTACTCTCCACACAAGCCGCGTGCAAGTATCTGCTGAAGCTCTACGGAATGTACAACGATTGGCTCCTTGCGCTGGCAGCCTACAACTGCGGACCTGGCAATGTAAACAAGGCTATCCGCAAGGCAGACAGCAATAGTTTTTGGAATATATACCCATATCTTCCTACCGAGACGCGTAACTATGTACCCGCCTTCATCGCTGTGAATTATGCCTACGCCTACCACAAAGAGCACGGCATTAAGGCCGACGAGGCCCCCCTGCCACTCGAAACAGACACAATTCACATCAGCCGCATAATGCACTTCGAGCAGATTTGCTCCACCATAGGCACCCCCATTGAGGTTATCCGAGGACTCAACCCACAGTACAAACAGGACATCGTCCCCGCCGTCAATGGTCGCTCCTACGACATCATTCTCCCCCTCTCGGAGATTGGTAAGTTCATCGACCACGAAGAGGAGATTATGAAGAAGGATGTCATCTACCTGAAGGAGTATATGAGCGTCGAGAAGAATGGCGAAATTCCCGTCTTTGTCATCGACAGCAAAACCCACGTTGTGGCCTACGGCGAAAGCCTCTCGGTGATTGCCGAAAAGTACAATGTTACGGTGAATCAGATTTGCAAGTGGAACAACATCTCCGACCCCGGCAAGATACGCATCGGTCAAAAGCTGGAGATATTTTTCAAATAGCACATAACCCACAGGCGTGATTACCAACGATATAATAGTAGCCCCTGCCACCCCAACGGGCGGAGCCATAGCCATCGTTCGCATC
>JAZQZA010000109.1:0-30552 GCA_045633765.1 Tidjanibacter sp. | reverse complement strand
GGAGTACTTCGGCACCCTCGGAGGTAAGGATTGCGCCGAGTACCTCGCAACGCTCTATCTTCAGGACCTGAGCGACTTCATCAGGGCCACCGTAACCCCCGAGTTTGAGGTGGTGAAGTATGGCGAGAGTCTTGCCTTGGCGATTGCCGAGTTTTCGACCATCGAGCAGGAGTTGCAGAAACCCCGCAACGCCATTGAGAACATTATGTGCGACCTGTTGCGTGGCCACATTGAGCGCACCAACCCCAAG
Organism: Tidjanibacter sp.; assembly: GCA_045633765.1. Taxonomy (GTDB): domain Bacteria; phylum Bacteroidota; class Bacteroidia; order Bacteroidales; family Rikenellaceae; genus Tidjanibacter. Next base: position 30,302 of record JAZQZA010000109.1, on the reverse strand, counting down.
GCGGTGGGCATCACCGTTCCCTTCCCCGGCAACCTTCTGGGCGCACTGCGCATCGGTCAGTATCTCAAAGCAAACTATCCTCAAATCAAGGTCATCATCGGTGGCGGCTACCCCACAACGGAGCTGCGCGCGATGACCGACAGAGAGATTTTCCGCTATGTAGACTATGTGGTGCTCGACGACGGTGAGCTGCCTCTGGAGCGCATACTCTCGGGCGGCGAGCTACTGCACACCTACACCCCCGAGGGCTACCACGAGGGCTCGAGGCGCATAAGCCACCGCGAGAGAGGCTGTCCCGACTTTAGTGGACTCCCCCACTCGCTCTACTTCTCCCTCACGGAGGTTACAAATCCTATGCACCGTCTGTGGAGCGACGGCCGCTGGAACAAGATGATGTTGGCGCACGGATGCTATTGGGCCAAGTGTGCCTTCTGCGACACCACCCTCGACTACATCGGTTGCTACGACGCAGTGAGCGCCTCCGAGATAGCCGATTGGATGGAGCTGGTGGCAGCACAAACGGGCTCACGAGGATTTCACTTTGTCGACGAGGCCGCACCTCCCAAGCTCCTCAAAGAGCTCTCACTCGAGCTTCTGCGCCGAGGGGCAAGGTTTAGTTGGTGGACCAATATTCGTTTCGAGAAGAGCTATACGGGCGACCTTTGCGCCCTTATGGCAAGGGCCGGTTGTGTGGCTGTGAGCGGCGGCTTGGAGGTTGCCAGCGACCGACTCCTGGAGATGATTGGCAAGGGTATCACCATTGAGCAGGCAACCCTCGCAATGCGCAACTTCTACTATGCGGGCATTATGGTCCACACCTATCTTATGTATGGACTCCCCACCGAGACACTTCAGGAGAGTGTGGATGCAGCCGAGGTTGTAAGGCAGATGTTCCGTGCCGAGCTTATCGGCTCCGCCTTCTGGCACCGCTACGCAATGACCGTACACTCACGCTCGGGACAACAACCCGAGGAGTTTGGCGTAAGGCGCAAGGACCGCCTACCCAACCCCTTCGCAAACAACGAGGTGCCCTTTGCCGAAAACAGGGGCTACTCGCTGGATATGGTTGGTGAGGGATTGAACCTATCGCTGGCCAATTGGCTTGTGGGCAGCGGCTTGGAGCGCCCCGTCCACAAATGGTTCTCCTCGAAGGTCCCCACCACAACTATTATCCCTTCGCTCATTACGGACCACCTCATAAAGCCCGATGGATGCCGCATCTACAACGACAAGGCACGCATTGTGTGGGTGGGTGGCACACCCGAACTCACCGACGAGGGCGTGGTTATCCACACCCCCTCCACCACCAAGGAGATAAAACTCCCCGCCGAGGAGGCCGAGTTCCTCTATGCCATTATGGAGCAGGTCGCCGACCTCGACGAAAGCTACACCTTTGAGGATATCCGTACCCTCTGGGAGGAGCACTTCGAGCGCCCCTTCATTGAGTTCTACTCCTCCAAAAAGTGGGATATCGCCCGCAAGTTGGGATTGTTGCAGATTTAGTTGAATTTTGGTGCTAAACCAGAAAAAAAGTGTATCTTTGCGTGCCCAACTATCCAGGAGTGCAGTGGTAAGCTCCAACGATAGTGGGTTTCGGGGTGTAGCGCAGTCCGGTTAGCGCGCCAGCTTCGGGAGTTGGAGGCCGAGAGTTCGAATCTCTTCACCCCGACCGAGCAATAAAAGAGAGGCTACTTGCAGCAAGCGAGTAGCCTCTATTATTATATTAATGGTAGCACAAAATTCAACTATTTTTACGGTACGCCGAAAACAAGGTGTGTGGGTTTGAGGTAGAATTGTTATATTTGTGACACAATAATTGACAATAATTTGAGTATGAGGCGATTTTTATTGATAGTAGCAGCATTATGTATGGCGACCACCGCACTCGTGGCGCAGCCCAAAGTTATTGCACACAGGGGCTATTGGAAGGCCGAGGGTTGTGCCCAGAACTCCATATCTTCGCTCCGTGCAGCTGGGGAGTTGGGGTGCTGGGGCTCGGAATTCGATGTGTGGATTACGGCCGACGACCACCTCATCCTCTATCACGACGAAACCTTCGAGGGGCGCAGAGTTGAGGAACTGACACTCGCAGAAATGAGGCACCACCGCCTTGAAAATGGCGAAGAGTTGCCCCTCCTGGAGGAGTTTCTGCGCGTGGCACAGGAGTACCCCGAGCTACATCTCGTCTTTGAGCTCAAAGCACACAACAACAAAGAGCAAGAGCGCAAGGCCGTACGTGCATCCGTGGCAATGATTGAGGCTATGGGGCTTGCAGGGCGCACCGACTATATCAGCTTCTCGAAGGATGCGTGCGTGGAGTTTGCCACCATAGCACCCCAAGCAAAGGTCCTCTTCCTCTCCCTTACGGGTGCCCTATCTGCCAAGGAGATTAAGGATTCGAATCTTTCAGGCGCCAGCTATTTTCACCTCTTTTATAGGCAATCCCCTCGATTTGTTGACCGACTCCACGAGCTCGGCTTGGAGGCAGGCGTGTGGACTGTGAACAAAAAACGGACTATGCGCTGGATGATAAAACACTCTCTGGACTACATCACCACCGACCACCCCGATGTAGCCCTATCGCTCACGGGTGTTAAAATAGATTGATTACTATATTACCCAACAAGAGTGGAGGGCTATCCGATAAGTTATTTTTTCACCCGAACCTAGGGGATTTGGGATTGATACACCTTTGATATTATAATACTTTTTCAATACCCGCAACCTGCCGTGGGATGGCGGTGGTGGGGAGTGCCACTGCCAACCGCTTGGCTGAGGCGGCTGTGACAGTAGGGCGTAAAAAAGGCGGGCACACCATTGTGCCCGCCAATCTAAAAATCGCTATTTGCCGCCAATTTTCTAAAAGTCGTAACCCACAATAGCGTCGTCATAAGCGCGCCAATTTTCGGCATTTTTGTAGGCATTAACACTACCTCGTGGCACATAAATCTTGCGACCCGAAGCGTTGTCATAGAACATATATTCGTCTCCGCTTGGCGGAGTTGTGGGCTTGCAATACACCTTTATCAGCGATTCGCAATCAAAGAATGCACCCCATTCAATCGAAGAAACGCTGTCGGGGATAGTAACTCTTGTCAGCGAGGTGCAATCAGAGAATGTACCCTGTCCAATCGAAGTAACGCTGTCGGGAATGGTGATGCTTGTCAGCGAGGTGCAATTCTTGAATGCATAACCTCCAATCTCAGTAACGCCGTCGGGAATAGTGATGCTTGTCAGCGAGGTGCAACCACGGAATGCATAAGATCCAATCGAAGTAACGCTGTCGGGAATGGTGATGCTTGTCAGCGAGGTGCATTCATAGAATACAGCAATTCCAATCTCAGTAACGCCGTCGGGAATGGTGACGCTTGTCAGCGAGGTGCAACCATAGAATGCAAAATCTCCAATCGAAGTAACGCTGTCGGGAATGGTGATGCTTATCAGCGAGGAGCATTTATAGAATGCATACTCTCCAATCGAAGTGACGCTGTCGGGAATTGAATACCGTGTTAATCCTGAAGGAGCGGTGGCTATTAATTTTCCGTTAGCAATTAGACAACGGCCATCTGCAGTGGCGAATTTACCTGCAAAACTACTTAGATTTGGACAACCTGCAAAGGCGCCCTCACCAATCGAAGTGACGCTGTCGGGAATGGTGATACTTGTCAGCGAGGAGCAATTCTCGAATGCATGATATCCAATAGAAGTAACGCCGTCGGGAATGGTGATGGTATTAAGATTGCTACAACCACTAAATGCCTCTTTACCGATCTTGACTATACAATCACCCTCGACGATTATTACTCCCTGACCATTACTATAGGTGTTGGAAAGGATTTTGGAACCGAAGGCCTCTGAATTTGGTTTCACAATATTTCCATCTCTTGTGGTGTACCAAATCTCATTGGAAGATGGTTTGTTGCCTTGGGTACAGCTGGTTGTGCCCACAGCTACTAATAGCATTAGCGACAAGAGGGATAGTAGTTGTTTCATTGCATTAACGCTTTAGATTTGATTTGGGAAAGTTACTATGCTTACAAAGTTAACAAATATTCCCCATAAATGCAAAAATTGTTATGGGTAGAATTGAAAATCGGGGGTGTGTCTTGCGACGGTGGTATTTGTATATTAGCCCTGAGGCTCCCCGCGTGCCTCATGGCGAGGTAATATCTCCGCAAACTGGTCCCCTTATACGGTTTATCGAAAAATTTGTGGAAAATATTTGGAGAAATGAAAAAAGTTCGTACCTTTGCATTGGATTCAGTTTTGAACTAATTACAAAATAGTAACGAAAACTATTGGCGATGAAAACCGCAAGAGAACACCTGATGAAATTTGGCATAAGGCCTTCGGTGCAACGAGTGGCAGTGATGAAATATCTGCTCACCCACCGCACACACCCAACCGTCGATGAGATTTACTCGGCACTTGCGCCCGAAATCCCCACTCTCTCGCGAACAACCGTCTACAACACACTCCACCTGCTCCACGAGCACGGTGCAATCCTTGTGCTGGTGATGGATGGTATCACAGCCCACTTCGACGGCTTCACCCATCCCCACGCCCACTTCCTCTGCACTCGCTGCGGCAAGGTCTTCGATGTGGAGCTGGACAGCACCGAGTTTGTAGAGCGCAACACCCCGCGCAATGCTGCTGTCATAACAGACACACAGCTCTACTACAAGGGCATTTGCGCAGACTGCAACAAGGAGCAAAATTGACCCCAACACAACTATATATTACACAAAGACAAAACAATTAAACAATAACAAATCAAACACACAATTACTACTATGAAAAAATTCCGTTGTACCGTATGTGGTTACATTCACGAGGGTGAGGCAGCTCCCGAGCAGTGCCCCCTTTGCAAAGTTGGTCCCGAGAAATTTGAGGAGATGGCAGAGAGCAACGAGTCGCTCGTATTCTCCGATGAGCACCGTCTGGGCGTAGCTCAGGGTTGCCCCGAGGAGATTTGGAAGGGTTTGCAGGACCACTTTATGGGTGAGTGCACCGAGGTGGGTATGTACCTTGCAATGTCGCGTCAGGCCGACCGCGAGGGCTATCCCGAGGTAGCAGAGGCCTTCAAGCGCTACGCTTGGGAGGAGGCAGAGCACGCAGCCAAATTTGCAGAGCTCATCGGCGAGGTAGTTTGGGACACCAAGACCAACCTCTACAAACGAATGATGGCAGAGCACGGTGCTTGCGACGGTAAGAAGCACATCGCAACCCTCGCCAAGCAGCACAACCTCGACGCTATCCACGACACCGTACACGAGATGGCCAAAGACGAGGCTCGCCACGGCAAAGGCTTCGAGGGTCTTTACAACCGCTACTTCAAATAGTGGGAACGCCCACTGCGGAGATAGACTTTGCTCTACCCAAGTGGGAACGCCCACTGCAAAGTGGTGCTTTGCCCATCGAAGGACAAATAATGCGGTTGCCGGCGCCGTAAGAATGAGAAGTGTAAAATTAATAGCCGGCGTATTCTCATAACATTAGTTTAGGTTTAGCAACGACTCGGCAGGATTCATCCCCAAAGGAATCCTGCCGAGCATTTTTTTGCCATTCCGCCAAAGCGGATAGGGGCACAAGAGTATCTATTTCGGCTCCCACAGGCGGAGAAAGTGATTAGTGGCGCGATTGTTGATACACTCTCGGGGTGTTGAACTAAACGCTTACGACTATGAAGACTATTTCTCTCCGTGCAGCCCTTCTCCTTTCGGCTGCAACCCTGCTACTCCTGACGAGCCTCACCTCCTGCTCCAGCAAGCAACAATGGAGCGAAGAGGAGCGACAAGCCACACGCGAAATGCTCCGCGACTGGCGCGAGATTGTCTATCTGAACAACCTCCCCGAGGAGGAATTTATGCTCTTTCGGAGCCAGGTGGCCGATATGATCGAGGAGCAATACCCCATTTATGAGGAGTTTATCGAAATGCCTATGATGGGCGACAGCGTGGAGGTCATACTGCTTGCCACCATCGTAACCGAGATTAAGGCTTCACCCGAGAAGATGCGCCACATATTCCCCTACTCCTTCCTTGTGGCCGAGGGCTATCTCCCCAAAGGGCTTGATGGTAGTCATCTGGAGGATTTCTACCGGTGTTTTGCCGAGAATGTCAATCGCAACTACGGCTCCATTCAGCAGTTCGTCTGGGACGCCTTCTACTCAAAGCTCGACGAGCTATTGGTTGATGGTATGCTGCGCGGTTGCGCCGCTCCCTATTGGGACCTGACCAAATAGCCCGAGAGGCCTTGCACATCAAGTAAGGCGGTAAAAAAATAAGGGCGCAGTGGTCTGCGCTCTTATTTTGTGGCTACATATATCAAATCGAAACACCTATCGTGAACGGGGACAACAGCGTAGTCTTGCATCGTAATACCCGTCGTAAGGATGGTATTTTCTCGCAGTAACTTCTTGCGGTTGAGCCTATTGAGCAGGTCATAGGGTATTTGGAGCATCCATCTCGGCAAGCGATACTGCAATCCAAGGGGGTCGAATCGTGTGATGCGCCTGACACCCTCGCGGTTTTTCTCATAGTACTTCCACACCTTCTCATTACCCTCCACGCCCATTGGCTCTACACTCTCGAATACTCCGCCCAGCAGAGTCGAGAACTCCTCGGCAGAATACTCCCTTATATGCCACGGATTGCGGGTGAGCGACATTGGCCTATTGGGGGTCGAGACAACAAATATTCCCCCCTTTTTCAGCACACGGTGGACCTCTCTGACGAACTCCCCATCGTGCTTGATGTGCTCAATAACCTGAAACGAGATGACGCAATCGAGGCTCTGGTCGGCTATGCCCTCCAGAGGTGGCACACTCATCTGGCGAAACTCCACATTGTCGTAGCCCTCCAACAATTCCGGGGCGGGAATATGCTTATCAATAGTCGTAAAACTCTCTACCACAGGGGCTATCTTCTCAATACCATAGCCGCTACCCGTACCAATCTCGAGCACACGCCCCGACACTCTCCCTGCGGCATAGACATAGGCCAACAGCGAGCGTTGGAATACATAATTATCGGAGGCGTCGCGTTGCGACACGCGCTCGGCGGTTTGAGGTACTCCCATAGGGTCTAACGATTGAGGGTTATGGTGGTGTCCGTAAGGGTTATGCGGCGCTCCTTATAGAGTGCGCCAACAGCCCTCTTAAAGCTCTTCTTGCTGAGGCCCGTGAGGGAGGCAATCTCCTCGGGCGAGGATTTATCGCCCAGAGGAAGGGTGCCCTTGTGGCTGGCAAGCAACTCAAGGAGTTTGACCGAAGCGCTATCGCGCATCTCGCGGCCCTCCTGCTGGAGCATTACATCAATGCGCCCCTCGTCGCTTATGCGGTGGACATAGCCCGTAAGCCTATCACCCACCTTTATAGGGCTAAAAATCTGATTATTGTAAATCATACCCCAATGGCGGTTGTTAATCACCACACGGTAGCCCATCTCCATCTTGCGGGCCACCAGGATATCGACCTGCTCACGAGGACGCACCGTAATCTCCGCATTGGAGACATATTTATTGAGTTTGGTGGTAGCAACCACCCTACCCGTCAGCTCGTCACGATAGAGGAAAACCAAGTAGCGGCCGCCCATCTGCACTTCATAAGGCACATTTCGATTGGGCATAAAAAGGTCCTTGGCAGTGATACCCCACGAAAGAAAAACGCCGTGGGCATTCCTATCCACCGCCTCCAGAACGGCTGCCTCACCCACCGTTGCCAAGGGTTTCTCGCGGGTGGCAATGAGCCTATTCTCCGAATCGTGGTAGATGAACACCTCCACCAAGTCGCCCACGTGGTCCGAAAGCGACACATAGCGATTCGGGAGCAACACCTCTACACCCTCATCATCGACAAGATAGATGCCCGGGGCGGCAATGCGGCTAATTCGAAGCGACTGATATTCTCCAGCAGTAAGCATAACAAGTTATTAGTATGAAAAAAACTATTTTCCTATTGTCATAAAATTTCTGCAAAAATAGGGCTTTGTCGCGAGAAATCGTTACTTTTGTAGAAAATAAAATCAACAATGAGGCTGGCACTACTACAATTCGACACCATTTGGCTCCGCCGCGAGGAGAACTACGCCACCATTGAGCGTCTGCTTGAGGGGGTTGAGTGTGACCTTGTGGTGCTTCCCGAGATGTTTGCCACAGGCTACTCCATTGAGGCATCTCTGGTGGCAGAGCCGACAGGAGGCCCCACCCTCAAATGGATGCAAAAACTCTCCGCAGAGCGCCGTTGTGCCATCATCGGCACGGTTGCTGCCACCGAGAGGGGTAACTATCACAACAGAATGTATGTGGTGCTGCCCGATGGGGATGTGTTCCACTACGACAAACGCCACCTATTCACCTTTGCGGGCGAGGAGCGTAGCTTCACAGCCGGCAAGGAGCGTGTGATTGTGGAGTGGCAAGGAGTGAGAATCCTTCCGCTGGTATGCTACGACCTTCGATTCCCGGCGTGGAGCTATCTGCCAGGCGAGGTGGACCTTATTGTCTATTCGGCCTCGTGGGCAGCAAGCCGCACGGGGGCTTGGGATACTCTCCTGCCCGCCAGAGCAGTGGAGAATCAGGCTTGGGTTGTGGGTGTCAATCGTGTGGGCACCGACAAGGACGCCACCCCCTACTGTGGTCATTCGGCAGCCTACGATTTTATGGGGCGCAAGATGGCCGATTGTGGCCAAGAGGAGTGTGTGAAGATTGTGGATATCGAACCCTCGAAAATCACCGCCTTCAGGGAGAAGTTTAGGGCTTGGCAGGATGCAGACAAGATAGTAATCAAATGAACGAGCAGGAGAAAATAGTAATCACAGGAGCAAGGGTCAATAACCTCAAAAACATCGACCTCGAGATACCCCGCGACAGCCTTGTGGTTGTCACAGGTCTGTCGGGCAGCGGCAAGTCGTCGCTCGCCTTCGACACCATCTATGCCGAGGGCCAGAGGCGCTATATGGAGACACTCTCCTCGTATGCTCGTCAGTTTGTGGGCACTATGGAGCGCCCCGATGTGGATAAAATCGAGGGCCTCAGCCCCGTAGTTGCCATTGAGCAGAAGACCACCAACAAAAATCCTCGCTCAACGGTGGGTACCGTCACCGAGATTAACGACTTCCTGCGACTGCTCTACGCACGCGCCTCAAAGGCCTACTCGCCCATCACGGGTGAGGAGATGGTCCACTACACCGACGAACAGATAATCTCGCTCATCGAGGAGGGATTTGCAGGGCGCAAAATTGCCCTTTTGGCCCCCGTAGTCAAGGGGCGCAAGGGCCACTATCGCGAACTATTCGAGGGCTTCCTCAAACGCGGATTCCTCCACGCAAGGATAGATGGCCAGGTGGTGGAAATATCCTCGGGAATGAAACTCGACCGCTACAAGACCCACACCATTGAGCTTGTTGTGGATAGAATGATTGTTGGCGAGAGCGGCCACGACCGACTCCAGAAGAGCCTCAAAGAGGCTATGCGTCAGGGCAAGGGCACAATCCTGGTCTATGACTATGCTGCCGACTCGGCACGCTACTATTCGCGCCACCTGATGTGCCCCACCACGGGTGTTTCGTTCGACGAGCCCGCCCCCTACACCTTCTCGTTCAACTCCCCACAGGGTGCCTGTCCCCACTGTGGCGGCCTGGGAGAGGAGGCACAATTCGACAGAGAAAAACTCCTGCCCGACGGCAGTTTAAGCATAGCCGATGGTGCGATTGCACCCCTTGCCAAGTTGCGCACAAGTTGGTTTTTGAGCGTAATGGAGGCTCTCGGTCATCGCTACGATTTCACCATCAACGACCCTGTGGACTCTCTCTCCGAGGAGGCTCTCTCGGCCATCATCAATGGCGACGCCGAGCCTGTACCCGTCTATAACCTCTATGGCTCAAGCGGAGTGAGAATGATTGCCTGGCAGGGTATCACCCAATTCATAGAGAGCAACACCGAGGAGGGCACACGAGGTACGGGTGCCAAGTGGCTCGGCCAATTCATTGAGCACAAACCTTGTAGCGTTTGCGGCGGCTCAAGACTCAAAGCCGAGGCGCTGCAATTCCGCATTGGAGGCAAGAACATCGCCGAGGTGTCGGATATGAGCATTGAGGAGCTCAAAGAGTGGATTGGGACCATTGCCGAGCAGATGTCCACAAAGGAGAGAGCCATCGCTCGTGAGATTCTCAAGGAGATAAGCGACCGTTTGGGATTCTTGTGCGATGTGGGCCTTGGCTACCTCTCACTCTCCCGCCCCTCTCGCAGTCTATCTGGTGGTGAGAGTCAGCGCATAAGGCTTGCAACACAGGTGGGCTCAAAGCTCGTCAATGTGCTCTACATCCTCGACGAACCCAGCATCGGACTCCACCAAAGAGATAACCGCCGACTTATCGATTCGCTCAAAAATCTGCGCGATGAGGGCAACTCGGTGATTGTCGTGGAGCACGACGAGGAGATGATGCGCTCGGCCGACTGGATTGTCGATATGGGACCGCTGGCGGGGCGCAAAGGTGGCGAAGTTGTGGCGGAGGGACCCTTTGAGGAGATACTCAAGGCCAACTCCCTAACGGCCGACTACCTCGCCCACAGGCGTCAAATTGAGATGCCCAAAGAGCGCAGGCGTGGCAACGGCAAAACCATCAAGATTGTGGGCGCCAAGGGCAACAACCTCAAGGATGTGAGCGCTCAGATTCCCTTGGGAATGATGGTCTGCATTACGGGTGTGAGTGGCAGCGGCAAGTCGTCACTCATAAACGAGACACTCCGTCCCCACCTGAGCCGCACCCTCTATCGTTCATTCGACCAAGCCCTACCCTTCGAGTCCATTGAGGGGGTTGAGAATATAGACAAACTTGTGGTTGTGGATCAGAGCCCCATTGGTCGCAGCCCCCGAAGCAACCCCGCAACCTACTCCAATGTCTTTGCCGACATCCGCAAACTCTTCGAGAAGACACAAGACGCACAAGTGAGAGGTTTCGGAGCGGGACGCTTCTCGTTCAATGTGAAGGGCGGCCGATGTGAGGAGTGCAAGGGTGCAGGCGTACAGACAATAGAAATGAACTTCCTGCCGGATGTCTATGTCACCTGCAAGGCGTGTGGTGGCCACCGCTACAACCGCGAAACGCTCGAGGTCAAATACAAAGGAAAGAATATCGACGAGGTACTCTCGATGACCATCAATCAGGCTGTGGAGTTCTTTGAGAGCATACCGAAAATACACTCAAAACTGCGTGCCATTCAGGAGGTTGGACTCGGTTACCTCAAGTTGGGACAGAGCTGCACAACCCTATCGGGCGGCGAGAGCCAGAGGATAAAACTCGCCTCGGAGCTGTCGGGACGCGACACGGGCCACGCACTGTATATCTTTGACGAGCCCACCACGGGTCTTCACTTCGAGGACATCAACCAACTGCTCGCAGTCTTCCGCAAGTTGGCCGACAGAGGAAATAGCGTTATTATCATTGAGCACAATCTGGATGTAATCAAGTGCGCCGACTGGATTATTGATATGGGACCCGAGGGTGGCGCAGCCGGTGGCAGAGTCATTGCCGAGGGCACACCCGAGCAAGTTGCCGAAAACCCCGAAAGCCACACCGGCCGTTTCCTCAAGGAGATTTTCGGATAGTCGGAGATTGTCCCAATAGCAAAAACGAAACCCCTGCCTCGAAAGGCAGGGGTTTTGTTTATACCATAAGGCTCTGAGCGATTAGGCACGAGGGTCACGCATAATGGCGGTCTTATCTACACGCAGAGTAACATTGCCATCAACCTCCATAAGGATATCGCGCTCGTGAATCTCCTTAACGGTGCCATAGATACCACCTGCGGTAACAACCTTCTGACCTTTAGCCAGGCCGTTGCGGAAGTTATCCAACTCCTTCTGCTGTTTTTTCTGGGGACGAATCATAAAGAAGTACATCACCACAAAGAGCATAACAATCATCAGCAACGAGCTCCACATCGAGCCCTGACCAGCCTGAGCAGCAGCCGCAGCGGCCGCAGCATCCTGAAGCATAATAGTCATAAAATTCATAATTTACTTTGGTTTTAATTATTTATAGTATTTTTTCTTTCTCTCAAGAGGTACAAAGATACTCTTATTTTTTCATTTCCCAACCTTTCGGCCACTATCTTACTGCACAATGGTTGCCGTAACCACCAACTTTTTGGGGCTCATCGACGCCGAGGTCACAAGTAAAAACGAGCGAGGGGGAAAATAATTGTAGCCGGAGGAGAAAAAAGTCATCTCCGCCTTTACGGCCCCACCTGCCACCACGGGCTCCTTGGGGTAGTCCAACTCAAGACATCCGCAAGAGGTATTGGTCGTAATGAGCACAACGGGCCTCTGGGAACTATTGCGCAAAGCCAAGGGGCGAACAAGCACCTCGCCGCTACGCACCCTGCCAAAGTCGATGGTATCCACACTCAGTGTATCGACCAAATCGATGCTCTGAAATGACTCCAAAGACCCTTGCGCAGTGCTTCCTCTGCGCCCACCACACGAGGTGCAAAAAAGAGCAAATGCCACCACACACAGGAGGCAGCATTTGGCTATAATATTTACTCCAAAGGGACTTTTCATCGACCTAAATCACTAGAACTCAACAAGTCCCCTACCCTGCTTAACGATGCGGCCATCAGCAAGCATATCGCCCGAAAGTTTATCCAAGATACCATTGATGAAGGTGCTGCTACCGAGTGTGCTGTAATACTTGGCAATCTCGATATACTCATCGAGCGACACCTTCACAGGAATCGAATCGAAGCCAACCATCTCGGCAATAGCGGTGGTCATAATGATATTATCCATCAGAGCGATGCGCTCCACATCCCAGTTCTTGGTGTACTGCTCAACAATTTTCAGATTCTCATCGTAACCGACAGCTGCAGCAGCAAAAAGGCGTTTGACGAAGGCCTTATCGTCGTCGCTCTTGTACTGTGGCAGGAGGCTGAGCGCCTCGTCCTGCTTACGCATACCGGCCAACGTGCGCAACACCATAATAAGGATGAAGTCCAAATCGTCGCTCCACATAATGCTGCTCTCCTCAAGCGAGGCGATGAGCATCTCGTCATCCTGTACTGTCTGGAGATAGAACTCCTCCACCAGCTTCCTATCCTCGGCAAAGCTCTTGCGCTCGGAGGCCATATACTCGGCATAGTAGTCCGACTCCACCATCTTCTGGTAGAGGTGTTTAACCACCTCGGGATAGGCGCCCCAGCCGAGCCTGCGGCTCACAAGCATATTATCCAGCTCCTCATCGTTCTCGATGCGGGCTACAACTTCGTTGCTTACAAACTTACGATTGGGATTGAGGTCCTCGTGTGTGGGAAGGTGTTTATTGAGGCCTATCTCGATGCGCTCTTCGGCATAGCGCTTAACATCTACAATCAGCGAGAGAATGTAGGGATAAAGGTCATAGGCCTTGTCAATTCCTTTCAGGAGGTTACGCTCCTCGATGGCGATAGACTCATCCGCACAGGTCAGGTGCGCATAGATTGCTTTAACGACCTTGATTCTCAAAAATCTTCTGCTAAACATAGTGTAGAACGCTTATTTTATTTCGGCCACAAAGATACAACGGAATTTTGAAAAATGGAAAATTGGGAGTGGAAAATATTTTCCACAAGACGGCCCGACACCACAAAAGCAAAAACCCCGCAGGGAAGGTGCGAGGTTTTCGGCATAGAAACTTTCGAGGGTCAAAATGCGCAGATTGGCCTCTGCGACAAACGCTCTTCTCCTACTTCTGCTCGAAAAGATTACGGAACCACTCGGGGGCGTGACAGGGGCGACGAGTGGTGGCATTCACGAAGACCAGCTCCACAAAGCCCGTATTGACCAAATCTCCCGCCTGGTTGCGAATCTCGTGGTCGAAGCGGAGTCGAGCCCCCGTAATGGGGTGCATCAGGACCTTGATGGTGAGCAGATCATCGTACTTGGCAGGGGTGAGAAACTTCATACCCACCTCCCTGACGGGCATCATCACTCCGCCCTCCTCCATCATTTTATAGGTAAAGCCCTTCTCGCGCAACAATTCGGTGCGGGCATACTCATAATAGACCGGATAATTGGAGTGGTGAACCACACCCATCTGGTCGGTCTCCTTATACCTAACTCGCAACTGTATATCCTTTTCGTACAAGATGTTATCCATATCAATCTAAAGCTTATGTCCAAGTAATCTTTCGGCCTCCGCCACATCGCCGCTCTCCAACAATCGGCGTATTACGGAGGAGCTAATTTTGCTCCCCTCAAAGGTGAAAGCCAAGGCCCTATGGACCTTGAAATTATATCTCTGTCCGAGCTGCTCAAAGTGGTCGGCCGCCACATCCCTATCGTGTCCGAAGCGGTGGTTGTAGCCCACAACAAGACTCCTCATTCCGAGTTTTGCCACCAGAAAGTCCCTGACGAACTCCTCCGAAGTGAGGGCTGCGAACTCCCTTGTAAACTCCACCACGACAAGTTCATCCACACCCTGCGCCTCCAACAGTTGGGCTTTACGCTCCAGAGTGGTCAGCAGGCGAAACTCGCCACCTCCGGGCAAGACCTCTCTCGGGTGGGGCGAGAAGGTCACAACCACACTCCTTCCATTGCATCTGCGAGCCTCCGCCACAACCTCACCAAGCAGTGCCGCGTGGCCCAGATGTACACCATCAAACGACCCTATCGTCACAACAGGGTTTTCAATGGCGGGAAGTGAGTCGAAGCCGTGGTGCAGACGCATAGTAACTCTCGGGGCGTGTTAGGGTTAAATATCGGCCACCTCTTGCTCCTTAACGAAGTAGGCAACCTTCTCCAAAAGGGTGGTAATATCGTAGTTCTCAACGACAATTCCGAGAGGGAAATTGAGCGGCTTGGAGGTGAAATTCAACACACCCTTAATGCCCGCATTAACGATGGGCAACACCACATCCTCTGCAACTCGTGTAGGGCAAGAGAGAATCACGATGTTAATATCCAACTCCTCTACCCTTGCAGCAAACTCCTCCATCGAGAAGCAGGGAATCTCATCAATCACCGTGCCAACCTTCGCGCTATCAACATCGAAGGCAGCGACAATTCGCAGATTCAACCCTTTGCTATTGAAGTACTTGGTGATAGCCTGACCGAGGTGGCCCATACCGATAACACCAATGTTCATAGGCTGTGGTGCATCGAGGATGTCGCTGATGAAATCCGCCAAAACACTCACATCGTAACCCTTCTTCGTGTCGCTCGAAAAGCCGATGAGCATCAAATCCCTACGCACCTGCACTGCCGTAAGACCGTGCATACCGGCAAGCACGTGGGAAAAAATGTGGGTAATACCCTGCTTCTGACAGCGTAGCAGGGTGCGGCGATACTCACTGAGTCGCTCAACGGTTTTCTCGGGAAGGAGCTGAATATCCGACATTGTTCTCTGTTTTTCTAACAAACCTTTTCGCAAAGGTAACAATTTTGCTTAAATTTGCACCACAAACCACCAGATACTATGATTAAAGGAGTAATATTCGATATGGACGGCGTGTTGGTGAACAATATGGCGGTCCACTTTGAGGCCTTTGCCGCAATGGCCGAGAGGTATAATCTCAAGGCCGAAGAGGGTGTAGACTTCTCCCACCTGAACGGCCGAGGCAACGACGACATCATCAACGCACTCTTCCCTCGCGAGCTCGTGGAGGCCAAAGGTGTGGAGGCTCTCGCCGCCGAGAAGGAGGCCCTCTATCGTGAAATTTACGCCCCGAAGATTCGCCCCACAGAGGGCTTGCACGAACTTTTGCGAAGCCTTGCCGAGGGTTCCATCCGCTCAGCTGTGGGCTCGTCGGGACCAAGGGTGAATGTTGAGTTTGTGCTCGAAAAGTGCAACATCGCCCCCTATTTCCAGGTGCTCATCAGTGGCGATATGGTCACTCGCTGCAAACCCGACCCGGAGATATTCCTCACCGCAGCCGAGAGGCTTGGCCTAAAGCCAGAGGAGTGCCTGGTCTTTGAGGACGCCATTTCGGGCGTCAAGGCTGCCCGTGCAGCGGGTATGAAGGTCATCACACTCACCTCCACCCACACCCTCGAGCAACTCGCCCAGGCAGAGCCTGATATGATTATCGACGACTTCAGGGCAATCTCCTTGTCCCAAATCCAAGCCCTCGCCGAGGGGTAATATCATCGACCATAGAAAACATATAGAGAGGCGGAAATAACTCCACCTCTCTATTTTTTTTCTATTATTATATCAAAATGGATTTACAAACCACATAATGGCTTTTAGAAAACCCCTAAGAGCATTTCTAACAAAGCCTCTTCGGAAGGCATTGTATGTGTTTTAGCAAGATTGAATTTTACAACGGACACATCACCGTCCTCGCCTTGTCCACTCATCATCAAATATGGAGAACCCAACTCTGGCCATACCAACTCAACAAGACTATTGTTTTCAACATCTCTCATAGAGATTACAACCGTTTCCACCAATCCTTCGTAATATGTTTTTGCCTCCACATTCTTAACTTGTATTGTACTAGTAGGAGGAAAATTTATCATATTATTCACAAAATCCATCACCACAGGAGTTTCTTCCACGGCTGGCACTGACAACTCGGTACTAAGTATGGCGTGATCTCCATATGATACATATCGAGGTGTCGATATAATTTCCATTGAGGAAACATACATTTTACCACTATAATTTAGGGGGTTTAACTTGGGGTCTTGCGCCAATAATGAAATTGGGACAAAAACCATCATCATTAAATTGATAAAAAAGCGTTTCATAAAGAACAAGTTTTATGGTTAATAGCAAATACTAAATGTGCGGTTCTTTTTGCTGGGATAATTTTACAACTTGCGCCAACATTGGGTTGAAGATACCTTACCAAATGGACTAATACTCTCTTCTTTCCCCAACTCCAAATCCTTTTCAATGGCTAATTGGGCTGCGTTGTTTGAAAGATATTTGCCAATTTGTTGATGGAGTTCCTTGATAATACCCTTATGACCCTCTTCTGATTGTTGGAATCTTTCAACGATAAGTTCAACATACTCTTCCTCGTAAGCCGTCATAAACCCCCAAATAAAATCCCTTGAAGAGAAATGTGATTCCAAGGTGTTTATTACAGAAAGGGCTCTTTCCTCTAAAATTTTAGTAACACTTGACATATAATAAATGATTTATTCTGCCACAACCCCAATGGCAGGGTAAAAAAAAGAAAGTGTGGAGTTGATTTCGTCTATTAGATAAGAGGCTCTGGAATACCCGAAGTAAATAAACGATGCTATACCCCACACTTGGATAGTATGAGGTATATGCACAAAACGTGCATAGCCACACAACTACACAAGATATGAGTGCTATTCGTTGCCCTTACTTCGTGAAATTTTCCAGATTTCTTATCTCGGACAGTGCGACAACACTTTCAAATATGTTCATCTACGGGCATTAAGCCTTTCGACACCACAAATATAGAAAAAACTTTTTGCAAAACGAACAACAACATTGTTTTGGGGGATGGCTTAAGTATAAGCCTACGCCCCCTCACCCTTATTGTTCATAGTTCCCATGCCATACTCGGGTATTATAAATAATTATTATATCAAAGGTGTAACAATTCCAAATTCCCAAGCTAAATAATTTAATAGAGCTTCCACCTCACAAAAACACCACAAATTCTGGATGATTTCAAGAGTTACAACTGTATTGACAACCAAATCACTAATCTCTTGTAGATTTAGATTTTTGTGCTACCTTTGATATAATAATTTTTTTCACACCCTCGCACTCTCGTTTTAGACACAAAAAAAGTTCGGGCGTTGAGACCAACTCAGTACCCGAACTCGCGTTTGTTATGTATTGAATGAGAGTGTGTGTGCAAATTATTTCTTCTTCCAAGTCTGCGTGCGGCCCAGAAGACCCTTCTTGTCGAGCGAGCCCCTCAGATTGAGCTCCTTCTTGGCTGCATCGTACTTAATAGTGCAATAGTATGTCTTCTCCGACTCGGGATCATAGACCTTACCACCCACAAGTTTGCCATCCTTGTAGCTCATACCTTTAACAATCATTGTACCAACAGAACTCTTGTCGGGGCCATAGGTATCAACAAGTTTGCCATAATAGAGGCCATCGGTACCCTGATATATCTCCACAAGACCTGCAGGCTTATTGGTTTTATCATCGATGGTGGTCCACTTGCCTACAAACTGACTCTGTGCAGAGAGGGCCATAATACCCATAAATACTACTGCGAGTGTTGCGATAATCTTTTTCATTTCTAAACCTTAAAAAACATTTAACAATTCTTTGGGAATTTTTCCACTGCAAAGGTAGTGAGCTTAATTGTTTCTCAATACTCGAAATTCATTTTTACAGCCATTCCCAAAATCCAAATTACAACACATACACCTCTACCACACAACCAATTAGCCACGCAGAATCTACGACATTCACCCACGAATCAACTCCTCCACCTGGCTATACTCTTTAGCCTGTGGCATCCCATAAACCCTCTGGCGCAGTAGCTCCGAGAGAGCCTTCTCGGAGCCGGCAGCCTGCTGCTCGGCAACGGTTATTGTGGCCCCTATATTCACCCGATGGCGTCCTCGGTGTTTATTGAGCACCTCGCGCGGCAGTCTCAGGAGCCTTACACGCCAATCCAAGACCCCCAACAGGTAGTAGAAGAGCGAGTTGCGCCCCTCAAAATGGATGGGAACAATGGGCACCTTCGCCTTTTGTATGAGCCTTACAACCCCCTCTTGCCACTCTCGGTCGGCAACTTCCCCTCGGAGCAGATGAAGATCCGAAACTGCACCCGAGGGGAACAGTGCCAGCGGGTGGCCAGAGCGAAGGTGGCCAAGGGCAGTTCGTATGCCCGCGATGGTTGTGGCGTCGGCCTCCACCCTCTGGGATAGTGTTGGTGTAACGGCAATAAAGTGATTCCTCATCGGCTCAATGCGGGCGAGAATCTTATTGACCATAATCTTCAGGTCCTCTCGGCGGCGACCAATCATATCGAGCAGTATCACACCGTCGAGTCCGCCGTAGGGGTGGTTACTAATTGTGATAAATGCCCCATCAGGCAACTCCCCGAGGCGTTCGGGATTGCCCACAAAGTAGCGACAACCGATATTTTGCAGAGCCTTATGTGCAGCCGCAGGCCCCTCCTTGTCGAAAATACTATCATAGAGGATATTAAGTCTGTCAATGGCACACATTCTCATCACAAATCGGGCAAACCTTCTTCCTGGGCGCCCACGAAACAGAGGCGAAACGGTGGCGACCTCCTCCAGCGACAGGAGCTCGTGAGAGGGGCGTGGCAAGTGGCCACGAAACACCATCGTATCGGAGAGTAAAAAGTTGAGTCCGCCCGAGATGCACAGAGCCACAAGGTTGCAGACCACAACGCTCCATCCGAACAACCTCTCAAACATAAGCAGAAAGAGCATTTTCACGCCGAAGCCAACCAATGAAGAGATGTTGAATCCGAGGAAGTGGCGCCAGAACGAACGCCCATTTTTCTCCTGCACCCTACTACTCCATATCCAGAAGTAGGAGAGCAGAAAGTTGCTCATCACCGCCACCTCAAAAGAGATAAAGGGCGAGAGCAGATAGGTCGTCCAATAGTTTCCGGGGAAAATATGACGCGAGAGGAGCCATAGCACCAGCGTATCTACGCCCGTACCTATAGCCCTGCTAAACATAAATTTGAAATACCTGCCAAACACGCCGAGTTGTTTCTATTAGTGTGAGTTAGTGCGAAAACAGAGGGAGCAGAGCCCCCCGCCTATCCTATCAATCCTTGGGGCAAAACTTCCTCAAGGGGTCCAACTGTGAGAGTTCTCTGCGGTCGCGAAGCCATTGAATCAGCCACAGGATGGCTATGAGGGCAACCACCACTGTCGCCACAATATCAAAGAGTCCAAATTGCTGGCCCGCAATGGTGTATCGCAGGTGCTGCCAAGGGGTGTAGATGAAGAGCGTATTGAGACAGATGACAATGAGTCGGAACTCCGTCGGGCCAAGTTTGCCGTATGTCAGCCTCATCTTATTGGTCACAATCGTACAGACATAAGTATAGACCGAGATTATGAGGTAGGCCACAAGCACGCAGAGTGCCACATCGAGGCGCAGCAGTGGCGAAAGGCCCGCTCCGACACACATCATCGTAATAGTTATGGCGTCAATGGAGTGGTCAATAAAGAAACCATACTTGGGGCGTTGGGTGCCCCTCACCCTTGCCAGAGTTCCATCCAGCGAGTCGCCATACCAATTTATCACAAGCCCCACAGAGGAGAGCCACAGCCAGGCTATATCCAGGCTGGAGAGTGCAAATCCCAGACCACAGATGAGCGCACCGACCACTCCCACATAGGTCATTAGGTCGGAGGTTACCCACCCCGGTTGTCGCTCGGCAAGCCACACAAGCGCCTTTTTCTCCACGCCGTTGAGAATGGAGGTTTGAATCCTGATTGCCTTTTCTGTTCCCATTTTGTTAATCTTATTTGCGGTATTTTGCCTCAATAACTCTATGGGATGAGCATTTATTTTGGGATTCGAGGCGATTGGCTCCCTACGGAACACATCTTTAAGCAAAGTGGACATTCTCATACCCACCCATCGCCTCAAAATGTGTGCCCAACTACGATGGCGAAGAATTATCTCCTTTGGCGATTTTCAATTCTCAATAATTATAGGTATTTTTGTGGCAATTATGGAACAAAAGGAGTATAATGTCGTAGTCGTGGGCGGCGGTGCCGCAGGACTAATGGCCGCAGGTACGGCCGCAGTGAATGGCAACAAGGTGTTGTTGCTCGAAAAAATGGAGAAAACCGGACGCAAGGTACGCATCACCGGCAAGGGCCGTTGCAACCTTACGAATGTCTGCACCGATGAGGAGTTCCTCGCCAAGGTACAAAACGGCGCAGGATTCTTCACCTATGCCTACACACAGTTCAACAACCGCAACCTCATACGCTTTATGGAGCGCAAGGGCGTCAAACTCGAGACCGAGCGCGGAGGTCGTGTCTTCCCCTCCAGCGGCAAGGCTTGGGACATTGCACAAGCACTGGTTGATTGGTGCCGCGAGGAGGGTGTAATGATTGAGTGCAACGCCAAGGTGGAGAGCGTGAATGTCATCGCCGGCAAGGTGCGCAGCGTCACCTATCGCAATGCTCGCGGCTTCCAGCGCAAGGTGGAAACCCCCACTGTGATTCTTGCTACGGGCGGTGCATCCTACCCCGCAACAGGCTCCACAGGCGACGGCTATCGCATTGCACACGATATGGGCCACGAAATCACCCCCATCCGTCCCTCACTCGTACCCCTCGAAACCTCCTACGAGGAGGCCAAATTTATGGCAGGACTCTTGCTTAAGAACATCCACGCCGACTTGGTGGTGGATGGCCAGGTGGTGCAGAGCGAGTTCGGCGAGATGTTCTTCTCCAAGCGCGGAGTGGAGGGTGCCATCATCCTCCGTATGAGCCGCAAGGCAGTCGATGCACTCATCGACGAGAAGAGGGTGGAGGTTGTTGTGGACCTCAAGCCCGCAATGGACCGCGACGAGCTCAGGGAGAGGATACTCCGCGAGATTGGCGAGCAGCCCGCAACGCTCACCGTCGGCGAACTGCTCCGCAAGATTATGCCCCGCGAGTTGGTGGTACCTATGGCCAAGGCCTGTGGTGCGCACGCCAAACACTCTATGGGCGAGCTTAAGGATGAGAAAATCGAGCGTCTTGTGGAGGCCCTCAAGCACTTCGTGCTCCCCATCTCGGACTACCGCCCCTTCGAGGAGGCTATCGTCACCGCCGGAGGTGTGGAGCTCAGCGAGATTGACCCCCACACTATGCAGTCGCGCAAGGTCGAAGGACTCTACTTTGCGGGCGAGCTGATGGACATCGACGCCAACACCGGTGGCTACAACCTTCAGATTGCCTTCTCGACAGGTCGCCTTGCAGGTCAGTTGCGCAAGAGCAAAGATGTGATGTTGTAGTCACAAAAGTAAAGATAAGGCTATGTGGCTCGAAGAACACCTCCGTCACCGCGCCGGCTTTGGGGTACACTCCCCAATGCTCTATCGCGTGGTGCGAGAGGCGATGATGCCACGAAGGATTAAGGGTACAGACTGCGAGCTCTACGATAAACTGCGAGAGGTAGGAGTCGGGCGACGCACCGCCACAAGGCTCCAAAACCTCTACTCGATGGGCGACTATGCCACCTGGAGCATAGATACTCCGCCCGCCGAAGGAGCTATGGCCATTGCAACCCCACGAGCCTCCGAGGAGTTTCTCGCACAGATGGCATCCCACAACTGCCAGAACAGCAACTCGCTCCTCTGCGTGATACACCCCTGGAGGAAGCCCTCACGCAGAAGGTACTGCAAAGGACTCATTGAGCAGCACAACTCGATGAGCGCGTCGAAGACCACCCTGTCGCTCCTTTTCAGGCGCCCCGACCTACTAAAGCAACATATTGTACTATAGAATATTAACACTATGACACGAATCTACACCCGCAGCGGCGACAAAGGCACAACAGCCCTTATTGGCGGTGAGCGCGTGGCCAAAGACGACCCCAGAGTGGAGGCCTATGGCACCGTCGATGAGCTCGGCGCACACATAGCCCTGCTGACAGACTTTGCGGCCGAGGAGGGACTCTCCACAATGGTCGAGGTGCTCGACGGGATTGCCGTGGAACTGATGACGGTAGAGGCACAACTCGCCCTCTCGGAGAGTTTCAAGGGTACCATCGATAAAGTCACGCCGGAGATGGTTGAGAGCCTTGAGAGACTCATCGACCAGCTCACCGAGGAACTCCCACCCTTCGGCGGATTCACAATCCCCGGTGGCCACCGTGTCATCTCCCAAAGTCACATCTGCCGCACCGTATGCCGCAGGGCCGAACGACGCATACTCTCGGCAGCTGCCCTCTACCCCATTGAGGAGCCGCTTGTTAGGTACATCAATCGCCTCTCGGACCTTCTCTACACACTCTCGCGCTGGAGCGCCAAGGAGTTGGGGGTGGAAGAAAAAGTATGGAGAAAATAGGCAAAGTATTGCGGTTAAATGTTTTTTTTATATTTTTGCGGACCGAATATAAGACAAAAATAACATAACCGACTAAAAACCAAAGTTTTATGTATTGGACACTTGAATTGGCATCGAAACTGGAGGACGCTCCCTGGCCCGCAACCAAAGATGAACTTATCGACTACGCAGTGCGCACCGGTCTTCCTCTGGAGGTTATCGAGAACCTTGAGGAGATTGAGGACGAGGGCGATGTTTACGAGAGCATCGAGGATGTATGGCCCGACTACCCCAGCAAAGAGGATTTCCTCTTTAACGAGGATGAATACTAATAAAGAATGGCAGGAGGATTTCTGCCATTTTTTTACCACTCAAACCCAGCAACAATGGACTATCAACAGATAATCGAGAATATCTACAAGGAGATTCTGCCCTACGCAAAGGAGGGCAAACAAGCCACCTACATTCCCGAGTTGGCGAAGATTAACCCCGACCAATTCGGTATGTGCATCCGCACCATTTACGGCGAGAAAGCTGCCATCGAGCAATCCGATGTGAGGTTCTCCATCCAGAGTATCTCCAAGGTGTTTGCTTTGGCTATGTGTCTATCGCTCAAGGGTGACGACCTCTGGACAAGGATTGGCAAGGAGCCCTCGGGCACGGCCTTCAACTCGCTCTTCCAGCTCGAAATCGAAAAGGGTATTCCCCGCAATCCCTTCCTCAATTCGGGTGCAATCGTGATGGCCGACATTCTCCTCTCCCACCTTGAGAATCCCGAGGAGGACTTTCTCGGTTTTGTGCGCGCCATTGCCAAAAACGACACCATCGATTTCAACAGGCAGGTGGCCGCCTCGGAGCGCGAAAACGGCTATCTCAACGCCGCCATTGTCAATCTGCTGAAGTACAACAATAACATCGATAACGACATCGAGCGAGTACTTCAGTTCTACTTCCTGATGTGCTCCGTGGAGATGAGTTGCAACGAGCTCGCCAAAGCATTCCTTGCCTTCGCCAACCACCGTCGCAAGTTCGACTACGCAGGCTTCTTCCTCACCTCCTCGCAGGTGAAGCGAATCAATGCCATTATGCAGACCTGCGGTTTCTACGACGAGGCCGGCGAGTTCAGCTACCTTGTAGGTCTGCCCGGCAAGAGCGGCGTAGGCGGTGGCATTGTGGCCATCCACCCACTACTCTACTCGGTGGCCGTCTGGAGCCCCCGACTCAACGCCAAGGGCAATTCGGTGATGGGCCTCAAGGCACTCGAACTATTCACCTCCGAAACCAAAGAGTCGATTTTCTAAGCGGAAAGATAACAAACAAAAAAAGAAGTGTGATACCCAAGATTTGGTATCACACTTCTTTTTTATTAAGGTACTCTCTCCTCTATTTGGATCGATTAACTCTCAAATCGGTCTCCGAGGGGATGATGTGGATTGACATTCCAACCCTCAAATAGCCCTCCAAAGCCTTGAAGTCTTTGCTGCTCAACACAATGTTACCATCGGTTGTACGAGCACCATTCTCCTCAAAGAGCTGCTTATTGTCGCTTCCATAGATACCAATACCGTTGAAACCCTTGGTGCCGATGCGAACATACTTGGGACCATAGGAACCACGCTCGTCACCCTCGGGAGCAAGCCACGAGGAGGAATCCTCAATGGAGGCAATCTTGAAGAATCCCTCGGGGGTCTTGCGCAAATCCGCAGCACTGCGCTTATTGCCATAGAAGGTACCACACGCAATGGGGAACTCGGCAATGGCATTACCCAGATAGTTAATCACATAGAGTTTCATATCCTGCTTCGACACCTTCAGGTAGAGAGGTGTTTGGGCATCCTTACCCGAGGAGATGTTCACATTCATATCCGCTTCGGAGGAGGTGATAATCACGGGCATACCAATCTTCAGATTGGGTTTCAGCTTGGCAACATTCTGATTGTGCAGACGCATACAGCCCTCCGTTGCGCGCGTACCGATGGACTCGGGAGCGTGGGTACCGTGGATGCCGATACCACTATGACCGGGGGTCAGCAGTCGGATAAACCAAGGACCATAGGCGTTCTTAATCACACCCTTGCCATCTTTGAAGTCGTGGGTCCAACTCGATGCGTCCTGAATCTGCTGCACCTCAAACACACCCTCGGGGGTCTTCATATCTCCCACCATCTGTTTGTCGCCCACATTCCTACCACACGCCATCGGATACTCGGCAATGTGGCCACCAAGCGAGTCACACAGATAGAGCATCATATCCTGCTTGGAGATGTGAACATAGGCGGGTTTGGTGGTCACCGTTGCAGCCTCTTGTGCGCCCACCGTGGGGCTCACAAGAAGTACTACAAGGCTCAATATTGTCGTATAAAATATTTTCATTCCTATATGGGGTGACTATTATTTAAAGGTGTCCTCATACTGACAGAAGGTGACAATGATGGGGCTGCCACCCTCGATGCCATAGCGGTATTTCCACTGGTAGTACCACTCTCCGTTGGAGATAACCTTCACATACGACAAACGCAGACGGTCATAGTTATTGCCGTCGCCAAAATACTTGGTCCACGAGGGGTTGTAGGTGTCGGCGTGGGCGCCAATCATACCGTTGCGCTTGAGGTACTTGATGAGCACAATGCGGTCCCTCGACTGGGTCATCTGCTTGAGAAGTGCGGGGGTCACGGCCGACTGGAAACGGAGGTAGTCCTTCTCGGGCACAACATAGTCGGTCATCACAAAGCCAACCCTACCCGAGGAGAGGTTCCTCACCTGCATCCAACCATTCTTGTCGGCATCACTGAGTACCTGCAGGCGGTTGCCATAGACAATCGACTCCAGCACGGGGGCCTTCGTGAGGTCTGCATTTGCTTCATAGGCCTGCTGGCGCATATTGAGTTTATCGGCCATACAGTATGCGAAGTTCTCGGATACATACCTCAGAGGGTCGGGCATATTCTGATAGTTGAATTTATAGCGCTCAGCCTCGGAGTCATCCCTGGTGCAGAACTGTTTGGTGGTTGCACCTTTCTCGTTGGTATAGAGCAGATAGTTACTCATAGCGTCGCTATAATATGCCTTAATAAGGCCACCATCCCCATACACGATGAAATACTCCTTGTTGTCGGGCGTCGCCTCATACTTCACAAGACGGTTCTCGCCATCGAAGTAGAAGGTCTCGGTATACTCATCCTTGTAACCGCGACCACTATAGACATCTTTATGGCGGTCAAAGGTATAGACACGCAACTTGGAGTTCTTCTTGAAAGCCACGAGTTGCTCCAGGGGAGCCACGAGATTGCCCTCGCCATCGAACTCAAAGACTACCACACGGGGAGCGGTGCCATCCACGGGAGCAGAGAGTTGCACACTCACACTCTTGTTTCCGCCACACGAACATAGTGCCATCACGACAGCACACAACATCAGAATCTTTTTCATAGCATAGATGATTTTAAGTGAATATTTGATTAATTAGTAGTTTCCGAACTCACAAATATACAAAATATAATTGAGAGTTGTACGCTGCGCCTCTTGCTTTTGGCACAAAAAAAGCGAGCGGGTCACTAAACCCGCTCGCCGTGTGTTGAGCCACCGAGACTCGAACTCAGAATGACAGAACCAAAATCTGCAGTGTTACCATTACACCATGGCTCAATCCTCGCTTACATTACCGTAAGCGGTTGCAAAGATACACATTAAATGTGAAAATCAAAATATACCCGCTAATTTTCCTTCCTCGGAAAAAGGTTCGAATAGCTTTCGTTGCCTATAAATCTCTGCCACACAATCCAGCCAGGATAGATAGTAGCAGGTTCCGACACCAGAGCCTTTTGCCACAACTCACCTCGGCGCTCCTCCAGAACTCTCCGCATACGGCGATAGTCGCGGTGGGCTCGCCAAACACTGCCGGCATAGGACCATCTGCCACAGAGCACATAGACACCCCAGGAGAGCCAGTCGAGCATCAGACGACAACGCAGTCGCCCCCTACCCTTCTCGGGCAGGCATTTATGCAGCATAAGGAGTGAATTCCTGAAGTTGAGATATATCTTTCTCGGGGAGTTTGTGGGGAGTGTGCCACCTCCAATGTGAAGTACGCTGCTGCGCGGCTCGGCCCACACCTCAAGGCCCATAATCTGCAACCTCCAGCAGAGGTCAATCTCCTCCATATGGGCAAAGAACGAGCCATCCAGCCCCCCTGCCCGACGCCAAGCCTCGGCCTTAACTGCCATACAGGCACCACTTGCCCAAAACACCTGCTCGGCACTATCGTACTGCCCACTATCCTTCTCCACAGAGTCCATAATTCTACCTCTGCAAAAGGGGTAACCATAGCGGTCCAGATGACCACCCGCAGCACCCGCATACTCAAACTTCGTGGGGTCGGCATAGGAGAGAATCTTGGGTTGCACAGCCGCAATCTCGGGGCTACTCTCGAGCCTCTCAACAAGTGGTTCTAGCCACCCCTCACGCGGCTCCACATCGCTATTCAGAAGAACAAACACCTCGCCAGCCATACCCTCAAGGGCTCTATTGTAGCCCTCTGCAAAGCCGTAATTCTCACCCAACGGCAGCCACTCAACATCGCCAACGCTACGCACCACCTGCTCCGAGAGGTCCGTGGAGCCATTATCGGCCACAACAACATCGGCCCACTCGGGCAGAGTGGCCTTAACCTTCGGGAGAAAGCGCGAGAGATAGTCGGCGCCATTCCAATTGAGTATGACAACTTTAGTTTTGAGCATTGGGGACGGAAGAGGCAACCTCCTCTTGGGATTTCACAACACTATTTTGGGGTTTATGTTTCCAGCGACGGTGGGACCACAGCCACATTTCGGGCCTACGGCGAATCTGCTCCTCAAGGCAGGCCACATAGCGGTCCATAATCTGTTGCTCGGTGATATCCTCCTTGCCGTCATAGAGTTGTATGAATCGGCACTTAAAGCACGAGGGCTTCACCTTCTCAATATCAAGCGTATAGACCATCATACCAAACTTCTTGGCGTAGTTTCCGATGCCGCCAAAAAAGAGTGTCGGTTGGTTCAAAAATGTTCGCCACACGCGGTCGCTCTCCACCCATCGGGGGCGTTGGTCGGCGATGAGTCCGAGGGCCATCTGGGTCTTACTCCTCAGGTTCTTCATCACAGGGCGAGCCAAAGAGTTCATAGGTGCCACCTCCATACCGAAGCGGCGACGGATATAGAGCATAAAGCGGTCCATAACCTTGCTGCTCAAGGGGTGATAGACACCAATATTGGGATAGGGATGGTCGATGGAATAGACCGAGAAATATTCCCACTCGCCATAGTGAGCCAGAGCCGCAATCCAATTACTTGAGCCAATCTCACTATCGGTCTGCTCCATATTCTCAACCTGCATACGCCTCTTGAGTTCACGAGGCGACATACTTGTCATATCGATGACATCGACGACATTCTCCGAGAGTTGGTGGTAGAATCGACGCTCAATCTCTCTCCTCTCCTTCTCGCTCTTCTCGGGGAAAGCATTGGCGATATTTCCCCTGACAACCCCCACCCTATAGCGCAGGAGTCTGTAAAAGACAAAATAGATGAAGGGGGCGAGCAGATAGTAGAGCACGCAATAGGGCAAATAGCCGACAAGCTTACACACCCCCAGCAGAGCGTAGTACCCCACCCTCTGTCCAAAGTTCATATCACTCTTCTTTGCTGCCATAGCGCACCAGAACAATTATCCTTCCGTTACTCTCTTACGACCTTAACACTGCTGTTCTTGGTCCTCACCACAAGCCACTCCCTGATTTTCTCAACATCGATGGGCAATTCGGGATTGACGGCACTCACGATGGCCACCACCTCCGTACCACCCCTCTGACCATTGGTGTAGGTCGTATGCTTGGAAATCGACACCGAGGCCACATTCTCGGCCACAAGTGCAATCTCTCGAGAAATATCCTCACCCGCGAGGGTATCTGCAGGGGTGAAGGTGCTGATTTTTTTCTCAAGCTCCCTGATTTTCGAGTTCTTCTCGTCAATAATCTCGGCGTAGCTCTTCTGGAGTGTGCCGATATCCAGACGCTCATCCCTATCGGCCTGACGCACCTCAAGTTCAGTCTTATTGAGGCCGTAGTCTACCAACTGCGCACGGGCATTGTCGATGACATCCTCCGAGAGGGGCTCACCCACAAGGCGCACCACAACCCTCGATTTGTTCTTCTCGTAGTGGTACTCCTTCTGGCAATCCACCAAAATTGTGTTTTTGAACTGGAAAACCTTTGCCACATACCTGTCGACACTTTCCTCAAATGAGGTGCGACGCACAATATTCACACCAAAGAGAATGCTGGGGATGCCGACAAGCGCAATAACAATGGCCACATAGCGATTGTTCTTCTTTTGCCTTACGGGGTCCAAGATGGTCTTCTTCTCATAGCGCAGGAAGAGAACAACAAGATAGGTTGCCACCGCAATAAAGACGGCATTGATGGTAAAGAGATAGAGAGCGCCAAAGAAGAAATGGGCGCTGGCGGTGGCAATGCCATATCCCGCCGTACACAAAGGGGGCATCAGTGCGGTAGCAATAGCCACACCCGACACCACCGTCACTGCCCTGTCCCTACGAGTCTGGGCAATCATACCGGCCATACCGCCAAAGAAGGCAATCAGCACATCGTAGGTGGTGGGGGTTGTGCGCGCCAGAAGCTCACTCTGGGCTACCGAGATGGGCGAAATCATAAAGAAGAATGTGCTGGTCACAAGGCTTACAACCACCATCAGCAGGAAGTTGCGCCAAGCCACCTTCAACATCTCAAAGTCATTGATTCCGAGCGACAAACCAATACCCGTAATTGGGCCCATAAGGGGCGAAATCAACATCGCACCGATGATTACCGCCGTGGAATTCACATTCAAACCCAAAGAGGCAATAAAGACCGCGAACATCAGTACCCACAGATTGGTGCCCCTGAAGTCGATGCCCTTGCGAACCTCCTCAACAACACTCTGCTGCGAGGCGCTATCACCCCTGAGATCAAACCTGCCACGCATAAAACTGCGCAGATTGAGCCACAGACGCAGTGTCACACCGGATAATTTGGCCTTCGGGGTCGTTGCAGTTTCCTCCGAGGTGCTACTCTCTGTATTTGACTCCTCTTGCGGATTGGGGGTCCCCATATCGTTTTTGATGTACTCTTCTTCGCTACTCATATTGCTCTCAATTATATTTTACTCTTCCTCCTCGTCGCCGGCTGCACGGCGAGCAGAAAGGCCCTCAACGACAATAACGAACTCACCCTTGGGTGCACTGTGTTCGAAGTGCTCTTTAACCTCCGCAAGAGTGCCACGAACGCTCTCCTCAAACTTCT